>NZ_JBEEVJ010000001.1:0-567460 GCF_040139785.1 Proteus genomosp. 6 | reverse complement strand
GGTGCATCCTGGAGGATTCGAACCTCCGACCGCTCGGTTCGTAGCCGAGTACTCTATCCAGCTGAGCTAAGGATGCAAATCTAAATGGCGGTGAGAGAGGGATTCGAACCCTCGATGCAGCTTTTGACCGCATACTCCCTTAGCAGGGGAGCGCCTTCAGCCTCTCGGCCATCTCACCATATTTAGAACCACTCGAAGAAGTTCTTACTGAACATCTCGTCTCTGTGTGGCGCACATATTACTTTCTCAGCCTAAGAAGTCAAACAATTTTTCTCAACTTTTTACGAATATACGTTTGTTTGAACACTTCACAAACAAACTGATGCGTTTATCATCAAGATTGGCTAAAAAAGTTCTAAACACAATGATATCGCTGATGAAAAATCATTCAAGTATTTTATTCTCTTAGTAAATAAATTCATTCACACATCAAATAATTGTGAAGCGAATGATTAGAGGTAAAAAGACTTTCAATTCTGTCAATCAGAATAAACGGATAGTGCAATAATAAATACAGTTCAAGGAGAACGAAGATAGGAACAAAGATAGGAATCAAAAGTCTTATAAAGAGAAAAGCGCCCAAACCCGGCAAAAGTGTGGACGCTTACGAATGAATTGTAACTGACTAAAAAATGGGAATTGATTTAGTAGTTATCAGTAGGCTGAGTTTTCTCGGCCTGAATTCGTTGATAGATCTCTTCACGATGGACTGATACTTCTTTGGGTGCGTTTACGCCAATCCGTACCTGATTACCTTTAACCCCTAAAACGGTTACGGTCACATCATCGCCTATCATAAGCGTTTCACCAACTCGACGAGTTAGAATAAGCATTCTTTGCTCCTTGAAAATTTACAAGAGTCGGGTCTCTAGAATTTCCCGGCCATTATCCATCATACATTGTCAATTCGTATAATCATTATTTATCACAAGTAACTCATACTTCATAACAAAATATAAATTTAGTGATTGATTATTTAACGGATTATCAATATCTCTATAAGGCGTTATCCCGATACAAACAGGGATAGCGCCTTTTTTCAGGTTGCTATCGCTTACAGATGCGATTCAACCCACTCGTCAACACTTGCCAAAGCAGCAGGTAAGGCTTCAACGTCAGTACCACCAGCTTGAGCCATATCAGGGCGACCGCCACCTTTACCGCCAATTTGCTGTGCTACAAAACTAATTAGCTCACCCGCTTTAACTTTAGCAGTTAAATCTTTAGTGACCCCAACAATTAAGCTCACTTTACCATCAGAAATAGTAGAAAGCACAATAATTGCAGAACCTAATTGATTTTTTAAATCATCAACCATTGTTCTTAACATTTTCGGCTCAACACCATTAAGCTCACGAACTAAAAGTTTGATACCTTTCACGTTTTTAGCTTGGCTACCTAAAGAGGAACTCTCTTGGGCAGCTTGCTGATCTTTTAGTTGTTGGAGTTCTTTTTCTAATAAACGATGTTTTTCTTGGACTGTTTTGATTCTTTCGACCAAGTTTGTACCATCACTTTTTAGAACTTGTGCAACAAGAGAGATGAGATCTGATTGTTCATGAATACTCTCAATTGCTGCAATACCCGTAATCGCCTCAATACGACGAATACCAGCCGCAGTACCTGACTCACTGACAATGCGGAATAAACCAATATCACCCGTTCTAGAAGCGTGAGTACCACCGCAAAGCTCAGTAGAGAAGTCACCCATAGTTAAAACACGAACTCGTTCGTCGTATTTTTCACCAAAGAGTGCCATCGCACCTTTTTCTTTCGCATCTTCAAGATCCATTAACTCAGTGACAACTGGTGAGTTAAGACGGATTTGCGCATTTACAATATCTTCAACTTCCCGTAATTGTTCTGGTTTAACAGCTTCAAAATGAGAAAAGTCAAAACGCAGATATTTATCGTTAACTAAAGAACCTTTTTGCGTAACATGCGTACCCAGAACTTGACGCAATGCTGCGTGTAATAAGTGCGTCGCAGAGTGATTTAAACGAATAGCATCACGGCGAGCAGTATCAATGGCTGCATTGATTTTATGGTTAACAATAAATGACCCTACGTTAACTTTACCAATATGACCAATAGCTTTACCGTATTTTTGCGTATCTGTGACTTCAAACAGGCTATCTTTACCTGTTAGAACACCTTTATCACCAACTTGACCACCAGACTCTGCATAAAATGCGGTTTTATTTAAGAAGATAATACCTTCTTCACCTGCTTTTAATTCAGTGACTGATTGTCCGTTATGGAAAATAGCGGTAATTGTGCCCTGCTGTTCATCATGCTCATAACCAGAGAACTCACTGCGACTATCCACTTTGATTAAACTATTATAGTCAGTACCGAAACCGCTGGATTCACGAGCGCGTTTACGTTGCTCTTCCATCGCGACTTCAAAGCCTTTTTCATCAACTTTGATATTTCTTTCACGACAAACATCGGCAGTTAAATCAAGAGGGAAACCATAAGTATCATAAAGACGGAAAGCGGTTTCACCTGGAAGAACGTCATCTGTTAATTGAGCAAGCTCTTCATCTAATAATTGCAGACCACGTTCTAACGTGCGAGCAAACTGCTCTTCTTCCGTTTTTAATACTTTTTCAACGATATCTTGTTGGCGTTTTAATTCTTCACCCGCTTCTGCCATAACATCAATTAATGGAGCTACTAACTTATAGAAGAAGGTATCTTTAGCGCCAAGCATATAACCATGACGTACTGCACGACGAATAATACGACGCAGAACATAGCCACGGCCTTCATTAGAAGGGATAACGCCATCGCAAATAAGGAATGAACAAGAACGAATATGATCGGCAATAACACGTAATGATTTATTTTCTAAATCTGTTGCATTAGTCACTTGTGCAACAGATTTAATTAAAGAACGGAATAAATCAATGTCATAGTTAGAGTTTACATGCTGTAAAACAGCGGTAATACGCTCTAATCCCATTCCTGTATCAACCGATGGTTTTGGCAATGGATCCATTGTGCCATCTGATTGACGGTTAAATTGCATGAAAACGATGTTCCAGATCTCAATATAGCGATCGCCGTCTTCTTCTGGTGAGCCTGGAGGTCCGCCCCAAATGTGGTCACCATGGTCATAAAATATTTCAGTACAAGGTCCACAAGGGCCTGTGTCACCCATTTGCCAGAAGTTATCTGATGCAAATGGTGCCCCTTTGTTATCACCAATACGGATTATTCTTTCTGCTGGAATACCAATTTCTTTATTCCAAATATCATAAGCTTCATCATCTGTGGCATATACCGTTACCCAAAGTCTTTCTTTAGGTAAGTTGAACCACTCTTTGCTTGTTAATAATTCCCAAGCAAAATTGATTGCATCATGTTTGAAATAGTCACCAAAACTGAAATTACCTAGCATTTCAAAAAAGGTATGGTGACGAGCGGTATAACCCACATTTTCTAAATCGTTATGTTTACCACCAGCGCGCACACAGCGTTGCGCGGTTGTCGCTCGGGAATAAGGTCTATTATCCAATCCAAGAAATACATCTTTGAATTGGTTCATCCCTGCGTTTGTAAACAGCAATGTTGGATCGTTATTTGGAACCAAAGAACTGCTAGGTACTATTTGATGTCCTTTAGTATGAAAAAAGTCGAGAAACGCCTGACGGATCTCAGCGGTGCTTTTGCTCATAATTATCCCGAAATCAAGCTGGAAAAACAGAAATTAGAAATCTAGTTAGAGGAGGTTTATTGTTACCTCTACTTAGCCAACGAATACATAAGTAGGGATAAGATAGAATTTCTTCTGTCAGAAGTAAAACCCCCGATAAACTTATTCGTGTTGACATTGTAAATCGTCTAGTTTTTTTCTGAAAGTGGGATTGTTATCTGAGAATGGGACTTTTCTCTATTTAAGAGCAATTATCTTGGGAAATGTTAGTAACTTAAAGTATTTTCATTTTGTAATTATTAAAAAGTATTTGTTATTACTGATTTTTTATGGGATTACTCTCTATACGTTTATGCTCTCTGAATAATCTCTTTTTCTCATAGCAATTAGTAATAAACACATAAGCATTATTACTTAAATAAGATATTAAGAGCACGATAACTTACTAAAATAAAAGCGCTTATCAGTATAAAATTCACCTTACATCTCAACAAACCTTTAAATACAATTTAAATTAGATCCAAATATATTGAATATATTTATCTTTATATCTCAATTATTTATTATCTGGTGCAACCAGACTATCGTAATGATTCTTATTTGCATTATTTATTAGCAAGGATATATCACCAAAATTTCACTATATAAAATTTCATACAACTGTAAAAAATAGGTTAGTAAAAAATATCGTTATATTAAATAAAGTAGTGTTAAAGGCTATTTTTTAGGGGAAGAAAGCAAAATAAGACTAATTTTAACTCTCTTTTGAACAAAAAATACGACATACAGCAAAAAGGAAGCCGTTTTAGAGCTTCCTTTTTTAAGTGAGTTAAATCACATTAATTGACTAGTGGTTTACAACTACGATAATCGTAATATGTTTTAATACACATTCAATTTAGACATTGGAAAAAAATTATTCTTCTGTTTCTTCAATATCTGCTGCATTATCACTATCGTTAGTAAAATCAGCTGCGCTAGTAAATTCGCCTGCATGATTTAATAACATTTCACGTAATTTAGTGTTTAACTCATCATACATTTCAGGGTGTTCTTTCAGGTAAGTTGTTGCATTGGCTTTACCTTGACCAATTTTCTCACCATTGTAGCTGTACCATGCGCCAGCTTTCTCTACCAATTTATGTTTAACACCTAAATCAATCAATTCGCCAAAGGTATTGATACCTTCACCATACATAATTTGGAATTCAGCTTGTTTAAATGGCGCTGCAATTTTGTTTTTCACCACTTTAACGCGTGTTTCACTACCAACAACTTCATCACCGTTTTTAACAGAACCGATACGACGAATATCTAAGCGAACAGATGCGTAGAATTTAAGTGCATTACCACCTGTTGTAGTTTCTGGGTTACCAAACATAACACCGATTTTCATACGAATTTGGTTGATGAAAATAAGCAATGTGTTGGAGTTTTTCAGGTTACCCGCTAATTTACGCATGGCTTGGCTCATCATACGAGCTGCTAAACCAACGTGCGAATCACCGATTTCACCTTCAATTTCTGCTTTTGGCGTTAAGGCAGCAACGGAGTCAACAACGATAACATCAACAGCACCAGAACGAGATAACGCATCACAAATTTCTAAGGCTTGTTCACCTGTATCAGGCTGAGAACATAGCAGGTTATCAATATCTACACCTAGTTTTTTAGCGTAGATAGGATCTAAAGCGTGTTCAGCATCGATGAATGCACAAATTTTGCCTTCACGTTGAGCAGCAGCGATAACTTGTAGAGTTAACGTTGTTTTACCAGAAGATTCTGGGCCATAGATTTCAACAATACGGCCGCGTGGTAAACCACCAGCACCTAAAGCAACGTCTAATGATAAAGAACCTGTAGAGATGGTTTCAACGTTCATGGAACGATCTTCGCCCAGACGTATGATAGACCCTTTACCAAATTGCTTTTCAATTTGACCAAGTGCTGCGGCCAATGCTTTTTGTTTGTTTTCATCAATAGCCATGTTATCTCCCTCTGGGCAGTGAAGCATAAATATGGGTCACTACCATTAAAACGTATATGATTTTGCTTGTTGAAATTCATTATACTGTATAATCATACAGTATCAAGTTAATTATTAATAATTTCTTTAAGGATTGATTTTAAAGAAAAAATAACAGATGCCGCTCTTACCTGCTCTCGTGAACCACTGAATATACAGCGTTTTGCCATAGTTTGAATACCTGTTGGTGTTTTCATTGCAAAGCCAAACCAAACTAAACCAACGGGTTTTTCTTCGCTACCACCACCAGGGCCAGCAATACCGCTAACAGACACTGCAAAATCTGCATTAGCGGCTATCAGTGCTCCTTTAGCCATTTGAAGAACGACTTCCTCACTCACCGCGCCGTATTTAAGCAAAGTTTGTTCATCAACGCCTATCATTTCATGCTTTGCTTCATTGCTATATGTTACAAAGCCACGGTGATAATATTCAGAACTTCCTGCAATATCAGTGATAACTTTCGCAATCCATCCGCCAGTGCAAGATTCAGCGGTTGTTATCGTGCTCTTCTTTTCAAGTAACGCTTTACCCACCTCAATACTTAGGCGGGTCATTTCATCGTAATTTATCATTAAGGTTCATCTAACCTCTATTCTAAATCTCACTGTTTAAGATTTCTTTCTGGTGCAATCCCATAACCATAGACCACCAATTGCTATGGCAAAAATAGCACCAAACCCAATTCCGATAGCAACGACAGAGACACCAATGCTCGTCACCAGTGAGAATAATCCAAGCATTAATAGCATTGCCGTATTTTCACCTAAGTTTTGTACAGCAATAGCATTACCAGCACCTACACTGTGCTTTCCTTTGTCTTGTAATAGCGCATTCAATGGCACGACAAAGAAACCGCCAAAAATACCGATAATGATAAGAATTAGGTAAGATGGAATAATTGAGGTTTGCAATGAGAAGTAAACAACACCAAGACCAATTAAAATACCGGCAGGCATACAGCGGCGTACTGTTTTCAGTGTTACAAATTTAGCGGCAAGCCCCGCGCCGACTACAATACCAATGGCAACCATCGCATTTAATATAGTCGGTGTCGTATTATCAGTCATACCTAGAGCAATAGGTACCCACTGAACAAGTAAAAAACGCAATGTAACCCCTGCGCCCCAAAACATGCTGGTTCCCACTAAAGAAAAACGGCTTTCTTTATCAGTCCATAAGGTACGCGTTGCCTCAAGAAATTGACTGAACATTCTTTTAATGTTCCAACCTCGCCCGATTTGAGCCGCTGATAATTTTGGTATACTAAAGTTAACAAATACCGCTAAAGCATACATTGCAGCGCAAACACCTAATGCAAGCACAATGCTCCAATCTGAGAGCAAACCACCAATCACTGAACCTAATAAAATAGCAGCAATCGTTGATGCTTCCATTAAACCATTAGCTTTTACTAAGCGTTCACCATCGGTAAGTTCACCTAAAATGCCATATTTAGCAGGAGAATAAACAGCAGCACCAATTCCCACTAGAGCATAACCAAGGAAAGGATCTGAGCCGACACAGATAAGAAATGCGCCTACGAATTTTAAAAGGTTCCCACTGAGCATTACCCTACCCTTAGGATTACGATCAGCAAACTGCCCAACAAAAGGTGCTAAAAGAATAAAAGCCAGCACAAATACCATTTGTAAAACAGGTTGGCTCCACTCAGGGTAAAGCGCCGATTTAAACTGAGCGAGGATCGCAAACAATAATGCATTGTCAGCAAAAGCGGAAAGAAATTGCGATATCAATACCGCTTTCATTCCTCTACTCATTAAAGGGGGCTGACTAATATTCTCTGACATTAGTTATTTTCCTGTTCAGCAAGTTTTTTCAATGAGACAAAATCCGTTTTCCCACTTCCTAAAACAGGAATTTCTTTGATAAAACGAATATCCTTTGGTACAGCAATTTCAGCAACACCTTCCGATTTTGCCAATGCTGATAGCGTACTACGATCTAATTGCTTATCGGTTGTGAACAGAACTAATGATTCGCCTCTACGTTTATCACTTATTGTCACAACAGCGTGTTCACCTTTAGAGGCTTTACGTGCAAGTTGCTCAACACCTTCAAGAGAAACCATTTCACCCGCAATTTTTGCAAAACGTTTTACACGCCCTTTAATAGTACAAAAACCTTCACTATCAATAGCAACAATATCACCAGTGTCGTACCAACCTTCTTCGTCAATACCGTCAGCATTGGTTGCGACAGGGACTTCCAATTTTTCAGGTGATTCTACACGTAAGTATCCCATCATTACGTTAGGACCACGAAGTTGTAATCTACCGCCTTCGGTAATACCACTCATTGGAATTAAACGCCCTTCCATACCCGGCAATAAGCGCCCTACTGTATGAGCTTTGGCACTCATAGGTACGTTGATTGACACAACAGGTGCGCATTCTGTTACGCCATAACCTTCTAAAATACGAATACCGAATTTCTCTTGCCATAAAACACGCGTTGATTCAGAGAGCTTTTCAGCCCCAGCAACCACATATCTAACTCTGGCAAAATCATAAGGATGGGCAAACTTTCCGTAGTTTCCTAAAAAGGTTGATGTACCAAATAACACCGTACAGTTTTGGTCATAGACTAATTCAGGTACAACTCGATAGTGTAACGGACTTGGATAAAGAAAAACGCGTGCGCCCAAGCAAATTGGAGTTAGCAAGCAAGCAGTTAAACCAAATGCATGGAATAACGGCAATGCTGACATAAATTTGTCTTTCGGGGAAAAATCAGCAATAGCACGAATTTGATCAACGTTAGCCAATAAACTTGAATGGCTGTGAACAACACCTTTAGGCGTACCTTCAGAGCCTGATGTAAATAGAATAACGGCTGCATCATGTGCATCTTGCGGTAACATCGCTTTTTTAGGCGTAATAAGATGTTTAATTACCCAACGTTTATCTTCGCTGGTGATCGTATCTTTTAGATCTTCAAGATAAATCCAATTAGCTTCTGGAGTTTGCTCAGGAATATGTAATAAATTCCCTTTTTCTAGAAACTGGCGTGATGTAAAGATGGTTTTGATTGATGCGGCTTTCATCGCATTTTGTACACCTAAACTACCTGCCGTGTAGTTTAGCATTGCAACAACACGTTGACGCATTGTTGCACCTAATAGTGCAGCCGCAGTTACTGTTGTATTTGGAAGCAATAAGCCTATACGCTCTTTAGGTTCAGTGTAGCGCTCAATCAATAGACTGATCCCTAACGTTTTTTTCAGTAATCCTTGATAAGAATCTTCTTTTAGGTTGATATCAGAAATTAGCGGGCTAAATCGACCATATTGAGACATTGCCTGTAAAAATGCTTCATACAGCGTGATATTAGGACGTGTTTGCATGATGGCTTCCATCATGATGTCACGCATGGCTTCACCCGCTAATCGGCGACGCTCAGAAGATTTTTCAGCTTTTGGCATCGGCAAATCAACAGCAGGAAGCACCTTGATGGTGATTTTAGGAAAGAATTGAGACTTTACTCGTAAGCTTTTACGTACTCGTGAAAAATAGCTGAATTCAGCCCCTTCAATTCTAACAGGAACAACTTTAGCGCCTGATTTTGCGGCAATAAAAGCAGCACCTTCATAAATTTTCATTAAACCATTTGTTACAGTGATCCTTCCTTCTGGGAAAATCACAACTGGGCGGCCTTTATCCACTTCTTTAACTAACTGACGCACGGCCATTGGGTTAGCGGGATCTAAAGGTACGATATCGGCATAACGACCTAACCATCTTGTCGTTTTTGCAGAAGCAACAGAGGTATAAACAGCAAATACAGGATTAATAGGCAGGAATAAACGTAATAATATACCGTCAATAAAAGAAGTGTGATTTGGTGTAATTATACATTTTTCATATTGTGAAAACTGATTAACAAGTCCTTCAATTCTTATTCTAAATAAGAATTTAAATAGTGTTTTAAAAAACGCTATCAACATCATATCCATATCTCATTTTGCTATAATTAGCCTTACTATAAATAGGATGTGATGAAAATAAAATAGATGTTCCCTGTTTTATCCTTTATATCAGACGACTTCTTAATTATTTCGTGAGTTTTGCGAGAATTGCCTCAATAATCTCATTTATAGGTAATCCCGCATCAACAATGATATCAGCACATTGCAAATATAAAGGTTCACGTTTAGCCAAAACGTCATTCATTTCTGAAACTAACGTTTTACCTGTCAAACTTGGTCTTTGTGCTTCATTTGGATCTTGGGACAAACGCTTAACTAAAGTTTCAAGAGATGCCCGTAAATAAATAGTAACACCTGAAGATTTCATATAAGCACGATTTTGATCTGCTAAAATCATACCACCACCCGTTGAGATAACTTGGTTAGGCTGACTAACTTGGACTAATGCTTCTGATTCAGTTTGACGAAAAAAATCCCAACCTTTCTCTTGAACCATTGAAGATATAGTTTGTTGATATTTTTGAGTTATCCAATCATCCGTATCAATAAATCTATAATCTAAAGTGAGGGAAAGTGCTTTACCTACTGTTGTTTTTCCTGCACCTCTAGGTCCGATAAGGTAAATTGTACTATCCATAAAATGCACTATCTCCATAGTGTGTTCCCTTTTAGGGGTGTAATTAAAAATTTACATGCTGTAAAGTATGAAATATCATACCTGATGTAACAAAAAAATAAAGCCACACTTTAGAAAAGTATGGCTTATTTAATCATCTTAACACTTAGCTACGAATTGTATTATCACCGTAACCAATCCATTTATAGGTCGTTAAGGCATCTAATCCCATAGGCCCTCTAGCATGTAATTTCTGTGTACTAACAGCAACCTCGGCACCTAAACCGAATTGTCCACCATCAGTAAAACGTGTACTTGCATTAACATACACAGCAGCAGAATCAACTTGGCGAACAAAGCGATCAGCATTAGAGATAGATTGCGTTAAAATAGCATCAGAGTGTGCAGTACCATAACGGCGAATATGGCTAATAGCCTCAGTTAACCCACTCACTACTTCTACATTTAAATCAAGTGATAACCATTCATCGCAATAATCAGCATCTTTCACATCAACAACAGTAGCTCCGCCTTTTTTTAACCCTGCTAATGCCTTCTCACTTGAATGCAAAGTCACCTTTTGAGCTGCCATAGCATCACTTAGCTGTGGTAAAAATAGATCTGCAATCTTTTCGTGTACTAAGAGCGTTTCTAAAGAGTTACACGCGCTTGGACGTTGTACTTTCGCATTTACGATAACTGTTAATGCTTTTCCTAAATCCGCACTTTCATCAACAAAAGTATGGCAAACGCCGATACCACCAGTAATAACTGGAATGGTTGATTGTTCACGGCAAAGTTTATGCAACCCTGCACCACCTCGTGGAATAAGCATATCAATATACTCATCCATTTTTAGCATTTTAGCGACTAACTCACGATCAGGCTTATCAATCGCCTGAATAGCACCAGCAGGAATACCACATTTTTCTAATGCTTGCTGAATAACAGCAACAACCGCTTGGTTAGTATGATGAGTTTCTTTTCCACCACGAAGAATAGCCGCATTACCTGTTTTCAAACATAAAGAGGCGACATCAATTGTGACATTAGGGCGAGCTTCATAAATAACACCTACAACCCCCAACGGCACACGGCGACGCTCTAAACGTAAACCGCTATCTAGCATACGGCCATCAATAACTTGACCCACAGGATCTTCTAAGCGACACACTTGTCGTACATCATCTGCAATGGCTTTTAAACGTGCAGAATTTAGTAATAAACGATCAAGCATAGCGGCATTAATATTGGCTTCACGAGCCGCTTGCATATCTTTTTCATTTGCTGCAAGAATTGAAGCTTCTTGTTGTTCTAATAAATCAGCCATAACTAGTAATGCCTGATTTTTTTGCTCTGTTGATAGTTGAGCTAAATGCCAAGATGCCTCTCTTGCCGATTTACCCATTTGTTCTAACATCAGAAGGCTCCTTAGCTAACAATCATATCATCACGATGTACGGCAACACTGCCATACTCATAACCTAAAATTTGACTAATTTCTTGTGAATGGTGTCCTGCAATTAGACGCAGTGCATCACTATTATAGTGTGCAACACCATGAGCGAGATCTTTACCTTGTAAACTTTGAATGCGGATAACACATCCACGAGAGAAATCGCCTTTAATTTCTTTGATACCTTTTGGTAAAAGGGAGCTACCTTTTTCTTTAATTGCGTTTTCAGCTCCTTCATCAACCACTATCACACCAGCTATTGGCGCACCAAAGATCCACCGCTTACGCGCTTCTAATGGACTTTGTAAGCCATGAAATAACGTTCCAACAGGTTCATTATTGATAACTTTAGCGATAACTTCAGGTTGTACGCCTGCCGCGATGACAACATCAATACCCGCACGCCCTGCAACGGTTGCTGCTTGTAGTTTTGTTGCCATACCACCCGTACCTAAACCTGATACGCTATCACCTGCCATTTGGCGTAACTCATCATTGATATCAAAAACTTCAGGGATCAATTTAGCATCTGGATTACTACGAGGATCAGCGGTGTAAAGCCCTTCAATATCCGTTAGTAATAACAGTTTATCTGCACCGCCTAAAATAGCCGCTAATGCCGATAAATTATCGTTATCACCCACTTTAATTTCCGCGGTAGCAACAGCATCATTTTCATTGATAACGGGGATAATATGGTTATCTAACAGTGCATGTAAGGTATCGCGTGCATTTAAGAATCGTTCTCTATCTTCAATATCAGCACGCGTTAATAGCATTTGACCAATATGAATACCATAGATGGCAAATAACTGTTTCCATACTTGAATTAAAGCACTTTGCCCCACAGCGGCAAGCAACTGTTTTGAAGCAATAGTTGCAGGCAAATCAGGATAATTCAAATATTCACGCCCTGCTGCAATTGCACCTGAAGTGACAATTATAATCCGATGCCCTTTTTCGTGTTGTTTAGCACATTGGCGAACCAGCTCAACAATATGAGACTGATCCAGACGTCGTGAACCACCAGTAAGTACACTTGTCCCTAATTTAACAACCAGCGTTTGGCTGCTACTCATAACATTTACCATTCTTGTTGATTATTTAAAAAGATAATACACAGTTTTATCAGGAGAGAAGCGTTATGCCAACTGACATAACGCAAAATCTATGAAAAGTTGCCCTAACACAAAATTAGGGCTGAATGGGAAGCGGAAATTTGTTCATTTTTTCATCTGGAATGAGTGTCATCTCTAATTCACTCACCGCGAGTTGAAGAAATTCATGAAAACGAATAAGTGTTTCATTAATTGACTCAACAACATCATTCTTACTGATGTTCTGATGGAGCCAATCACCATTTTTATCGAATAGCCCAATTTGATAATGATAAATGAGCTGTTCATTATTGCGTTCTAATTCCATCCACCAGCCCCAAAACTCTCGTTTTTCCGGCGCGACTTTTTTATTTACACAAACGGCTAAACAGTCAAAAAAGAACTGGCTCTCTTGGCATTGTTGCTCTCGGATATATGGGCCGATTTGAGCAAAACGCTTTAATAACTTACCTCGGGTAGGGTTCAAAGATGAAGTCATAAATTCAGTCTCCTTAGAAACTCTACTGTTATATAATCTAATATAATTAGCAAGTTATTGTTCAAAATTAATTATATTAATTTATCATAGATCCAATCTGCGCTTTTTTGTAACGCGAGCTCTAAACCTTCGTAAAGCGGCTTATCATTAATAGCAAGAATGTCACCATCCATAGAAGAGCGTGCAATTAATTGCGAATCCTCTTTAGGGCTCATTTCATCACCTTTCCAATAAACCCCCATCATAGGAACAGGCATACGCCGCCCAATCAGGCCTTGGTTTTTCAGGGAGTAACTGCTCAATGATAATCGAAGATTATTCTCATCAATATTCCATAACCCTAAGCGACTTGCTAACACATCAAGATACATCACAGGAATTTTTTTCTGCAATTCAGCTTGGGTAAAGAAAGCGTGGATCAAAGGGCCTAAGGCAACAACACCTTTAATCAATTTTGGGTAGATATAAGCTAAGCGCACGGCAATATTACCGCCAAAGCGAAAGCCCATCACACCAACACGAGTATGATCAATCCAAGGTACTTCAGAAAGTTGTTTTAGAACTTCACCTTGTAATTGGCATGTATCTTCCGTTAGTTTTTGTTTTACTGAATAACCAATTGCGGGCATATCCAGTGTTAGCATTGCAATACCTTTAGGGGAAAGGTAATTACGGAAGAAGCTGACATAATCGCTTTGTAAACCGTCTAATCCGCCACAAAATAACACGGTAGGATAAGGGCCTCTACAATCTTTGGGTAAATGCAGAAAACCCGTTGTCGACCCTTTTCCCTCTAATTTAAATGTCAGTTTTTTGACTTCAAAAGAGGAGAATTTTGTCGCATTCTCAAAAGCTTTCATCGACAAAATAACTGCTTGATCCGCTAAAAAATCACCATTAATAAAGGGATATGCAGCAATACTATAAAGATGTGCGGCTTGTAACCAACAATCTGCTGCGGCATCACCAGACTCTTCACATAATGCTTTTTGTTGCCAGATCATCGCTTGATGTGACCATTCAAATGACCAGCCACCTTTACGATACCCAACAACAGTATCGATAAATTTTTCATCACTACGAGGTGCATCAGGCACCGCAATTCGGCTTAATACCTCTTCTATTTCAATAGGAGAAATACCTCGCCAAATCCATTGTAAACGTTGAATTGTTCGATACCAATTTAGCTGGCTTGTTCCATTTAATACAGAGTTTGTCGCTATATTTGATTTTGGATGTGTGTACTGTATTAATGTTGACGTTTCTGCGTGTTTTGCACGAGGCTTAAACAGTGTTTCAGAAAGGTTTTTGTTCTCTGTCATATCGCTCTTCAAATCAGTGGATATCGTGTAAAGGGGCTTAAAAGTCTGGCTTTATCATAGCATGAAATCGACGGGAACAATGTGTATCACGACAAGCAATCGCACGAAGACATCATAAAGAGGAAGAGAAAAGAGAAAAGAGAAAAGAGAAAAGAGAAAAGAGCTTAAAAACAAAAATCCCCGCCTAAGCGAGGATCTCAATTAAAACAGCAAAGCGAATGCTATCAACTTATTTTTGATCGCAAACAGGTGGAATAAAGGCAACACCCATATCCCAAGGCTGTTCAATCCATGTATTTTGCGGAATATCAACCACAAAATCATCCACTAAAGGACGCCCTTCTGGTTTTGCAAAAATAGTGACAAAATGCGCTTTTGGATACATCTCACGGATAACTTTAGCAGTACCACCAGTATCGACTAAATCGTCAACAACGATAAAGCCTTCACCATCACCTTCTGCTTTTTTTAAGATTTTGAGGTCACGCTGATGATCGTGGTCATAGCTAGAAATACAGACTGTATCCACATGACGGATACCTAATTCACGAGCAAGTAATGCAGCAGGGACTAATCCCCCACGGCTGACAGCAATAATGCCTGTCCATTGTTCGACTGGTAGTAAACGTTGCGCCAATTGACGGGCATGTATTTGCAACATATCCCACGTTACAACATATTTTTCGCTCATAATATTGTGATCCTAGCTACTGAAATTTCGAGAGAAGCTTTTTTGCGGAAAAAAAGGTTGCGCGAGATTATAGTGATTTGAGCACCTAAAAACCAGAGAAAACGTGAAAACAGGTAAGATTATCCTAATTTTTTTCTGTAATGTCTTTTTTCGATTAAAAAATGAACCATATAAAAAATGAATGCAAAATAGAGATCTAATTTCTTAGATAGAGATGTGAATAGAATGACGCATTCATCAGAAGAAAGTGATATTCTCAACTATATTGGCGTATAACGCTCAGAATAATAAAGCTAACCCTTAAAAAAGCGGTAGGCTATCAATAACACAGATGCTGTTAGAGGAGATCCATCGTGTCTGAACTATCTACTCTATCCCCACAACCACTATGGGATATTTTTGCAAAAATTTGTTCGATTCCACATCCATCACATCATGAAGAAGCCTTAGCTTCCCACATTCTTTCTTGGGCAAGTGAAAAAGGACTTTTTGCAGAGCGCGATGCCGTTGGCAATATTTTAATTCGTAAACCAGCAACCAAAGGCATGGAAGATCGTAAAACTGTTGTTTTACAAGCACACTTAGATATGGTGCCACAAAAAAACAACGACACCGTTCACGACTTTACTAAAGATCCAATTCAACCTTACATTGATGGCGAATGGATCAAAGCGAAAGGCACCACATTAGGTGCAGATAATGGTGTTGGTATGGCATCTGCATTAGCTGTTTTAGCTGATGACACTGTTAAACACGGCCCATTAGAAGTGCTGTTAACCATGACTGAAGAAACAGGTATGGACGGTGCTTTTGGTTTACAACCGGGTTGGTTACAAGCTGATATTCTTATCAACACAGACTCAGAAGAAGAAGGTGAAATCTACATGGGTTGTGCGGGTGGTATTGATGTTAAAACCACAGTAAGCCTTTCTTACGATGCAATCCCAGCAGGTCACGTTGTTAAACAACTGGTTCTAAAAGGATTAAATGGCGGCCATTCTGGTGGTGATATCCATTTAGGCTTAGGTAACGCAAATAAATTATTGGCACGTTTTTTAGCGGGTCATGCAGAAGAATTATCACTGAAATTAATTGATTTCCACGGTGGTACACTGCGTAATGCGATTCCTCGTGAAGCAAACATTGTTTTTGCAATTCCAGCGGATAAAGTCAAAGAATTAGAAGCATTAAAAGTACGCTTTGAAGAATTGCTAAAAAGCGAATTAGCGATCGCAGAGAAGAATCTAAAAGTTGAATTAATTGATACAACAACAGATAAAAAAGCGTTCACCGCAGATTGCCAATCTCGTGTCATTAACTTACTTAATGCAATGCCAAACGGCGTTATTCGTATGAGTGACGATGTTGAAGGTGTTGTTGAAACTTCACTAAACGTCGGTGTTGTTAGCATTGTTGATGATAAAGTAGAAATTCTGTGCTTAATTCGTTCTCTAATCGATAGTGGTAAAACCTATGTTGTTAGCATGCTGACAGCATTAGCAAAACTGGCTAAAGCCGATATTGAAACGAAAGGCGGTTACCCTGGTTGGAAACCAGATGCAGACTCTCCTGTTATGCATTTAGTTCGTGACACTTACCAACAACTGTTTGATAAAGTGCCAAATATCATGGTTATCCACGCAGGTCTTGAGTGTGGTCTGTTCAAAAAACCTTACCCAGATATGGATATGGTTTCTATTGGGCCAACAATCCGTGGTGCTCACTCACCAGACGAACGCGTTCACATTAAGAGCGTCGGTCAATACTGGCAATTATTAACCGCGATTTTAAAAGCAATCCCTGCTAAATAATCTCGCTTTAACGTTAATAATGAAACCCGCTTATTGGCGGGTTTTTTGTTACTGAAGTCTCTGCAAAAAAATCATTTATCTCTCATTCTCAATGAATTTCCCTTAAATATCATAATTTATAGAATGCTAATCATTATCATTAGCATTAATGTTTAATGAGTGATATTTTCACTGCTCCGCAGTTAAAGTTAAAAATAAAAAATTCAAAGGGATCGATTGTGTCTAATAAAAATTATGCTGTTAGCGTCTTACTCGCCTTACCGCTAAGTCTGTTATCTGTTCAAATTCATGCAACAGTTAATCAAAATACGCCTGAAAAAATAGTTGTGACAGCAACTTCATCACAAGATCCACAAGCGCCTGTTTCAGGTTTTGTGGCAACAAAAACATTATCAACAAATAAAACACCGACTGAAATTGAAAAAACACCACAATCCATTAGCGTGATCACCCGTGATCAAATGGATGCTCAAGATGCCAGCTCAGTTTCTCAGGCGTTACGTTATACGCCTGGAGTTTTCACAGAATATCGTGGAAGTTCTAATCGTAATGATGAGGTTTTTATTCGTGGATACAGTTATGCACCACGCTTTCTTGATGGATTAAGTTATGGAATGGGAGCTTCATCGTCAACTGGCGCAATTGATCCATGGTTATTAGAGCGTGTTGAAGTTGTTAGAGGACCTGCATCTGTTCTTTATGGCCAAGTAAACCCAGGTGGCCTTGTTGCAATGACAAGTAAAAGACCAACTGCATCCCTTATTCGTCACATTCAAGTACGTGCAGGTAATGATAAATTAGCAGAAACCGCTTTTGATTTTTCGGGTACATTGAGTGATGATAATCGAGTTCTTTATCGCCTAAATGGTATTGCTAAAACACAACATACCCAAATAAAAAATTATAAAGAAGAGCGTTTTGCGCTCGCTCCTGCCATTACCTTTTTACCGAATGAACAAACACGTTTAACATTATTAAGCTTTATTCAGCAAGAGCCTGAAGCCGGTTATCGTAATTTTTTACCCGCTTACGGTACAGTAAAAAGTACGCCAGAAGGTACTATTCCCTTTGATTTTGATGTCAACAATCCCGATTACCATAAATCATGGCGCCAGCAATATGGTATAGGTTATGAATTCGAACACGAATTTAATGACACACTAAAAATTGTACAAAATGCTCGATACAGCCATATTAATCAAAAATATAAATATCTTGTTTTTGGTTCTTTAAGAAAAGATAACCCTTATATTCTTGAGCGCCGAGCTCAACAAGAGCAGCGAGAAACAGATACTTTAGGAATAGATACTCGCTTACAAGCTGACTTTGCTACTGCAAAACTTAATCATACTGTGATTGCTGGTATTGATTATCAGTGGAGTAAAGATCAAGATAATTTACTTCGTGCAATGGGCCCCGAGTACGATCTTGATTGGCGTGATCCTAATTATCACTATCCAATTGATATGAGCTTACAAAAACCCGCAACCGATCAGCGACAAAAACGTGATCAAATCGGGTTGTATCTACAAGATCAGATCCAATGGAAAAATTGGATCTTACTTGCAGGCTTACGCCAAGATTGGGCTCAAGTTCGGACTCATGATTTCTTAGCTAAAAGCTATGTTCAACAAGATGATCATAAGTTAACGGGTCGCGCAGGGCTTTTATATTCTTTTGATAATGGTATTTCTCCTTATATTAGTTATAGCACCTCGTTTGAACCTAATTTACAAACTCGCCGCGCACCAGGAAGTGCCCCTTTTGAGCCTAGCGAAGGTCGTCAATTAGAAGCTGGAATTAAATACCTCACACCAAATGAACAAACATTGGCAACACTCTCTGTTTATCAATTACAGCAACGCAATGTGACCAACTACAATGCTGAAAAAGCGTATTTTGAACCAGTGGGTGAAATTAGAAGTCGTGGTGTTGAAGCGCAAATTAATAGCCAATTAACTGAAAATATTTCATTTATCAGCAGTTATGCTTATACCGATACTGAAGTAAGAAAAACCATTATTGCGGGAACACAGGGAAAAGAACTCCCTAGAGTTCCTAAGCACATGGCATCATTTTGGGGTCAATATGATGAAACATCAGGGCTATTTAATGGCTCTAAAGCAGGCTTTGGCGTGCGATATGTTGGCGTATCTCAAGGTGATACCAAAAATACAGTCAGTGTGCCCGCAGTTACGCTTTATGATGCCATGATTGGCTATTCATTAGGTGAGCTATCACCTTCTTTAAAAGGTGCTGAAATTCAGCTTAATATGAATAATATTGCGAATAAACACTATGTTGCATCTTGTGCTGGTGATACTGCATGTTTTTATGGGATCGGCAGAACAATGACAGCAACAATGAATTATCGCTGGTAAGACTATATAGATTAACTACATAAATTAACTACATAAATTAACTACGTTAGCCATAGCCTGTCTGTTGATCGGCTATGGTTTTTTTAATTCTTACAGTGCTAAAAGAAGTTGTCGTTCTATTTGCGGATCTTGTAAGGTGACATGAAATCCGATTAATCGCACACCTCTGCCATTTCGGCGCTCATGCCATGCTTGGTAGGCAATATTTATTAAATCGGCTTTTTCTAAAATAGGATGAGTATGCTCTTGTGTCGTTAATTGAAAATCATCAAATTTTAGTTTAACGCCTTGCCTTGCTATCCTTAAATCGGGTTTCACTTTTGTTAGTCGCCGTTCTAATTCGCTATATAATCCGTCAAGTAATGCCAAGCAATCATCCCAAGAATTAATATCTGAAGCAAAAGTACGTTCAACTCCGACTGATTTTCTAAGTCTATCAGGGTTAATTTCACGCTCATCGATGCCATGACTGCGTTCCCATAAATTTTGACCAAATTTCCCAAATACTTTTACTAAAGAAATGACATCAGTACGGCGAATATCAGCACACGTTTCTAAGCCCATTTCTTGCAAGCGAGCAAATGTCACCTTACCTACACCTGGTATTTTGTTAAGCGGTAATTTTAAAATAAAATCATCGACTTGCTCTGGTGTTATAACAAATTGCCCATTTGGTTTGTTGATATCAGAGGCAATTTTGGCGAGAAATTTAATCGGTGCAATGCCTGCGGATGCAGTAAGATTTAACTCATCAAAAATTTGTTGGCGAATTTCTTGAGCGATCAACGTTGCAGAACCATGACAATGCTTACTGTCAGATACATCAAGATAAGCTTCATCGAGTGAAAGAGGTTCAATAAGGTGGGTATAACGAAAAAAAATTTGGCGGATCTTTGCTGATGTCTCTTTATAAAGAGGCATTCTGCCGGGTAAAACTTTTAAGTGAGGACATAACTTCAACGCTGTCGCCGTTGACATAGCACTACGGACGCCAAAACGACGAGCAGGATAATTCGCCGTGCAGATCACACCTCGGCTAGAAGCATTGCCTCCAACCGCAATTGGGATCTCTTTTAGTGCTGGATTATCTCGCATTTCAATCGCAGCATAAAAACAATCCATATCAACATGAATAATTTTACGCATACAATCACCTCGCCTCATTTACTGTTTAAATATACAGTAAATAAATATTAACTACAATTTTTATTCCTTCTCATCTCCCTCTATTGAGGTGTATTTCTCATAAAAATCTGAATTAGTCTGTTTATTTATAGAATTGTCACAAAGTGGTGATAGATTGTTTTAGCTCGCTGATTAATTACATTAATTTTAAATATTGTTTTGTAACTATATATAAAACAAGGAAATAATTTTTCATGATCAAATTATTTATCGCTATTTCTCTCTTTTTTTATTCTGTAATTCTTATGGCATCTCCTAAAATTATCGCACATCGTGGTGGCACAGCTGATGCCCCTGAAAATACTGAAATTGCTATAAAAACAGCCCTCTCTAATCAAGCTGATGCAATTTGGATCACTATTCAATTATCGAAAGATAATATTCCTGTCCTTTATCGTCCTAGTGATTTAAAAAGCTTAACAAATGGGCAAGGTAGTGTTTCTGACTTTACGGCACAGCAACTTAAACAATGGGATGCTGGCTATAAATTTGGTGAAGCACAACAATTTCCTTATCGAAATAAAGGTGTCACCATTCCGACATTGGATGAGATATTAACTCAATTCCCTACAACACAGTTTTATCTTGATTTAAAATCACCAGATGCTGATCCTGCAATCCAAGCTGAAGCATTAACCACCGTACTTCATAATCATAATGCACTGGATAGAACTCGCGTTTATTCTACAAATACTGCATTTCTTGACGCCTTATCAACTAATGTACAACGTTTTGAAAGTCGTGATATTACTCGTGATATTTTAGCCAATATCACAATGAGCCATATTTGCCTACTACCTGAAAATTTAGATATTACTCGTTGGTATGGGCTTGAGCTTCACCGCAAAGTAGAAGTTGTTGAGAAATACACATTAGGTGAAGCACGCTCAGCATCAGTTCTAAGTTGGGATAAAGACGCTATGTCTTGTTTTCGTGCTGGTGGCAATGCTCATATTGTTCTTTTTGGGATCAATACAGAGAAAGATTTTATTCAAGCCACAGAATTAGGTGCTGATGCAGTTATGGTCGATTCACCCGCAAAGATGAAAGCATTTAGAAAAGAGTAAGCCCCTAGCTTTTAGCTTCGCTTCTTCAGAAAGAAGAAAATAAAAAAGAGTGATGTAAATATATACACCACTCTTTTTTTATTTTTATATCTTACTTAAAGAATTCTATTTTTATTAAGCAATTCTTCTCTTGCTGCATCTTTTGCCATACGTTTTTTACGTGCATCACAAGGTTCGGGGCAATCACACTCTTTTTCTATGCCCATAGCACCTAAACCGCCACAGCTACCTTGAAGGCTTTTACGTTTTACAATATAGCCTAACGCCATACCAAAGAAAGCAATCAAGAATAAGATGAAGGCAAATAGAAATATTTTTAACATAACCTTCTCTCCTTAAATTCTACTTTTTCAAGAACGGGGCGAATGCTTTACTATAACGCTCTTCAAACCCATTTTCAGTTTTCACTATCATAAAGACAGGAATATTTAGCTCGTTTGCTACTGCTAACCCTTTTTCAGGCCCTAAAACATTCAATCCTGTCGAAAGACCATCTGCGCTCATGCAAGTTGGCACAATCACAGTAATAGAAACAAGGTTATGTTTAATAGGATGACCTGTGGTTGGGTCAATAGTATGAGAAAAACGGACACCATTCTCTTCAAAATAGTTACGATAATCACCAGAAGTGGCTATTGAGTTATCACCTGGTTCAATAATTAACTGAACACTCTGTTTTGTGCCGTCATTTGCTGGTTTTTCAATCGCTATACGCCAAAGCTTGTCATTACCATTCACGCCTTGGGTTCTTACTTCACCACCAATATCAACCATATAGTTAGTAATATTCTGTGAAATTAAATATTCAGCCACAGCATCAACGCCATAGCCTTTAGCAATCGAAGATAGATCGACATAAAGCTCAGGGATCTTCTTAATTAATGTATTACCTTCAACAGCAAGGTAATCAATTCCAATCCACTGTTTACGTTTTTCTAATTCATCTTCAGAAGGTTGATGCGTAAATCGGCCTTCTGGGCCAAATCCCCATAAATTAACTAACGGTCCAACGGTCACATCTAAAGCACCATCTGTTATTTTATTAATACGGATAGCTTCACTGACTACTTTAGCTGTCGCGGGTGAAACAGGAAATGGGGTATTAATTTCACGGCTTTGATTGAAACGACTGAGTTCAGAATGAGGACGATATGTTGACATTTGATCGTTAACTTCTTCAAGGATACGATCAATCTCTGTTTGTAAGACGTTTTGTGGAGGTGAATTACTGTCAGGAACATATTTAATCGAGTAATAAGTTCCCATGGTTTCACCTTCTAATACCTGCTGCTTTTCACCACATGCAGATAATAGAACTAATGCAGACAGCATCACTATCCAATTTATCATCTTTCTTTTTAACATAACTCTCTCTTCTGATCATGAGCGCCCACATAAGTGGGCGCTTGTCATTTCATTCATTTATGCTTTATCGGAAGTTAGGATCAACCCCCAAAGTCATCCAGCATAATGTTTTCATCTTCAACGCCTAAGTCTTTGAGCATTTTAATAACTGCTGCATTCATCACTGGCGGTCCACACATATAGAATTCACAGTCTTCTGGTGCTGGATGATTTTTGAGGTAGTTTTCAAACAACACATTGTGAATAAATCCAGTATAGCCAGTCCAATTATCTTCAGGCAATGCATCTGAAAGCGCGACATTCCATGTGAAGTTTTCGTTCTCTCTCGCGAGCATGTCGAAATCTTCTGTGTAGAACATTTCACGAACAGAACGCGCACCATACCAGAAGCTGATTTTACGTTTAGAATGTAAGCGTTTTAATTGATCAAAAATGTGTGAGCGCATTGGTGCCATACCTGCACCACCACCAATAAAGATCATTTCAGCATCAGTTTTCTTAGCAAAGAATTCGCCAAATGGCCCTGAAATCGTCACCTTATCACCTGGTTTTAATGACCAAATATATGATGACATAATTCCTGGTGGCACATCAGGATTACGTGGCGGAGGTGTTGCAATACGCACGTTTAACATGATGATGCCATGTTCTTCTGGATAGTTCGCCATTGAATAAGCACGTACAGTGGTTTCTTTAACATCAGAAACATAGCGGAACAAATTAAATTTATCCCAATCTTCACGATACTCTTCTGGTACATCAAAATCTTCATAACGTACCGTATGAGGAGGACATTCGATTTGAATAAATCCACCTGCACGGAAAGGTACAACCTCACCTTCAGGGATTTTTAACACTAATTCTTTAATAAAAGTGGCTTTATTATCATTTGAGATAACTTCACATTCCCACTTTTTAACACCAAAGATTTCTTCCGGTAATTCTAATTTCAGGTTGTTTTTTACGTTTACCTGACACGCTAAACGACAACCTTCTTTAGCTTCACGCTTATTAATATGTGAAAGTTCTGTCGGTAAAATATCACCGCCACCTTCCAGCACTTTAACGCGGCACTGACCACAAGAGCCACCGCCACCGCAAGCTGATGAAATAAAAATACCTTCGTTTGATAGTACGTTAAGTAATTTATCACCTGCTGGTGCATCAAAACTTTTGTCTGGGTCTCCATTGACCTCAACTGAAATATCCCCTGTATTGACCAGTTTTGATTTTGCGAACAAAATCAACGCTGTTAATACCAATACAATCAGGGTAAACATCACGACACCTAGAATAATTATATCCATGAGTTCTTCTCACCCTTTATAGCTGAACACCAGAGAAGGACATGAAACCTAATGCCATCAACCCTGTGGTGACAAAAGTAACGCCTAACCCTTTCATACCTGCCGGTACATCCGCGTACTTCATTTTCTCACGGATAGAAGCCAGTAATACGATGGCTAACATCCAACCAATCCCAGAACCGAAACCATAAACAATAGATTCACTGAAGTTATAGTCACGTTGTGCCATAAATGACACGCCACCGAAAATGGCACAGTTAACGGTAATAAGTGGCAAGAAGATCCCTAGTGCGTTATACAGCGCAGGGAAATAACGGTCTAAAATCATTTCTAGGATTTGTACCAGTGCCGCAATCACACCAATGAAAGTGATAAAGCTTAAGAAACTTAAATCAACACCTTCCATTAATGCATTATCACGTAACACATAGTTGTAAACCAAGT
This sequence comes from Proteus genomosp. 6, assembly GCF_040139785.1. NCBI lineage: Bacteria > Pseudomonadati > Pseudomonadota > Gammaproteobacteria > Enterobacterales > Morganellaceae > Proteus > Proteus genomosp. 6. Next base: position 542,583 of record NZ_JBEEVJ010000001.1, on the reverse strand, counting down.
TATTCAACGGTACAGAAAGACCTAGAACAACGGTAACAGCGATACCTAATCCAAAAGCTGTTTTTACGTTTTTAGAAACGGCGAGGAATGTACACATCCCTAAGAAGAATGCGAGCGCCATATTCTCAATAAAAACAGCACGAACAAACAGGCTTATATAATGTTCCATGGCGATTAGTCCTCTTCAACCTGTGCAGGTTTTAATGTACGTAATCCCCAAATTAGCAAGCCAATAATAAAGAACGCACTTGGTGCTAACAGGAATAAACCGTTTGGCTGATACCAGCCACCATTTTGGACAGACTCCATCACTGTAATGCCGAATAATTTACCAGAACCAAAAAGTTCACGTAAAAAACCAACAAGGATCAAGATAACGCCGTATCCTAAGCCGTTACCAATACCATCCATAAAGCTTTCAACAGGAGGTGCTTTCATCGCATAAGCTTCAGCACGTCCCATTACAATACAGTTAGTAATGATAAGACCAACGAAAACAGAAAGTTGCTTAGAAATTTCATACGCATAAGCTTGTAGTATTTGGTCAACAACGATAACTAATGAAGCAATAATCGCCATTTGAACAATAATACGAACACTACTTGGTATGTAATTACGAATGAGTGAAATAAAGAAGCTTGAAAATGCAGTAACCAAAGTTACCGCAATTGTCATCACTAATGCGGTTTCAAGTTTTGTTGTTACAGCCAATGCAGAACACACACCTAATACCTGTAAGGCAATCGGGTTGTTATCTAACAATGGCCCAAGTAAAACTCGTTTAATTTCTTTTGTATCAGCCATTGATCTCTCCTTCACGAACTTTTTTCAGGAATGGGCCGAAACCTTTTTCACCTAACCAGAAATCGAACATATGCTGGATACCATTTGAGGTCAGTGTCGCGCCAGAAAGTCCATCAATACCATAAGGGCTATCAGTTGTACCACTACGTACTATCTTAATTGCAGGAGTACCTTGTTCGTTAATTAAGCGCTTACCCTTCCATTGTGCTTTCCATTGTGGATTGTCTACTTCACCACCTAAGCCCGGTGTTTCACCATGAGCATAATAGGTAATGCCTTTAGAAGTCACACCATCAATATCAACCGCAACGAAAGCATACATCACAGACCATAAGCCAGAACCATAAACAGGTAGAACAACTTCTGTGGTTTTGCCTTGTTCATCAAGCACAAAGTAGACTTCTGCTGTATTAGCACGACGGCGAATTTTGGCGATATCTTCTTGTGGCGATAATGCAATTGAAGTGTCATCACTGCGTAAAGCCGCACTTAAATCAAAACTGCCTTTACTATCAGTCAGTTCACCTGTCTGGAAATTAACAATTTTTGCTTTAATACGAGAGTCATACACCTTCAGTACATCTGTCGCACTCATTTTAGGTACGAGCAGACCCGCAACATCAAGAATATTACGTTGTTTATCAAGAAGTTTTTGTTCTTCTTGTTTAGACTTCAGTCCAACAGCGGCTCCTGCTACTACCACGGAACACACCAGACATAGAATAAATACAACGAGGAACGTTCTTGCGACGCTATCTTTGTTTTTCTCTTTAGCCACGAGCTTGTCTCCGCTTAATATTCGCCTGAACAACCACGTAATCAAACAGTGGTGCAAATAAGTTTGCGAATAAGATTGCCAGCATCATACCTTCTGGGTAAGCCGGATTGACGACACGAATAAGCACAGCCATTACGCCAATCAAAATACCGTAAGCCCATTTACCTTTATCGGTAAACGATGCGGATACTGGATCTGTTGCCATAAACATCATACCGAAAGCAAAACCACCTAATACTAAGTGCCAGTGCCAAGGCATTGAGAAGAGAGGATTAGTATCTGAACCGATAAAATTAAACAGGTATGACATTGCAATCATGCCCACCATTACCCCAGCAACAATACGCCATGAAGCAATGCGAGCAAAAAGAATGACAGCTCCGCCGATTAAAATCATCAGTGTTGAAACTTCACCGATCGACCCTGGAATATATCCAAGGAAAGCATCCATCCAAGAGATTGGTTGTTGAGTGACGGTATTTAATAATGCACTTTCACCCGATACAGACCATTGCGATAATGGTGTCGCACCAGAGAAGCCATCAGCCGCAGTCCAAACCAGATCACCTGAGATTTGAGCAGGATAGGCAAAGAACAGGAATGCGCGACCTGCTAATGCAGGGTTTAAGAAGTTACGCCCTGTACCACCAAAGATTTCTTTCGCGATAACAACACCAAACGTAATACCTAATGCAGCCTGCCAAAGTGGTAATGTTGGCGGTACGATCAAGGCAAATAAGATTGATGTAACAAAGAAGCCTTCGTTAATTTCATGACCACGAATAAAGGCAAAAAGAACTTCCCAAAATCCACCAACCGCAAAAACAACAAGATAAATAGGTAAAAAGTAAGTTGCACCAAGTAGCATCTTACTTGCCCATCCAGCATCTGTTGTTAATGATGCGCCGAGAAATTCAGCGAGGCGATAGTGCCAATCTGAAGCAATAATTTGCTGTAATTCAGCACCGCTATATAACTGATTAAGTGCTGGGATCGCTTGATGACCGACGTTATACATTCCCCAAAACATTGCTGGGAAAACAGCCAACCAAACTAAGATCATCATGCGTTTTAGGTCAATAGTGTCACGAACATGCCCACCATTACGCGTGACAGTACCTGGCGTATAAAATACCGTGGTAACGGCTTCATAAAGTACGTACCATTTTGCTAATTTGCCACCGGGCTCAAAATGGTGCTCTACTTTTTCAAATAAATTTTTCAAACCCATGAGTTACCCTTCCTGCTCAATTTTGGTCAATACTTGGCGCAGTGCTGGGCCATACTCATATTTGCTTGGGCAAACATAAGTACATAATCCCAAATCTTCTTCATCCAATTCCAAACAACCTAATGCTTGAGAACTGTCAGTATCACCTACAACTAAATCACGTAATAAATGCGTTGCCATAATGTCTAACGGCATCACACGCTCATAGTTACCAATTGGTACCATTGAACGTTCGCCACCATTCATTGTGGTTGTAAATGCAAAGCGTTTATTTTTTAAGAAGTGACCGATAGTTGTACGAGTGATAGAAAATTTATCGCTACCCGGCATACCCCAACCAAATAACTCTTTATCACGGCCTTCGCGTAATACAGAAACTTGGTTATGGAAACGACCTAAATAGTGATGAGCCTCATCAGATTTCCATCCCCATAATACAGAGCCAGAAATAATGCGGTTTTCACCATCAACTAATTGATCTTTAGTTAACTCATAGAGATCAGCCCCTAAACGAGTACGCACTAAACGAGGTGCTTTTACTTGAGGGCCAGCTAATGCAACAACACGCTCTGTATATAAAGAACCTGTTGTAAACAAATAACCAATAGCAATGATATCTTGGTAATTTAAATGCCAAACCATTTTCTTAGCACTCACAGGTTCTAAGAAATGGATATGCGTACCAACTAATCCTGCTGGATGTGGGCCTGCAAATTGGTTATAGCTAATTTGTCCATCATTTAATTTTGTAGGTGATTTTTCACCATGACAAACATAGACTTTGCCTTCGGTTAAACGAGTTAAAACAACAAGACCATCATTAAATGCCTTCTCATTTTGCTCAATAATAACCATAGGATCTGCTGCAAGCGGATTTGTATCCATTGCAGAGACAAAAATGGCGACAGGTGTTGTGCCTAAACGCGGAGTACGGCTATAAGGACGAGTCCTTAATGTAGTCCACATTCCCGAATTAACGAGGTTAGTTTCAACTTGTTCACGGGTCAGGTCTGAGAGCGTTGAGCTATCATAACGGTTAAAGGTGATTTCTTCGTCGCCATCAATTTCGATAACGATAGATTGGAACACACGACGTTCGCCGCGGTTAATTGCAACGACTTTACCACAAGCTGGGCTGGTGAAAATGACACCGGCATTCTTTTTATCTTCAAAAAGAATTTGCCCTTTTTTTACATGCTCACCTTCCGAAACCATCATAGAAGGACGCATACCGACATATTCTTCACCTAGCAATGCTACGCGTCGAATCGCGGGTCCGTCTTCTATCACTTGGGCAGGTGCTCCTGCAATTGGGAGGTCGAGTCCTTTTTTAATTTTAATCATAAGATTTGCACAAGTTTATCAGTTAAACCCTAAGCTACAAATTCACCCCGAAAATGTAGCGACTCTGTAATAAAAACATCTTAAGGTGTTTTTGAACCCTAAGTTATTTATCTCCGATAATTGTTAACTATTTCTCTTATTCTGCCGAACTGAATTTTATCATCTCAGCCTAAACCTGTCTGACTATTCGAGTGATTTAGCTCAAGCAAATGGGAATATTATTTTGACTGAAACGTTAATAACTCGTATAAACCGAATTAAAATATCATCTTTTTCGACGAGCGCTTAAATTTCATACAGAATATTTTGTAAAAGAAAAGAAACCATATCAGATTTTAATTTACAAATTTATTGCTTCATAGCAATCTACGATCTACTTTATCAACAAATTTTAAGCTATTTTTCTGATAAAACCATGACCAGTCACGCAAAACAACTAATCAGTTTTTTAACATTAATGTTAATTTCTTTATTTGTTAACGCTGAAAATAATTCAAGTTTTCTAATGAAACCTGTTAAAAAAAGTACAGGTCAGCCTATCTATATTCAGATTTTCAAAGAAGAAAGCTTACTTGAACTTTATACGGAAAAATTAGATGGGCAATTAGAAAAAGTACGTACTTACCCCATTTGTAGCTATTCTGGAGGCCTTGGACCTAAAAAGTTTCAAGGTGATTTAAAAAGCCCCGAGGGTTTTTATCAGGTTAATTTCTCACAATTAAATCCGAACAGTCGATTTTACCGAGCTATCAACCTAGGATTTCCTAATCAATATGATAAATCAAAAGGATACACTGGCGATTTTTTAATGATCCACGGGGCTTGTAAATCGGTTGGTTGCTATGCAATGACAGATTCTGTGATGGATGAAATTTATCAGTATGCTGAATTGGCGCTACAAGGTGGTCAATCTACGATTAATATTCATATTTTTCCATTTAAAATGACCACTGAAAATATGAAGAAACATCAGTATTCAAAAGATATGGATTTCTGGCAACAGCTTATGCCAGCCTACCAATATGTTGAAGAACGCAAACAAATCCCATCTGTTACCGTTCAAAATGGACGTTATTTCGTTAATAGCACTTTGACTTCACCTAATAGTGTAAACCCTGTCCTTAGCTTATCGCAAAATAGTGAAAGCAAATGGTTACAGAATACGCACACCACGATCAAATAAGACAAACTCACCAGCGGGAATACGCTGCCAAGATTCATTTCCAGTCAATGGTAATGTTGAAATAACAGAAACCACATCATCTGATTGTGTGTGTTGTTGGAAATCGATTTCTACATCTTGATCAAGTAATTTGGCTTTGCCGAAAGGTGCTTTACGCGTGATCCAATGTAAATTAGTTGAACAATATGCCATTACAAATCGACCATCTGACAACAGCATATTAAAAACCCCTTTTTGCTTTAATTGAGAGGCTAAAACAGCGATAAAACGAAATACAGCAGGCCAATTCACAGGGGTTCTTTTATAACGATTTTCGAGCTGATTTAAGATCCAGCAAAAAGCTTTTTCACTATCCGTCTGCCCTATGGCTCTAAAACGCCCCGTATCAAGAGATTGATAACCTTTTAGTTGACCATTATGTGCATAAGTCCAGTTTTTTCCCCATAATTCACGAGTAAAAGGATGGGTATTTTCTAAAGAGACATTACCTCGATTCGCTTGACGAATATGAGCGATCACAGCCTCTGATTTAATCGGGTATTCTTGAACAAAGCGAGCGACTGGTGAAATTGCACTAGCTTGAGGATCTTTAAATGTACGACATCCCAACCCTTCGTAGAAAGTAATTCCCCAACCATCTTTATGAGGCCCTGTCTTACCACCTCTTGGAATTAATCCACTTAGACTGAAATTAATATCTGTCGGTACATTTGCACTCATGCCTAACAACTCACACATCGCTCACTCCTTCTTGCCGATGTTTCTTGCTAATTTATAGCAATATCAACAAATTATTTTTCCATTTCTTTTTCAATTAATTGGATCAGAATATGGATAACTTTAATATGAATTTCTTGAATACGATCAGCGTAACCGAAATGAGGTACACGAATTTCAATATCTGCTGTACCGTCCATTTTTCCGCCATCTTTACCCGTTAGCGTAATGACTTTCATGCCTTTCTCACGCGCAGCACTAATTGCTTTGATGATATTGCCTGAATTGCCTGAGGTTGAAATACCCAGCAGAACGTCACCTTCTTTACCCACAGCTTCAACATAGCGAGAAAAGATATATTCATAGCCAAAATCATTACTTACACATGAGATATGGCTTACATCTGAAATAGCAATGGCAGGATAACCAGGGCGATTTTCACGATAGCGCCCAGTTAGCTCTTCTGCAAAATGCATTGCATCACAATGAGAGCCACCATTACCGCAAGATAATACTTTACCGCCTGCTTTGAAAGAATCTGCTAATAACACCGCAGCTTTTTGGATAGCTTCAATATTTGCGTCATCTTGAAGAAAGCGAGATAGCGTATCTGCTGCTTCTGTTAATTCACCACGGATAAGATCTTGGTACATAGGATTTTTACTCCAGAAAGGGTAATCGAAATTTTCTGTTTCTCAGTGTAACGGATTAAATGTCATGAAAGAAGATGCCTATTATAGACAAATGCTAACTTCTCTCATTTACGAATAATTTGTGAGCTATATTGTAATTAGAATGTAAATATATTGATAAAAGTTAGTGACTAGATTAGATCTAAATAACAAACAACAGGTCTGACCTCTGATCTCTTGCTAAATACAGGAGTTTATTATGACACTACTCAGTATCGTACTTTTTATCGTTCTTATTGGCTTACTTAGTTATCGCAAATTCAGTATCGCGGTAAGTAGCCTCGCGCTTATTGCTTATACATTAGTCATGGGTGTCGCCAATATTTGGAGTTACTGGTTACTCCTTCCCGTTGCATTGGTTTTATTACCCTTTACTATTCCTTCTATTCGTAGAGCCTATATCTCAGTACCTGCACTTAAAGCATTTCAAAAAGTCATGCCTTCTATGTCTAAAACAGAACAAGAAGCTATTGATGCAGGTACAACATGGTGGGAAGGTGAGTTGTTCCGTGGTGCTCCCGACTGGAAACAACTTCATAATTACCCTAAACCACAGCTAACAGCTGAAGAGCAAGCTTTCCTTGATGGCCCAGTCGAAGAAGTTTGTCGCATGACAAATGACTTTGAAATCACTCATGAATTAGCTGATTTACCTCCTGAAATCTGGCAATACCTTAAAGATAATCGCTTCTTTGCGATGATCATTAAAAAAGAGTACGGCGGGTTAGAGTTTTCAGCCTACGCTCAATCACGCGTATTGCAAAAGCTGTCAGGAGTGTCTGGTATTTTAGCCATCACCGTTGGTGTACCTAACTCTTTAGGTCCTGGTGAGCTACTGCAACACTACGGTACTGATGAACAGAAAAAACGCTATTTACCAGGCTTAGCCAAAGGGGATGAGATTCCTTGTTTCGCCTTAACAAGCCCTGAAGCGGGTTCCGATGCAGGAGCTATTCCTGATAGTGGTGTTGTCTGTATGGGTGAATGGCAAGGAGAGCAAGTGCTTGGCCTTCGTTTAACATGGAATAAACGCTATATCACTCTTGCTCCTATCGCGACCGTATTAGGATTAGCATTTAAATTACGCGATCCTGACCATCTATTAAGTAATGACGAGAACCCAGGCATTACCTGCGCGTTAATTCCAACTAATGTCAAAGGTGTTGAAATCGGTCATCGTCATTTCCCATTGAACGTACCATTTATGAATGGGCCAACTCGTGGTAAAGATGTTTTTGTTCCTATCGATTACATCATCGGTGGGCCAAAAATGGCAGGTCAAGGTTGGAGAATGCTGGTGGAATGTCTCTCTGTAGGTCGAGGGATTACTCTGCCTTCAAATTCTACTGGTGGATTAAAAAGTGTGGCAATGGCAGCTGGTGCTTATTCTCGTATCCGTCGTCAGTTCAAAATTCCAATTGGCAAAATGGAAGGTATTGAAGAGCCATTAGCACGTCTGGCTGGTAACGCCTATCTTTTAGATTCTGCAGCGACCTTAATTACTACGGGTATTATGCTAGGAGAAAAACCCGCCGTATTATCAGCTATCGTCAAATATCACTGTACTCACCGAGCGCAACGTGGCGTTATCGATGCAATGGATATCGTGGGTGGTAAAGGGATCTGCCTTGGACCATCAAACTTTGTCGCACGTTCTTATCAAGGCTCTCCAATTGCCATCACTGTTGAAGGTGCCAATATTTTAACTCGTAGCATGATCATTTATGGTCAAGGTGCTATCCGTTGTCATCCTTATGTATTAGATGAAATTGCAGCAGCACGAGACAATAACCTACATGATTTTGACCGCGCTTTATTTGGTCATATTGGTCATGTGGCAAGTAATACTTTACGTAGTTTGTGGTTGGGTATCACTAATGGTCGATTAAGTAATTCTCCTACTAATGATGAAACCCGTCGTTATTATCAACAAATTAACCGCCTAAGTGCCAATATGGCGCTATTGTCTGATGTTTCAATGGGAGTTTTAGGTGGAAGCTTAAAACGTCGTGAGCGTATTTCAGCACGTTTAGGTGACATATTAAGTCATATTTTTCTCGCTTCTGCCGCGCTTAAGCGTTATGAAGATGAAGGTCGCCATACCGCGGATTTACCTCTCGTACATTGGAGCGTAAAAGAGTGCTTATACCAAGCTGAAAATGCAATTGATGAACTGCTACGCAATTTTCCAAGCCGTGTTATCGCAGGCACCATGCGTGCAATTATTTTCCCACTAGGTAAAGCTCAAAAATTACCATCAGATAAATTAGATAGCAAAGTAGCACAACTTATCCAACAACCGTCTGAGACTCGTGATCGCATTGGTAGAGGTCAGTACTTAACACCGAGCGAGCATAATCCACATGGTTTAATGGAAGAAGCACTACTGGATATCTTAGCTGCTGAGCCTATTTTCGACCGCATTTGCCGCCTCTATGAGAAGAAATTTAGCTTTACTCAATTAGATAAATTAGCGGATAAAGCACTGGCTGATAAACGAGTAACTCAAGAAGAAGCCGATATCTTACGTAAAGCAGAACAGAGTCGCTTACGGAGTATCAATGTTGATGAGTTTGACTTTGATGCATTGGCGGTACCTGCAAAAAAGCAGAAAGCTGACAATCTCAAAACAGATAAAGCCGCTTAAAAATATATAGGGGAAGATGTTTCCCTATAAAACACAAACACCTCATCACTAAAATTGTCATGAGGTGTTTTTTATTTTTCAATGAAAGCATATTTAATAAAAAAATGAATTAGAGATCTAATTCCAACGCTAATAACTCTTCTATTGTTTGACGACGACGAATTAATTGGGGAACGCCCTCTGTTATCAACACTTCAGGAATAAGTGGTCGGCTATTATAATTTGATGACATTGAAGCACCATAAGCTCCAGTATCATGAATAACTAAATAATCACCTACCTGTGCTTGAGGTAATAAACGAGGAACAACAGTGCCTCCCTCCTGCTGAGTAAAAACATCTCCAGATTCACACAAAGGACCAGCCACAATCGTCTCTTGTAATTCTGTCATTGGTTTTATTTGACCATGGCTATCTAAAACTGAAATTTGATGATAACTGCCATACATTGCAGGGCGCATTAAATCACTAAATCCAGCATCCACCAGCACATAATGACGACTTCCCATTGATTTAACGGCTCTCACTTGTGAAATCAATACCCCTGACTCAGCCACTAAAAAACGTCCTGGCTCGATTTCTAACTCAACAGAATGTCCTAACTGTTGTGCAATACGCTGACGAGCCTTATCCCATAAAGAAAAATAATGATCCAAATCGACTGTCGCATCACCCTCTTGATAAGGCGTTGATAATCCGCCTCCTGCCGAAATAGCCTGAATATCAACTTGAGAGGTAAGCACTTGCTCTACCATTGCATCACAGACACTAGAAAGGTGTTGATAATCAACACCAGAGCCAATATGCATATGAAAACCAACTAGCGTTAAATTGTATTGTTGGATCACAGCTAACGCTTCAGGCACATCTTCATACCAAATACCATGCTTACTGTTTTCTCCGCCTGTATTGGTTTTTTGGCTATGTCCATGACCAAATCCAGGATTAATTCTTATCCAAACCGCATGCCCTTGATTGCGTTTACCTAATTGACGAAGCATATCAATGGAGCCAGCATTAACAGGAATATCCAATTCAACAACACGCTCAATGGTTTTTTCATCAAGTAAATCAGCCGTAAAGACAATCTCACTTTTTTCTCTACCTCCTTGATAACCCGCAACTAAAGCACGTTCAATCTCTCCTAATGAAACAGAGTCAACTTTAACACCCTGTGCTTTCATTAAACGTAAGATATGAATATTGGAGCAGGCTTTTTGAGCAAAACGAACCACATCAAAAGATTTAAGCTGAGCAATACGCTGAGAAATCGTATCGCCTTGATAAATCCATAATGGCGTTCCATAAGTTTGTGCTAATTGGTATTGAGCCATAGTTATTGATATTGTCATGTTATCTACTCATAAAAATCACGGGGGAATAAATTCATTATTTATTAACTTACAAGGGAATAAAAATATCAAATAAGCTACACTCTATTCATCCGTGATATAGGAATAGACAATGAAAGCTCCTTTTAATTGGCGGCATATTGAAATTTTTCATGCAGTAATGACCACTCAGAATCTAACTGAAGCCGCAGAGTTACTGAAAACATCACAACCCACTGTCAGTAGAGAGTTATCTCGTCTTGAGCATCTATTAGCATTTAAATTATTTGATAGAATAAAAGGCCGTTTACAACCCACAACTGAAGGGTTACGCTTTTTTGAGGAAGTACAGCGTTCTTATTATGGCTTAGATAGAATAATTAACGCAGCTGAAAATATTCGCCATTTTAACCAAGCAGAATTGAATATCACCTGCTTGCCCGCATTTGCTCAGTCATTATTACCTTCAATTTGCCGACAATTTCTAGATACATATCCTGATGTTAACTTAACCATTGTTCCGCAAGAATCCCCATTATTAGAGGAGTGGTTATCGGCTCAACATTATGATTTAGGATTGACTGAACACACTCAAACGCCAGCAGGAACGCGACAAGAAACGCTACTCACACTCAATGAAGTTGCAGTTTTGCCAAAATCACACCCATTGTGTAAAAAGCCATTGTTAAATCCTGCTGATTTTCAAAGCCAGCGTTTTATTAGCTTGTCTGCCAATGATAGCTACCGACAATTGATTGATACCGTTTTTATTAAAGATGGAATTACACGACAGCTAGTGATGGAAACACAAAGCGCCGCCTCTATTTGTGCAATGGTGAGTGAAAATATCGGCATTTCAATTGTTAACCCGATTACCGCACTTGATTACTTAGATAAGTCTATTTGTCTTCGTCCTTTAAGCTTTTCTATCCCCTTTACCATCAGCTTAATTACTCCAACACATCGCCCGTCATCACAACTTGTTTCCTATTTTATTGATGTGATGAAAGAGACATTATCAGATTACCCTAAGCAATTAACCCAAGCTTTTACCCGATAAAGCAAGCCAGTAAGGTGATGATGAAAACCACTCAACTAAGAAATCCAACAATACTCTGACAGCTGCGGGCATATTTTGCCGACTCGCTAAAACTGCATAAATCCCCATCGGCAAAGCTTGATAGTTAGCCAAAACTTGTTCTAATTCACCGCTTTCAAGATAAGGTTTGGCTGAATAATAAGGTTGTAGCGATATGCCGACTCCTTTTAACGTAGCTTGCAATAAAACAACTGATTCATTTGCACTTAAATTACCGCCAACAGGGACTGAATAACGTTCATCACCTAAATTAAATTCCCACAAGCTACGACCAAAAAATCGGTAAGTTAAACATTGATGCTGCGCAAGCTCATCTGGCGTTTGAGGTATACCTTTTTTTGCTAAGTAATCTTTATGAGCACACACCACTGAAAGACATGTCGCTAATGAGCGTGCGATTAAATTAGGCTCAAGGTGATTCGTAATACGCAATGCAATATCAATTCGTTCTTCTACCAAATTCACGGTTTGATTGGTAATTTGTAAATCAACCGCAATTAAAGGATAACGTTGCATAAACTCGCATATCGCCACTGACAAAATGCTATTTGCTAATGATTGTGAACTGGTAATACGAACAAGCCCACTGATTTGATGACGTTCTTTCGGAATATTGGCAGGAATACGTTCAGCCATTTCTAATAGCTGTAAACTCTGTTCATATACCATTTCACCTACTGATGTTAGGCTTTGTTTGCGTGTCGTTCTATGCAATAAACGCACCCCTGCCCACTCTTCCATTTCATTTAAATATCGCGTCACCATCGCTCTAGACATACCTAGATAATCAGCAGCTTTTATCATGCTTCCCTGCTTCACAATGGTTACAAACACTTCTGATGCTTTTATTTTATCCATTTCATTTACTCGATTTACGCAACAATCAATTGCCTAAAATAGGGTTTTTCTCTTGTTTTATGCAACATATTATAGTCAGCAACAACATTATGGAGAAAACAAAAGATGAAAAAATTACTTCCTTTAACACTTGCAACTACCGCATTCTTCGCAACATCAGCGCTAGCAACTGATTTAACATTAGATATTTATAACCCAGGAGAAGCGAGTGTTTTTCCTGTCTCTTCTGAAATTATTTATGGCGATAAAGATGCCGTATTAATTGATGCACAATTTCAAAAAAATGATGCACAAGCGCTGGTTGATAAAATAAAAGCCTCTGGAAAAAACCTGACTTATATCTATATCAGCCATTCTGATCCTGATTTTTATTTTGGGTTAGATGTCATTACTAATGCATTTCCAAATGCCAAAGTGATTGCAACCGCCCCCACAATTAAAGCCATTAATGAAACACAAGCAGGAAAACTTGCCTACTGGGGGCCTGTGCTTAAAGAAAATGCCCCTCAGAAAATTATCATTCCTGAAGAACTAAAAGGTGATAGTTTTTCTTTAGAAGGCGAAACCATTTCAGTCAAAGGCTTAGACGGACAATCTCCAGATAGAACATACCTTTATGTTCCAAAACTTAATGCAGTAATGGGTGGTGTTTTAGTTTCTGAAAATATTCATGTTTGGTTGGCTGATACCCAAACTGTGGCAGAACGCCAACATTGGGTTAGTGCATTGCAGCAAATAAAATCACTATCCCCAAAAACCGTTATTCCTGGTCACTATTTACCAAAAGCAACATATGACCTACAAGCTGTTGACTTCACAATGAATTACCTAATTGAAGCTGAGAAAAATCTTGAAAAGACAAAAAATTCAGATGAATTTATTGCAGCAATGGAAAAAAATCATCAGAATTTAGCAGATAAATCAAGCCTAGAGCTTAGTGCAAAAGTACTAAAAGGAGAGATGCAGTGGCCTCAGTAGCAAGCAATACAGGTAATACCCAAGGTACTAAAATATTGCACTATATTTATGATCCTCTTTGTGGTTGGTGCTACGGCATTGCCCCTTTGATTGAAGCAGTAAGCAATGCATTTCCACATTCCATTAAGCTACATGGTGGTGGATTGTTTACACCCGCAAGAGTAGTAACGGGTGGTCAATCATGGAAAGAGCATGTCACGCCAATTGATGACCGTATTAGTCAATTATCTGGCCAAGTTTTTAGTCATGCGTATCGTGATTGCCTTGGTAATACGGAGATGGTATTAAATTCACTGCTACCTATTTCAGCTATTCTTGTTGCCGAAAAAATGGGAAACCGTGATGTTTATTTACTAAAAGCATTACAAGAGGCCTATTATCTTGATGGTTTAAATATCAGTGACAAAGACACACTGCTATTTATTGTGAAAAAACTTGGCTTTGATGTTGAACAATTTGCATCCTTATTATCTGACATCAGCAATAACCAAGTTCAGCAACATTTAAACCAAACACAACAATTAATACACCAAGTTAATGGTCGTGGTTTTCCGACTTTATTTATTGAAGATAACCAAGGTTATCGCCTGATATCGATTGAAAAATATTTAGGTGATAGAAAACGTTGGCAGCAATTTATAAAAGAAAATCTATAATCTTCTTTTCAGTGTGCTGATTAATTTCCGCACACTGCCTTCTTTATTTCGATTTTTACTATTATATTTTTTGTTATAAATGCCTAACCAGAACAGATTGAAATCAACTAATTAAAGGAGTTATAAGACGAAAAATAAAAACCTAATATCATTAATGTTGAAAATGAAAGACAAGAGCCAAATGCTACTTTTTTTAAAAACTCTTTCGTTGTGAGCAATACTCCGCAATACACACTTAATCCCAACAAAGAGCCGAGTAATAAAATATGAGGTAATTTTTCAAATCCACACCATGCACCTATCGCACTAAATAGTTTCACATCACCAAAACCTAAAACACATTTTTGATAGATCAAATATCCCCATAAATAGATGCCATAAAAAAGCCCTGCACCACCTAAAAAACCATAAAAAGCATGATCAAAAGGTACTAGCCCAAAGGTTGTGTAATTGCACGATAGCCCTAAAAATATTAGCCAATAAGTCAATGTATTAGGCAAAAGAAAATAGTCAGCATCAAAGAAAGAGAGCATTAATAAATAAAAGCTTAATACAGAAAGTATTATCAATAAAGAAAGCGAATAAATTGAAAAAAACCAATATAAACAAATAATAATATAACTTATAGCAAGTTGTTTACGACGGGTTTTAGGTAACAAAAATAATAGTAAAAAAGGCAGACAAAACTTAATAAAAACAAGAAACTCATTCAAAAAAGAGAGTAAAGGTGTTTTTATAAAACAACAACGGCTTAATGGCATAAATATCTACTCCTTAGATACCTCGTTATCCCTGTTAAACGACTGTATAAGAGTCTCCATTTAATACCGAGAATTTTCTTTATAATAACAATGAAAACATGAAATTTTGCGACAAAACACGCAATAAGATCCGCGCTATACTAACGATAAAAGCAAAGTGATAACTTGCATGCCATAATGTCATGCGTATGATGCATATCACATATTTTATTTATCACGGTTAACCATCTTTTACGTAAGGGTTTCACGTTATGCGTATTCCTCGCATTTATCATCCAGAACCACTCACAGCAGGTACTCAAACAGCATTAGATGAAGAAGCATCTAATCATGTTGGGCGTGTATTAAGAATGTCTACTGGGCAAAAACTGGCACTATTTGATGGTTCAAATCAAGTATTTGATGCTGAAATTATCGAAAGCACAAAGAAGTCAGTCACTGTGCAAATTAATGATGGCATTGTTGATGATAAAGAATCCCCTCTCGACCTCCATTTAGGGCAAGTGCTTTCACGAGGCGAGAAAATGGAGTTTACTATTCAAAAATCAGTTGAGTTAGGTGTTAATACGATCACTCCACTGATCTCAGAACGCTGTGGTGTTAAACTTGACCCTAGCCGTTTAGAGAAAAAGCATCAGCAATGGCAAAAAATTATTATCTCGGCATGTGAGCAATGTGGCAGAAATAGCATTCCACAATTAATGCCAGTGATGTCATTAGAAGAATGGTGTGCTCAAGATGATGGTAGTTTAAAACTCAATTTACATCCTAGGGCTAACCAAAGTATTAATACCTTACCCTTACCGGTTAAAAAAGTGCGCTTATTGATTGGCCCTGAGGGTGGACTTTCTCCTGAAGAAATCGCCATGACAGCAGAGCACCATTTTACTGATATTTTATTAGGTCCTCGTGTATTAAGAACTGAAACAACAGCACTCACCGCAATCACCGCTTTGCAGGTTCGGTTCGGCGATCTGGGATAAAGGAGAAGTAATGATTAAATTAGGTATTGTGATGGACCCAATTTCATCCATCAAAATCAAAAAAGACACCAGCTTTGCCATGCTATTAGAAGCGCAACGTCGTGGCTGGGAAATTCATTATATGGAGATGAACGATCTTTACCTACACCAAGGTGAAGCACGCGCTCACACTCGTTTACTCAGCGTAGAAGAGAACCCAGAAAAATGGTTTGAATTTGGCCAAGAGCAGGATATTGCTTTAGGTGAATTAGATACTATTTTAATGCGTAAAGATCCGCCTTTTGATACCGAATTTATCTACGCAACCTATATTTTAGAACGCGCTGAAGATATGGGAACACTGATAGTCAATAAGCCACAAAGCTTACGTGACTGTAATGAAAAACTCTTTACTGCATGGTTCCCGACATTAACACCCGACACATTAGTCACTCGTGAAGCTAAGCATTTACGAGCTTTCCATGAAAAACACGGTGATGTTATTTTCAAGCCACTAGATGGTATGGGTGGTGCATCAATCTTCCGCTTGAAAAAAGATGATCCAAACGTAGGTGTTATTATTGAAACATTGACAGAACATGGTCATCGTTTCTGTATGGCACAAAATTTCCTACCTGAAATCGTTAACGGCGACAAACGTATCCTTGTTGTTGATGGCGAACCAGTGCCTTATTGCTTAGCTCGAATTCCTGCAAAAGGCGAAACGCGAGGTAACTTAGCTGCTGGTGGTCGTGGAGAAGCTCGTCCATTAACAGAAAGTGATTGGGCAATTGCGCGTCAAGTTGCACCTATTCTTAAACAAAAAGGTCTTATTTTTGTCGGACTAGATGTTATTGGCGATCGTTTGACTGAGATTAACGTTACAAGCCCAACCTGTGCCCGTGAAATTGAAGCAGCTTATCCTGATATTTCTATTACAGGCATGTTAATGGATGCTATTGAAGTGCGCTTAAACAAGAAAAACTAACTTTTAGACACAGAGATTAACGGGTTTAAAAGTATGAACCTAGCCCCCACATATTAATCAATAAGCGGTATACATTAAGAAATACAATGTATAAAAGGGCTAGGTTTTTTTAATAAAAATGATCAGGGAACAGTACTACTATTATGAATTTACTTAACCATTTTCTTATTGCTATGCCTTCATTAAGCGATCCGTTATTTGAACGCTCGGTCGTCTATGTTTGCGAACATAATGAAAACGGTGCGATGGGCTTAATTATTAATAAACCTATCGAAGATATCTCTGTGGAAGGAGTATTAGATCAATTGGAAATTTTTTCGACTGATAGAGACGAAGCAATTAGCTTACAAAAACCTGTGATGTCAGGAGGCCCAGTTGCAGAAGAACATGGTTTTATCTTGCATACTCCAGTTTCAGGTTTTAGTTCTAGCATCAAAATTAGTGACAGCACAATGATCACAACTTCCAAAGATGTATTAGAAACCCTAGGTACAGCAAGGCAACCAGAAAAAACATTAGTCTCTCTAGGTTATTCCAGTTGGGAACAAGGCCAATTAGAGAAAGAGATTTTAGAAAATAGTTGGCTAACAGTTGAAGCCTCACCTCAAATTATTTTTGATACCCCTATTGCTGAACGTTGGCATAAAGCCGCTGAATTAATTGGGATTAATATCCACACCATTTCACCAATAGCGGGTCACGCATAATGTCAAACAGAACGGTAATGGGCTTTGATTTCGGCACTAAAAGCATTGGTGCCGCTATTGGTCAAGAAATTACAGGAACCGCTAGACCTTTAGCCTCATTTAAAGCAAAAGATGGTATTCCTGATTGGACTCAAATCGAAAAAATCATAAAAGAGTGGCAACCTGATTTAGTGGTTGTCGGCTTACCTCTTAATATGGATGGCACCGAACAGTTAGTCACAACTCAAGCTAAAAAGTTTGCTAATCGCCTTCATGGTCGATTTGGTGTACAAATTGCGTTGCATGATGAACGCCTTAGCACCGTAGAAGCTCGCGCTCATCTTTTTGAACGTGGTGGTTACCGCTCCTTAGATAAAGGCAGTGTAGATGCAGCATCTGCCGTTATTATTCTTGAAAGCTGGTTTGAACAGCAATCCTAAAAAATAGGTTCCACTTCGTGATCCCCACCTATTTTTACTTATAAGTTATCATTCAGCTTGAATTAAACCTTCATGTTGGCGTTGCTGCCGACTTAACATGAAGGTTTGCATGCCGTATTCACTACCTGTTTGCATTAATGTTGTCACTTGGTGGTATTTTCCTTCTCTTATAAGATGTGAAATACCCTGCGTAACCTGCATTATTTCAAATAACGCCACACGCCCACCTTCAGTTGAAGGCACTAACTCTTGTGAAATTATCGCCCTTAAACTGCACGCTAATTGCGATGAAATCCATTGTCGCTCATTACCTGTAAAGACATTAGTGACGCGCTCAAGCGTTTGTACTGCTCCTTGAGTATGCAATGTTGCCAGCACCAAATGCCCTGTTTCTGCTGCCGTTAATGCCAACTGAATACTTTGTGCATCTCTTAACTCACCCAACATAATGACATCTGGATCTTGGCGTAGAGCACTCTTTATTGCATTTGCAGTATGTTGAACATCTCGCCCTATTTCCCTTTGCTGTACAATGCTTTGCTTATTGCCATGTATAAATTCAATAGGATCCTCTAATGTCAAAATATGCTGACGTTGATATTGGTTTAAATGGTTGATCATTGCGGCTAATGTCGATGATTTTCCACTTCCTGTTGCGCCAGTCACTAAAATAAGTCCATGAGAATAATTATCTAATAATGTTGAAACCGACTTGGGTACTCGAAGTTTATCTAAAGAAGGAATTTGTGTTTCAATTATTCTTAATACTGCTGAGACACCTTTTTGTTGGCGAAATAAATTAATACGAAGTCGTTGCCCACAAGACAGCGTAAGTGCCGTATCAACCTGCCCTTCATGCTCAAAAGTTTGCTTTTGAGCATCACTTAAAAAAGGCTTGAGCCACGTGAGTAGACTATCGGAAGTGATAGGTTTACATTGATTTTGTTGATAAAGTATTCCATTGATCCGCAATCGAGGTACATCACCACAACAAAGGTGCAGATCCGAAGCGTTATGCTTTACACTATATGCAATTAAATTTTCCATTTTCATCTTATTATCTCCTGAGTTGCCATGAATACTATTAAACAGAATCTCGTCAATGTCAGGTCTCACATTGACACAGCAGCGCAGAAATGCGGCCGTTCTTCAGAAGAAATAACACTACTTGCAGTGAGTAAAACCAAACCTGTGAGTGACATCGAAAAAGCAATAGCATGTGGACAAACTGAATTTGGTGAGAACTATGTCCAAGAAGGTGTTGATAAAATCCATTATTTTGCTAATAACCACACCTTAGTTTGGCACTTTATCGGCCCTTTACAGTCAAATAAAACACGCCTTGTTGCTGAGAATTTCGATTGGTGCCATACCATTGATAGATTAAAAATCGCTCAAAGATTAAGTGACCAACGCCCTGACTCATTGCCACCATTGAATGTACTTATTCAAATAAATATCAGTGATGAAAATAGTAAATCAGGTATTAATCTGAGTGAGCTTGATGGGTTAGCAGCACAAATTTCTATTCTTTCAGGCATTAAATTACGTGGATTAATGGCTATTCCAGCACCTGAAAGCAAGTATGACAAACAAGTTGAAGTGCTAGAAAAAATGCATCTCGCATTTAAGCAATTACAATCTCAATATCCCAATATAGATACGTTATCTATGGGAATGACGAGTGATATGGAAGCAGCTATTGCTTGCGGTTCAACACTCGTTCGTATTGGTACAGCAATTTTTGGCGCAAGAGATTACGCGGCTAAGTAGAAATAGAGGTTTATATGGAACATCGTAACATCGCTTTTATTGGCGCTGGAAATATGGCTCAGGCCATTATTGCAGGATTGGTTCAAGGTGGATATCCAGCACATAAGATAACCGTCAGCTCACCTTCTGCCGTTCGCCGTGAACCTTTAGAAAAAGAGTTCGGCATTCATAGTACTAATGACAATATTGATGCCGTTCAAAAAGCGGATGTTATTGTGCTGGCAGTAAAACCACAAATGATGGAAGAAGTTTGTAAGCCCTTACAAAATATCGATATGAGCAAAAAGTTAGTCCTTACTATCGCTGCTGGCATCCCTGCTACACGTTATAACGACTATTTTGCGACTCAATTACAGCTTGTTCGCATTATGCCAAATACTCCAGCACTGGTAGGTAAAGGCTTAAGTGGTATGTTTGCGCACAATTCACTTTCATCTCAAGATAAACAGTTTGCCGACGAATTAATGAAAAGTGTCGGAACAACTGTTTGGGTAGAGCAAGAATCTGCCATCAATGATATTATCGCCGTTGCTGGTAGTGCACCCGCTTATTTCTTCTTGTTTATGGAATCAATGCAACAAGAAGCTGAACGTTTGGGTTTTTCTCCTGAAGTAGCAAGAGCTATTGTGCAGCAAGCCGCAAGTGGTTCTACCGCCTTAGCTGAGAAACAACATATGTTGCCTTTCTCAACTTTACGAGAGCAAGTAACATCAAAAGGTGGAACGACAGCGGCTGCACTTATGCAGTTTTATGAAGGAAAATTACCTGAAAACGTCGCTTCTGCCATGCAAGCTGCGATTAAACGTGCGCAAGAAATGGAAAAACAATTTTAATTTCATCAGGGCCAACTAATGAATTTTTTAAATTTCGTCATTCTGACTCTTCTTCAACTCTACACATCCGTACTTCTATTACGTGTTTGGATGCAATGTGTTAGAGCTGATTTTTATAATCCTTTTTCACAATTTATCGTCAAGATCACACAGCCAATTGTTCGTCCATTAAGAAGTGTTATTCCTTCTATTGGCCCTATTGATACCGCGTCAGTCTTATTAGCCTATATACTCATTCTGCTTGGTATTATTATTCCATCTTACTTATCAGGAACATCAATTCCTTTCGCTTTAATGTTCCCATTTGCCTTTATTGAACTGCTCACAGCAGCAGGTAAGATGATTTTCTGGTTGATTATTATCCGAGCAATCCTTAGCTGGGTAAGCCAAGGTCGTAATCCAATTGATCACCTTTTATTTCAATTAACAGAACCTTTAATGGCACCAATTCGTCGTGTAATTCCGGCAATGGGTGGCTTAGATTTCTCTGCAATGATTGTTATTCTGGTACTTTATGCCTTGAATTATCTGCGTGTAGACGTTTTACAATGGCTACTTAGCGTAACGCTTTACTAAGGATAACTCTCATGCAAAAAGTCGTTCTCGCAACAGGAAATCCAGGGAAGGTCAAAGAGCTAGCCTCTTTGCTTTCTGATTTTGGTTTAGATATTGTTGCCCAAACAGAGCTAGGTGTTGATTCAGTGGAGGAAACGGGCTTAACCTTTGTTGAAAACGCGCTGATCAAAGCACGTCATGCGGCAAAAGTGACAGGTCTTCCAGCCATTGCTGATGACTCAGGTATTTCGGTAGATGCTTTAGGCGGTGCTCCGGGTATTTACTCAGCACGCTATGCGGGTGTTGATGCAAACGATCAGCAAAATCTGGATAAATTGCTTGATGCAATGAAAGATGTACCTGCTGAAAAACGCCAAGCGCAATTTAACTGTGTATTGGTTTATATGCGCCATGAGAACGATCCAACTCCGCTGATTTTCCACGGTATATGGCATGGTGTATTAAGCACAGAAATGCACGGTGAAGGTGGATTTGGCTATGATCCTATTTTCTTTGTTCCTGAATTAAATTGTACGGCGGCGCAATTAACTAAAGAGCAAAAAAATCAGCATTCGCATCGTGGTAAAGCACTTAAATTAATGTTGGATGCCCTTAAGAATGCTTAAGTTGCCCCCATTAAGTTTGTATATTCATATTCCTTGGTGTGTACAAAAATGCCCTTATTGTGATTTCAACTCACACACCTTAAAGGGAGAAGTACCACATAAGGAATATGTGCAACATTTACTCAATGACTTAGATGCCGATCTTATTCACGTTGGCTCCCGTGAAGTCCAGACAATATTTATTGGTGGCGGTACACCTAGCTTATTAAGTGCTGAATCAATGGCTGATTTACTCTATGGAGTGAAAGAGCGTATTGCTGTTAGCTCCAATGCAGAAATCACCATGGAAGCTAACCCAGGAACCGTAGAAGCGGAACGCTTTGCTGGATTCCAACGTGCTGGTGTAAATCGTATCTCTATTGGTGTACAAAGTTTTGGCGACGACAAGCTTATCCGCTTAGGTCGAATTCATGATGCAGATGAAGCTAAAAATGCGGCTCGTTTAGCCAAAGAATTAGGCTTACGTAGCTTTAATTTAGATTTAATGCATGGATTACCAGACCAATCATTATCTCAAGCGCTTTCGGATTTACAGCAAGCAATAGCGTTATCTCCGCCACATTTGTCTTGGTATCAATTAACCATTGAACCTAATACACAATTTGGCTCTCGCCCACCTAAATTACCTGATGACGATATGCTGTGGGATATTTTCTCAGAAGGCGATAAATTACTGACAGCAGCAGGTTATCAACAATATGAAACATCGGCATATTGCAAGCCAGGATTTCAGTGTGAGCACAACCTAAACTATTGGCGTTTTGGTGATTATTTAGGTATCGGTTGTGGTGCTCATGGGAAAATAAGCTTTGAAGATGGTCGCATAATGCGAACAGTAAAAACCAAGCACCCTAAAGGTTTTATGGAAGGTCGCTATCTCGATCAGCAAAATTTTGTTGATAATGATGACCGTCCATTTGAATTTTTTATGAACCGTTTTCGCCTATTAGAAGCATTTCCAAGACAAGATTTCAGTGATTACACTGGGCTTTCAGAAGAAGTGATTCGCCATCAAATAGATGAAGCTTTGGCGTTGGGTTATATCAGTGAAACTGACTCTCACTGGCAAATAACCCCTCACGGTAAGCTATTCTTAAATTCATTACTTGAGCTATTTCTTTAATATTGCTGATTTCAAATAGCTAATTTTAAAATACCCATACTGTTATTCACAATATGGGTATTTTTTATTTATGATAAAACGATCATAAAAGTCTTAGAATGCACTTTCTACCGCTTCAATCTGCTTAGTTAAGCTGTCTAATCCACCGCCAGAGAGATACCAAAGATCTGCTTGCAGATAAACAATATCGCCATTTTTATAAGCAGATGTCGTTTTAATTTCATCATTTTCAAAAGTAGCTTTTTCTAATTTATCAGCACCAATCGCTTCACTACGATCCACAATGAAAATCACATCAGGGTTTGCTTTTGCGATCACTTCAGAAGTGACAACTCGACGTTTATCTTTATCTTCTTCAGCTACAGGGGGTAATTCGGCTTTCTTCACTTTAACCACATCATAAATAACACTTTGGTTATTTGGCATTAAATTGCCTGCATTATGCAGTAACACTAAAACTTTTTTATCAGACTCTGCCGCTTTTTTCTGAGCCTGCTCAATCACTGTATTCAGTTTTGTCAGTTGCTCTTGGGTTGCTTGTTGCTTATCAAACAACTCTCCCATTAATTTAATATTCGCTTCAACTGAATCAAGATAATTAGCGCTATTGGTGCCTAAGTTAACGGTTGGTGCAATTTTCGCTAAAGCCTCATAAGAAGCGCCTTGTCGACCCGTAATAATAATTAAATCAGGTTTAATTTCGGCTAATTTTTCTAAGTCAGGCGCTTTCATACCACCGACATTAGCCACATTACTTGCAATACTTTCTTTAATATAAGCAGGCGCATTACCTAATGGTAACCCCACCACTTTATCAGCTAAACCTAACTGAACTAAAGAATCATATAAACCAAAATCAAATAGAACAACTTTTGAAGGGTTCTTAGTAACCGACGTTTCACCCAACAGGTGTTTAATCACCATTTTGTCATTCTGCTGACTAATAACTTGGTTAGGTTGGTATTCGATTGGCGTTTTGCTTAACGCTGAGAAACTCGTTACAGAAAGGATAGATGCGATAACTAAAGGAAGGATCTTCTTCATTAATTTTGCCCTGTTTAAGTGGGATACTCAAACAGGGCATTCTAAACAGCTCTCCCCACAAGTCAATTGAACAAGAATGATTTTCATTATTATTTTCAATTATTGTGAATCTGCCATTTGTAAAGCTTATTAATTATCTGGTTAATAACCCAATCATTAGAGAGACGGATCAGCTACTTCTTTAATGCATTAATTAATTCAACACGTTGATTTTCCATCTGTGTGATTTTGCTACAAGCTTGCTGACCAAATTGAGTAAACGCAGCTTCTTGCTGCTTCCACTCCTGATCTATGATCTTTTGAAAACCATCTAAGCTTCCTAATAATCCGCCTAAGGCTTTTTTACTGTCGCCACCTGCAGCGGCTAATAACTGTTTTTTCCCCAATTCATTAATGCTGTCTTGCAACATACCACCAAGGCTGCTTTCTACGATTTCACGGCCTTTAGCTTCAACTTCTTTAATGGCTTGAGAATGGAACGTAATGTTATTCGGTTCTATGCTGACCACTCTATCCATTTGCTGATTAAGATCTTTCTCTAATCTACTTAATCTATTGAGGATATTGCTTTCTTTGCCAAAAGCTTCAATCACTACTTTATCAAGCACTTTGCGAGAATCTTGCAGTTTTACCCCAGTTTCAGTTCTTAGCCAAGGTACGTCTCGTCTTACTGTGGCTTGATATTTTTTTGCTAATTCTTGTTGTTGTGGTGTCAATGTGGCACTTTTTTCATTTTGAAATAATGTGCCATCAGGATAAATCACCATTAAACCATGTGAACCAGCGACTTCAACAAATTCAGAGGTTATGCGTAAATCATCTTTTGGCATTACAGCACAATCAAAACTTGGTGATGCATTTGCTGTACCCGCAACAAAAAACAGTGTGACAGCAATATTTCTTAAATTCATAACAACGCTCCTGAAAACACACCTAAAAAATTGAACGCCCGACTTTGTTTGCTAATAATTCAAGTGCTGCACAACCTGCTAATGAGTTACCTGATTTATCCAGCTCTGGTGACCAAACTGCAACCGTAAAAGCATCGGGAACGACTGCAATAATGCCACCACCCACGCCTGATTTTCCGGGAATACCAATACGAAATGCAAATTCACCTGCACCATCATACATGCCACAAGTTAACATTAACGCATTTATTTGTCGGGTTTGTCTTGGCGTAATAATCTGATTTTTATTAACCACACACATACCTTGATTAGCTAAATAGCTAAAA
Organism: Proteus genomosp. 6; assembly: GCF_040139785.1. NCBI lineage: Bacteria > Pseudomonadati > Pseudomonadota > Gammaproteobacteria > Enterobacterales > Morganellaceae > Proteus > Proteus genomosp. 6. The sequence continues at coordinate 517,238 of NZ_JBEEVJ010000001.1, read as the reverse complement.
CATCGTACTAACTCGGTGCAACTCATCTCTATGGAGCAATAGTGAAAATAAGTTTCAAGCACCGTAATAACATCATTCTCAAAATTACCAAAAGATTTCATCAGATAAGCGATTGATGCATTTCGGCTAAGATGCTCCATCTCTGATTTTGCAACCACTGAGTTATAGCAAATATCTGGAGTATCAGTAAGAAAACGGATCACTTCTAACATTCTTTGCTTAGGCGCACTAAGTCGAGACTGCAACATATCAGTGATAACAATGGCACCCGCATTAATAAAAGGATTGCGCGGTATTCCCTTTTCCATTTCTAGCTGTATCAAGGAATTAAAAGGCAGACCTGATGGCTCTTTTCCTACACGTTGCCAAATTTCATTTTCTTCATAACGTGTTAAAGCAAGCGTTAAGCTAAGTACTTTAGAAATAGATTGAATCGAAAAGCGCTTATCTGCCATGCCTGATTGATAGAGTTCACCATCAACCGTATAAACAGCCATAGCAAGCTGTTCTGGAGGTATTTGAGCCAATGCGGGAATATAATCCGCGACTTTTCCTTGCCCGATTAATGGGCGAATTTGTTGCAAAATATCTGACAGTAATGCGTTAGATAACGTTGTAGTCACAGTCCCTTCCCCAGACAGACAAGGGCATCCTTTTGGATGCCCTTGTAATTATTTGCTAAATGTATAACTTTCTATCAATCCCACCAAACATCAAATAGTTCAGAGGTCTGTACATCTTGCATTTTGCTTTCTTTGAGGAAGTTTTCGACTAATTGGCGATGTTCTTCTGTACATTTACCAATTTGTTGTAAGCAGATTAAGCCTTCCCAGCTCAGGTAACCACTTGCATCAAATGCCAGCCCGTTTGGCTCAATAACTTTGAGGATCAGTTCATCAACAAAGCGATCTACTTCCTCAATTGGGGTATTTTCTGGGAAAGTCCATTTAACTGAGAAACCTAATTCCTGAAATTCATCGATACGCATTTTTTTGCGTAAGCGGCGACTACGTTGTTTAGCCATTATTTTACCCTCTTAAACATAAGATCCCAGACTCCGTGCCCTAAACGATGACCGCGTTTTTCAAACTTAGTCACAGGTCGTGTTTCTGGTCGTGGTACATAATCCTGAGTTTCTGACAAATTCTGATAACCCTCAACACTTGTCATCACTTCAAGCATATGTTCTGCATATGGTTCCCAATCTGTCGCCATATGAAAAACACCGTCTAACGTTAATTTTTTTAAAATTAATTCTGCAAAAGGCACTTGAACAATACGGCGTTTATTATGACGCGCTTTGTGCCATGGATCAGGGAAGAATAGCTGAACCATTTTTAAACTATTATCTGGGATCATATGATTGAGCACTTCAATCGCATCATGACACATGACTCTCAGATTACTTAATTGCTCTTCTTCAGCATTTGCAAGACAAGCCCCAACACCCGGTGCATGTACTTCAATACCGAAATAATTATTTTCTGGTGTATTTTTTGCCATAGTCACGAGCGATGCGCCCATGCCAAAGCCAATTTCTAAAATTACAGGCGCTTCGCGTCCAAAAACCTGACTGAAGTCGATGGGTTCCGGTTGATATTCAATACCAAAGACAGGCCACTGTGTTTCTAATGCTTGCTCTTGACGAGGTGTTAAACGACCTTGTCTACGAACAAAACTACGAACGCGTCGTAAAGCACGCCCTTCTTCATTGAATTCCGGAGAAATTACATTCTTGATCATGTCTAATACTGTCAGTCGTTAGGCCAATTATTTACTTAAAATCGTTATAATGTCGCTATAGTACAACTTAACCGACATTATCCAAAGATCACTAAGTTTAGCAAGAGTCACTCATAGAAGCATCACTCTATAAGATAAATATTAAGAGTGTTTACAGTTTATTCTCTCTGTGGTGCAATCTTACCTTAATCAGAACATGAGTTAATAAAATAAAACATGATGGAAGCTCAGCAATTTTCGCAAGTCGTGCTCAATTGGTATCACAAATATGGGCGTAAAACGCTCCCTTGGCAGCAAGAAAAAACGCCTTATCACGTATGGTTATCTGAAGTAATGCTGCAACAAACTCAAGTTGCTACGGTTATTCCTTATTTTGAGCGTTTTATTGCACGTTTTCCTGATGTTAGCGCATTGGCTAAAGCACCTCTTGATGAAGTGCTTCATTTATGGACAGGACTTGGTTATTACGCAAGAGCCAGAAACCTACATAAAGCAGCACAACACATTGTAGATAAACATCAAGGGCAGTTTCCTGATACCTTTGAGGACGTTTGTGCCTTACCTGGTGTTGGACGTTCAACCGCCGGTGCTATTTTATCGTTATCACTGAAAAAACCTTACCCAATTCTTGATGGTAATGTAAAACGTGTTTTAGCACGCTGCTATGCTGTCGAAGGCTGGCCGGGTAAAAAAGAGGTTGAAAATAAGTTGTGGGAGATCAGCGAAAACGTCACTCCAACTGAAGGTGTAGAGTATTTTAATCAGGCAATGATGGATTTAGGTGCAATGGTCTGTACAAGAAGTAAGCCTAAATGTGAATTATGCCCATTAAATACTGGCTGTATCGCTTATGCTCAAAATAATTGGGCGGATTATCCTGGGAAAAAACCGAAAAAAGTCATCCCAGAAAAAACAACTTATTTTCTTATTTTACAATATGATAATCTTGTTTGGTTAGATAAAAGGCCACCAGCAGGAATATGGGGCGGGTTATTTGCCTTTCCTCAATTTGAAACAAAAGCGCTTTTAGAACAGTGGCTAGCCGAGCATGGGCTCGATAATAATAAATCAGAGCAACTGATTTCATTTAGACATACTTTTAGCCACTTTCATTTAGATATTGTGCCAATTTGCGTAGAACTCTCAGCGTTTACCTCTATGATGGAGGCGCAAAAAGGACTTTGGTATAACTTACAGACACCTGCAACCGTAGGGTTAGCAGCACCTGTAGAGAATTTACTTAGACAATTAGCCTAAGCTAATCCCTGCGATATTGAGGATTTATTATGAGCAGAACTATTTTTTGTACTTTCCTTAACAAAGAAGCTGATGGACTTGATTTTCAGTTGTACCCAGGAGAAATTGGAAAGCGCATTTTCAATGAGATCTCAAAAGAAGCATGGGCTCAATGGATGACAAAACAGACCATGCTTATCAATGAGAAAAAACTTAACACCATGAATCCTGATGATCGCAAACTATTAGAACAAGAAATGGTGCGATTTTTATTCGAAGGCCATGATGTTCATATTGACGGTTACACACCACCTGAAAAATAATATTCACTTTTCCAGAGCCTTTAAGGCTCTGGTATTTTATTCACCATAGCGATGCAATTGACCATGAAAAAAATCCTTCTCTTGCTGATTATCGCCCCTCTACTCATTTCATGTAGTAGCCAACCACCAAAAACATTTGAACCTGATTACGCAAAGGATACCAATGCGTTCGATATTCTTATGGGGCAATTTGCCAATAATATCGAAATGATTTGGGGTATGAAGGAAGTATTAATCGCAGGCCCTAAAGATTACGTAAAATATACCAATGCTTATAAAACACGTAGCCATATTAATTTTGAAGCAGGTACAATTACGATAGAAACTTTAGGTGATGATGCGCCTCAATTCCAATTGCATAAGGCGATAGTCACAACGTTATTAATGGGTGAAGATCCAGGTTCTATTGACCTCTACTCTGACGTTAATAATATTCCTCACAGCACTGAACCGTTTTTATCTGGGCAGGTTCTTGATAATACGGGACAACCTATACGCTGGGAATGGCGAGCCAATAAGTTTGCAGATTATCTGATTGCCAATAAATTACAAAAACGCCAATCTGGTATGAATACCATTTGGTATGTCACCATTAATCTTGTTCCTAATCACCTTGATAAACGTGCTCATAAATATTTACCGCTCGTTCAACAAGCTGCGGCTAAATATGGGGTTGAACCATCACTGATCTTGGCAATTATGCAAATTGAATCAAGTTTTAACCCATATGCCGTGAGTAGTTCTGATGCGCTAGGTTTAATGCAGATTATGCCAGCAACGGCTGGACGAGATGTATTCCGAATGCAAGGAAAATCTGGGCAACCAAGTCGTAGTTACTTATTTGATCCAGCTAATAATATCGATGCTGGTGCGGCTTATATCTCAATTCTGCAAAATAGCTACCTTGGCGATATCAAAGATCCTGTTTCGCGCCGTTACGCCGTGATACAGGCTTACAACGGTGGTGCAGGTAGTGTGTTGCGAATATTCCACAACGATAAGAAACAAGCTGCTGCCATGATTAACAACTTAGAGCCAACGCAGGTGTATACCACATTACGTAATAAACACCCTGCCGACCAATCTCGTCGTTATCTTGAGAAAGTCAGTACAGCTCAACGTAACTATCGTTAGTTGATGCTTAATCCAAAAAACAAAGCTTCCTCAATGAATTTGGGGAAGCTTTTTTGTTATTGAGACTTAATAAACGATTTTATCGTCATGTATTTTTTGAGTATTGCAAAAGACTTTAGCTTTATTTTTACTCATCTCCCACGACAAATAGCGTTTTAATACCCAATGAGTTTAAAAAAACAGCAATCGAACGGTTTTGTGATAAATAACGTTGACGAGCAAGGCGATATCGGGTTTAATACGCCCCGTTGCCCGAATAGCTCAGTCGGTAGAGCAGGGGATTGAAAATCCCCGTGTCCTTGGTTCGATTCCGAGTTCGGGCACCATCTTTCATTTGTTCGTCAGTGAGTTAAATCACTGAGAGGGCAAAAAAGCTAAGATAAGACACAAATTTAACGTAAGTTATCTGTTGTTAAAATTTATTAAAAGCTTTGAATAAACAGTCTTGTTCATACCAAGGCTGTTTTTTTATTTGTAACTTTTACTTTCTTTCCTAACTCTGTAACTCTGTTCTAGCAATCAGTTGTTCTATATCATTTAAGAGCATCATTCTTGCAAAAGAATCACCAATATATTGATAGGCAAATTTCATTGCTATTCTTCTTAAATAACTGGATTCTCTTCTTAATGTATCGCTATATACATCACTATAACTATAGTCTAGTTCATACTCAGTCATTTCTTTCACATTCTTATTTAAAATAAAAACTTAAGTAATATCTCATCCAAATTATCGGCTATTATAGTGTAATATTTAATAATTCTTATTAATAGTAAATATTTAGTTTTCTACTTAGCAGAGAGATAAAAGTCCATTTAACCAAAGCAATAAAATAAATAGACTATAAATCTAAATATATAAGATAGGTTATTATTTATTTTTATAATTATAAAATTAATTTTATATAAAGACCTCTATATATTTACATGGTATTTATGATATTTACAGGAAAACCCAACATTCCCCTGATAATGTTATAAATGTTATAAACATTATATATATAAAATGATATCTTTATTAATACAAAAAATTCAGGGATATTTTTAATTATTAGTATATAAATCACAATTTAAATAACTCTTAAAATAATAAATTTACCACCAATAATAATTCTTATTTTCATTTTGAAATTAAAAATATAATTTTAAATATACTTAACATAAAAAAGCGATCGCTTTTATAACATTTATAATACAATTTAAGTTCATTTAAGAAATACCCCTGCTATATATCTCTTTTTAATTGAAACCTACCTCACAGAATATGAAATTCACCTTAATTGTCATTGACGAAATATAGCTTCAGCAGTAAATATAATAAGCAATGATTATAAAAACAGTGACCATCTTTAAAGATGGCTTTTTTAATCCTTAAATTGTCTCATTTTTTAGACAAATAAATATTACAGAAACCACGGGGGAATTCTCTTATGACTCAACAAGATACAGCAACTCATTATTCAATTGATGATATGAAAGCATTAATTGAAACAATGCAGATTTATAAAAAAGACAACAGTGGCAAAGGGATAACTCGTATTGCTTATGGCGAAGAAGATGAAGCCGCCCATCTGTACCTTGCTGGTTTAATGAAAGAAGCGGGTCTTGAAGTTTATCGTGATGGTATTGGTACACTTTACGCTCGTTTACCAGGTAAAGATCGTTCACTACCCGCAGTAGGTACAGGATCTCATCTTGATACAGTCCCTCAAGGCGGTGCTTATGATGGAGCTTTAGGTGTTATTGCAGGTTTTTATGCATTAATGCAATACAAACCACAACAACTTAAACGTGACCTTGAGCTTGTTGTTTTTCGTGCGGAAGAATCTAGCCGTTTTGGCTTTTCGTGTATTGGCAGTAAAGTATTAACAGGAAAAATAGATAAAGCTCGCTGGGAACAAAATAGAGATGATGACGGCAATAACTTCTTTGAAGTTTTAAAATCTTTAGGTTATCAGCATGATAATTTGGATAGTTGTTTAGTCAAAGCTGATCGTTATAGTGCCTTTGTTGAGCTTCATATTGAGCAAGGTAAACGCCTTGAGAATGACAAAAAAACTATTGGTATTGTCAATGGTATTGCGGCACCAACTCGTTTTTCAGTCACTGTTAATGGTCATGCGGATCACTCTGGTGCAACGCCTATGTATCAACGCCAAGATGCGTTAGTGGCAAGTGCAGGGATTATTACCGATATCAACCGTGCAGCATGCACTGAAGCAGTTTATGGCACTGTAGGTACAGTGGGTAAACTCAATGTTGTGCCGAACTCCATGAACGTCATTCCAGGACAAGTAAAATTCTCTGTTGATATTCGTGGTATTGATACTGAAAGTATTCAACGTGTTGTACAACGCCTAAATAATAGTGTGGAAAAAGCAGAAAAAGATTTTGGCGTCTCTATTGATGTTCAACCGATTTCTGCTGAATCGCCAGTCAAACTAGATGATTCAATTTGCCAAGTTATTGAAAGCTTGTGCCAGAAACACGATATCAGCTATATGACAATGCTAAGTGGTGCTGGCCATGACTCAATGAATATGGCGTCACTTTATCCAACTGCGATGATCTTTACACCTTCAGTTGCCGGTATTAGTCATCATCCTGATGAGTTTACCGAATTTAGTGATATTGCTGTCGCTGCAGATTTATTAGCAGAAACATTAGGCACATTAGCCAATCAATAATGACTGACTATTTGTTTTAGAAGGTTAATTGCATCATCTCCCTTGGTTGCTTTTAACCATAATTTATCAAAGAGGGATTGATATTGAAATATCGCCTCAGTTGAAGAGGTTACAGTAGCAATGCCCGTACTGACATTAGGAAATTCACCTAAACGGAACGGGCTAACGGCTAAAGAAAGAGGGACTTTGTCTTGATAAAATAATTGGAAAGTTAAAGACGGCATAGTATCTGAAATAATTGCAATATTAAGATAACTATTTTTTTGCTCTAACTTTTCAATTAAATGAAGAATTTCGTTTTTTGCTCGTTGTTTTCTTTCTTGTTGCAGTGTTTTAGTTAAATTAACCGAACCTAGCATGCCAACATAAAGAAATTTTTCAATTTGTTGCTGGCTAATAAGGTTATAAATATGGGGCGAATGTAAGGACTGATGTTTCTTACGCTCTTTTAAAATAGACAAAACTTCTTGTTGTTTTTCAGACAAAAGATTTAAAGGTGATGCCTCTGTTAGCATTTCAACCAATGTTTTGTCATAACAATCTGAAGTTAATAAGTAAGAGAAAGGTTCGAAGTGGGTATAAATATGTGAAGATTGACTTTCAAGTTGGCGCATTCGTTCAAAAAAGCCATTTGCACTTGAATAATATTCAGTATTAATACCCAACAAACTGGTTAACGAGGTATTTAATAATCTAGCAAGATTATCAAGTGTCTCAATTTTAACAATTTCGCCTTTTTCTAACCGATACACAGCAGCACGAGAAATACCCAAGCTTTCTGCTACATCTTCAGCTTTTAATGAAGAGGCTATGCGGTAAGCACGCAAGCGATAGCCAATGGCTTGATAATCTATTTTTTCTCTAGGTATGTAAGGCATATTTATAATTGGCTCCCAAATGCACAAAGTACCAGGGTAAAGTAACGGCACAATAATAAGATGTTAGTTCAGATAGTTTAAATTAAACCAAAAATAAAAAGAATCACCTTTCTCACAATGAGGTAAATAAAAAAAGTTTGCAGTAAAAAGTTAGTCTATATCAATAAACCTGTCTCCTAGCAGGTAACCTCACCAGGGTTAAAGCAGTAAAAACAAACAACAATAAAAAAACTAAAAGGCGATGTAATTGATATTACACCGCCTTTTTCATTATTTAATTAACTAAATGCTCTAATACCATAGCGCCAGCGCCTTGAGAAACGATTTCATAAGCGTGGCTTGCTGGATAAACTTCTGTTTTTATATTTGGGAAAAGAGCGAGTTTAGTTTCAATCGTTTTTTTGACGGTATCAAAAAACGTATATTTAGGTATTAATGTTCCGCCACAAACAACAATATCAGGTTGGAGCATTAAAATAGTATTTGCAATAGCAAGCCCATAGTAATAAGCCGCTTCTTCTAATGCATCAATACACAGAGGATCTCGCATTTCTATTGCTTGAAAAATCGTGTGATAGTTAATTTCATCATCGGTACTGACCAGAGAAGTTAATAAGGAGTGCTTTCCCCGCCTTATTTGATGAATAATACTATTTTTTATGGCGTCTAAAGAACACAATGTATTTAAACAACCATAAGAGCCACATTCACACAATAGCCCTTTTACATCAATCGTCATATGACCAAAACAATTCATCGTCGCTGAGGTATCAGTTAAAAACTGATTACCAATAATGGCGCATCCTCTTACTTCGGTATCACAAGAAGTAAATAAAAATCGTTGTGTTTTTTGGCGATAATATAAACGAAATTCAGCTAAAGCGGCAAAATGCACTCCACTTCCCACTGTGACGTAAGTAGGAATTTTTTTACATAATAACGCCTCTAATTCACTGAATTCTTCATCGAGGGATTTTGAAGCCAATTGATGTTCGACAACATGCTCAATAGAAATTCCTAACCCTAAAACTTTTTCATAGCTGATGTTATTTTTTAATAACAAGGCATCAATTTTAGGTAATAGCTTATCTGTCATCTCATATGCAGATAAGTAAGGTTCTGGCGATATTTTAATTTTATCCAACATATTAAGTTTCAGATCCATCAATACAATGGTTGAATAGACCTTACTTAATTCAATGCCGATTAAAAACACCCCTTCTGTATTGATATTATACAAAATAGGTTTTCGTCCCCCCGTTGATTCACCTAATTCTGCGGTTGTAATTAATTGAAGAGCATTTAACTCGTCCAGTAGTCGAGCACAAGTAGCAGGCTTCATTTGTGCCAATTCAGTGAGTGTTTCTGTTTTTATTGGGCCATTTTCTGCCACTAATTTATAAAGGCTTTTAAGTTTCAATGCTTTTGAAGTCTTAGAAGACTGAAGTTCTTTTAAATTTTTCAATAGCATAGCCATTTCCTTTATTAAATTATTTAGCCACTCAAAGAAGAATATCGCTATCTTACTGTAAAAAAAGCAATAGTTCCTTAATCAAAACAAACAACATGATCTTAATCTCAAAATGAGAAAAAGTAAGTTGTTCATTTCTGTGTATCAGGCAAAGTACTCTCAAGCACAATTAAAAATGTAATGACGATTTACATAGGAGAGAGTCATGCACCAGATTTCTGAAATTAATAAAGCAAAAGAATTTGTTCAATCTAAAACCACAGAAAAACCAACTATTGGGATCATTTTAGGATCAGGTTTAGGTCCTTTTGCCGATACATTAGAAGATGCCGTACATATTCCTTATCACACCATTCCACACTTTGCAGCATCAGGAGCTGTGGGGCATGCAAATGAATTAGTGATTGGAAAAATTGCAGGAAAAACAGTTGTTGCAATGAAAGGTCGTTTTCATTACTACGAAGGTGTATCGCTCGATGAAGTCACCTTTCCTGTTCGTGTAATGAAAGCATTGGGTGTTGAAAAGCTGATTATCACTAACGCATGTGGCGCTGTAAATACAGATTTTAATCCTGGTGATCTAATGCTAATTACGGATCATATTAATCTAACTGCAAATAACCCACTGATTGGGCCAAATAACCCTGAATTAGGTGTTCGTTTTCTAGATGTAAGTGAAGTTTATAACAAAGCTATGCGCCAAATTGTTATTGATATTGCCAAAGAGCAAGACATTACCTTACGTCAAGGTGTTTATGCATGGTGGACAGGGCCAACTTATGAAACCCCAGCAGAAATTCGCATGATAAGAACATTAGGTGCCGATGCCGTAGGCATGTCAACCGTTCCAGAAGCACTTATTGCTCACCATTCAGGTATTGATACCATTGGTATTTCATGCTTAACCAATATGGCTTGTGGCATTTTAGAACAGCCTCTTAGTCATGATGAAGTTATTGAAACCGCAGAACGTGTGAAATCTACCTTCTTAAAACTGATCAGTGAAGTGATCGCTCGCTTATAACTTTTTATCAATAAAAGAAAAAGTGGAGAATAGATAGCTGCCTATGCTCCACTAAAATCAATATCCCCAACAGTGGAGATTGTTATGGGTATAAAAATACAGCTCAAAGGCATGATGTTTATGCAATATTTTATCTGGGGAAGTTGGTTAATTACCCTAGGTGCATACATGATGCAAACATTAAACTTCACTGGGATTGAAGTTGGATTAGTTTATGGCTCTAAAGGCATTGCTGCTCTGATTATGCCTGGTTTATTAGGTATCATTGCCGATAAATTTATTCCTGCAAATCGCTTATATATCATTTGTCATCTTATTTGTGCTGTTGCTTTATTCTTTGCAGCATCAGTGACTGATCCAACAATCATGTTCTGGGTTATGTTCATTAATGCATTAGCATTTATGCCAACTATTGCGCTTTCAAATTCAATTGGTTATTTTTGCTTAAATAAACACAAGCTAGATTCTGTTGCTAATTTTCCCCCTATTCGTGTTTTCGGTACGATAGGTTTTATTATCGCCATGTGGTGTGTAAGTTTATTTAAATTAGAACTCAGCAACACTCAATTATATATTGCATCAGTAGCTTCTCTTTGTTTAGCTCTCTATTCATTTTGCTTACCTAAAATTCCAACAGCCCAGCATAAACAATCAACCTCTTGGGCATCTCGTTTGGGATTAGATGCCTTTGTTCTATTCAAAAAACCTATAATGGCAGTATTCTTTTTATTTGCCATGCTATTAGGTGCGGTACTTCAAATTACCAATACTTTTGGTAGTCCTTTTATTCATGATTTTGCTAAAAATCCTGAATTTGCTGATAGTTTAATTGTTCAATATCCATCAATTTTATTATCAGTATCACAAATGGCTGAAGTTGCCTTTATTTTAGCAATTCCTTTTTTCCTAAAACGCTTTGGTATTAAAAAAGTCATGTTAATTAGTATGATTGCATGGACTTTACGTTTCGGATTATTTGCCTATGGCGATCCATCTCCTTGGGGATTTGTATTGCTAATGCTTTCAATGATTGTTTATGGTTGTGCATTTGATTTCTTTAATATTTCAGGCTCTATCTATATTGAAAATGAAGTTAATCCTGAAATAAGAGCCAGTGCTCAAGGGTTATTTATGACCATGGTCAATGGTATTGGTGCATACGCAGGCTCTATTTTAAGTGGTATGGTCGTTGATCATTTTACAGTTAATGGAATGAAAGACTGGCAATCTATTTGGTTAATTTTTGCATCCTATACACTTATACTTGCTATTGTATTTATATTTGCATTTAAAGAAAATAAGGTGAGTAATTATAAAAAAGATTTTTCATAATTAACTTATATATTCCCTCTTTTAAATGATAATAAACCTTTATTGGTTTATTATCATTTTTACTTTTCTCAATATAAATATTATTAAATCGCCTCTCTTTTTTTAAATGAAATCCATTTTTAAAAGAAATTTAATATTAAGAAAAATAAAATAAGCATGCTTTAACATGGAAAATGTTTATAAAAAAAGGATATTTATATATTATGAATGCTATTCATCAAAATGACCCTTTAGAAAATAGTGATATTATCAATTTAATAAAGAGTTTTAAACCTCTACGCAGATGGAAAAAACAAGATCTTAATAGTGATTTTACTGAAGTAACATATAGTTTTCCTGACTGGAGCAATTTAAGGGGTGAAGAATATAAAACCATTACAACATTAAATCAATATCAACAAAATCTTGCCGAAAAAACATTACAACTATGGGCTGACATTGCCAATATTACATTCATTAAGAAAGACAATAAATATGATACTAATATTAAATTTGGTGTTTATAATAATATAAATGAACTAACGAAAGATAATTCTCATTTAGTCGCTGGTGTTGCAACATTCCCATTAAATAATATAGAGCCAGATAAAAAAATAGAAAAAATCACTGATTACAGTATAGGAGGACATGTTTGGATTAATATATCTTCAACTACACGTATAAAAAAATTCAATAAACATGAAATAACACCAGAGCAAAAAAATGAAATAGATTTATTTAAAGAAAAATCAGACAATATAAAATATTATTATATAGAAACAGATACTCATATTACTTTATATAAAAACAATAATGAAAATGGTCATATAAATAATCAACCTATAATATTACAAAAAGGAAATAAAGAAACTCAAACTTATATACATGAAACTGGACACGCTCTTGGTTTACCACATACCTTTAGAGTGAATGATCATAATAATCCTGATATTGAAGAAAATAGTTTTAAATATTCTATAATGTCATACCGCCACCCAAAAACAAAAGAAGCTGATTTTGTTGGATTATTTCCTATGTCTCCATTATTAATCGATATATATGTTATTCAAAAGTTCTATGGCGTAAATCTAACGACACGAACAGGTGATACTATTTATGGTTTTAATTCTAATACGCAAAGAGACTGTTATAGTTTAACTTCATCAGATGATGTCATTATTAGTTGTATTTGGGATGCCGATGGCTGTGATACTCTTGATTTTTCAAAATATAATTTTGAGCAGAAAATAGACCTTAACCAAGGTGCTTTCTCTGATGTAGGTGGGCTAAAAAGTAACATTTCTATTGCGTATGGAACAATAATTGAAAATGTAATAGGAGGAAAAAACAATGACCACATCATTGGTAATGAAGTAAACAACCACTTAATTGGTAATCAGGGTAATGATATTATTTATGGATATGATGGGGATGATAAAATTTTTGGCGGTAAAGGTAGTGATGCACTTTATGGTAACGAGGGCAATGATTTCATTAATGGAGAAGATGACTGCGATATAATTTCTGGAGGTAATGGACATAATACGCTGTTCGGAGGAAAGAATGCTGATATGTTTTTTTCGAAATTAGCAACAAGACAAATAGCCATAATAAAATTATGGATTATCATATAAATGAAGATTTCCTTATTTTTTTAGATGAAAACAAAATAAGCCTAAATATCAAGAAACTTATATCTCAAAATTCAATCTCGCTTAAGATGAGTTTTCAAGAAGAAGATAATTTAACAAAATTAGCAATAAAAACAAAAGAACAACTAGAAGTTCCAAATTTAACAATAGATATTGTTGGGAATTTCAGTTATGAAGATCTATTTTATTAATATAATTAATTACCTTAAAAAATAACGAAAAATTTATAAGGCTTGTATTTACCCAAGCCTTATAATAAGAGAATGAAATACATTATAAAATCATGACGGTATTATATAATAACATTAAAAAACATCTCTCTAGAGAAGATAACCTAAAATTTATTTACTTAGTAAAATTATTCTGACTTAAAACACACCTCACTTCACAATTATTTAAAAACTTATTTTTCCCCTCTAGATTAATATCAATAAATAGCTATCTTTATTATCGCTGGTGTTCGCCAGATAATTAAACTATTTTCAACATGAAAATAAACCTAACCTAAACTTGATATCCGGAGGATATTATGGGTTCTTCTTTATTAAAAAAAGCAGTAGGATTATCTAATGTTTCTGACTTATTAGATAAAAGTGGAATTTTTTATAATTTCTCAGCTAAGACTCTACCTTCTTTTGATTATGATACTGCTGGAAAACATATTGCACGCGAAAATTCCACATGGAATGGGAAATATGTTGTTGGACAAGCGGCAGAAGTGACATATTCATTCCCAACTTGGGCTGGTAAAAAGTTTAATGATTTTGGTGATAAAAATCCCTATGGATTTAATTCAGTACAAAAAGATCATGCAAGACAATCTTTAGATGCATGGTCTGATATTGCAAATATCAAATTTACCGAAGTAGCGCCAGGTGTAAAATCAGATATTACTTTTGGTAATATTACTGATCCAAACGGCACATTCCAAGCTTATGCGACGTTGCCAAATACCTATAGTTATGGACGTGATCTTTCAGGCCAAGCTTGGTTTAGTGATTATTATTATGCTGGTAATACAACACCTGAATTAGGTAATTATGGTCGTTTAACTATTATCCATGAAATTGGCCATGCACTTGGTCTAATGCATCCTGGCGATTATAACGCAGGGCAAAACGTACCTGGCTATTTAAAGTCTGACTACGCTGAAGATAGTCGCCAATATACTGTTATGAGTTATTGGGAAGAATATGAAACAGGTGCGCACTTCCAAGGTGCTTATGCAGGCGCTCCTTTACTTCATGATATTTCAGCAATGCAATATCTTTATGGCGCAAATACCACAACCAGAACAGGTGATGATGTTTATGGTTTTAACTCAAACACAGGTATTGATTATTACACTGCAACAAGCAGAAACGATAAATTAATATTCTCTGTTTGGGACAGTGCTGGTAACGATACTTTTGACTTCTCAGGATATTATCAAGATCAAGTTATTGATTTACGCGAGGGTCATTTCTCTGATGTTGGCGGACTACAGAAAAACGTTTCTATTGCACAAGGTGTGACAATAGAAAATGCAATCGGTGGCTCTGGTAATGATATTATCTACGGCAATGATGCTGATAATATTCTCATCGGCGGTGGCGGTAACGACATACTGTATGGTGGCGGTGGTCAAGATACATTATGGGGTGGTACAGGTAGCAATACCTTTGTTTATAAAGAGATCACTGACTCTCTGGTATCTGCCGCTGACAAGATAATGGACTTCAAATCAGGTATTGATAAGATTGATTTATCAGCATTAATCGAAAATACCTTTAGCCATAAACTCCTTAACTTTGTTGATAATTTTACAGGTCGCTCGGGTGAAGCAACCATTAAATATGATCAATCAACAAACTCAAGTGAACTTGCTATTAACGCTTATGGTTACAGCCCTGATTTCAAAATTGACATTGTAGGATTTGTTAATTACGAAACTGACTTTATTGTTTAATTTTTCATTGGGTAGGAGAGAGATATTTCTCCTACCTTTCTTTTACCTATAAGGAGTTATTTTTATATTATCTTATTAAAAAAAAGATAAATTGATCACTCCATATTGATAGAAGAAATGCAGTAAATAGCAATAAAACAGATAGGAATAAAATCAGGAATAACATTATGTCAGCAAGCAAAAAAAATAATGAAATAACAAATATTATAAAAGAAAGAAAGAAAGTATTTCTTTCCATTGGAATATTTACAGCCTTAATAAATATTTTAATGTTAGTTCCTTCTATTTATATGTTGCAAGTTTATGATCGAGTCTTACCATCAGGTAATGAAATGACTTTATTAATGCTAACACTCATTATGTTAGCATTATTTATTTTTATGGGAGGATTGGAATACTTAAGAAGCATTATTGTCATTAGAATGAGTAACAAACTTGATTTATCCTTAAGTTCAAGAATTTATACTGCTGCATATCAAGCAAAATTAAACAAAACGCCCAGTATTAATTCTTCTTTAGCATTTAATGACTTAGTGACTATTAGGCAATTTATTACAAGTCACGCCATTTTTGCTTTTTTTGATTTACCTTGGTTCCCAATCTATCTTCTCGTTATCGCATTATTTAATCCATGGTTAGGATTATTTGCATTATGTGGTGCGCTCGTTTTATTTTCTTTGGCTATTCTTAATGAATACTTGTCTCGATCATCATTAAAAAAAGCCAATGAGTTTGCTAATCAAGCTCAGGTAATACAAGGTCATCATTTTGAACATCCACAGCCTATTGAAGCAATGGGAATGCTAGGTTATTTACGTAACCAATGGCAAATTGCTCACTTTAAATATCTACAAGCACAAACTCATGCAAGTGATAATGCAGCAAGTATCAATGCAATAACAAAAGTCACCCGAATGGCACTGCAATCTTTAATGCTAGGATTAGGTGGATGGCTAGCAATAGATAATACAATTAGCCCAGGAATGATGATCGCAGGATCAATACTATTAGGTCGCGCTTTAGCGCCAATTGAACAAGTTATTGGTGTATGGAAAAACTGGGATAGTAGTAAAGAAGCTTATAAAAGGTTAACCACACTATTAAAAACGTATCCTGAAGAAAATAAAAAAATGGCGCTACCTGCTCCTAAAGGTGAATTAACAGTAAATATTAATCAAGCTCAATATCCTCAAACGGAACGCACACTATTAAATAATATTCATTTTTCGCTAAGCCCCAGCGATGTACTTGGCATTATTGGCCCGAGTGCTTCAGGAAAATCCTCTTTAGCTAAATTTATTGTTGGCATATGGGAAGTTAAAACGGGCGCCATACGCCTTGATAATGCAGATATATACCAATGGAATAAAAGTGAAGTTGGCCAATATATCGGATACCTTCCTCAAGAAATCGCCCTTTTCCCTGGCACGATTGCCGAAAATATTGCTCGCTTTTCTGAAATAGATCCTCAAAAAGTCACTCAAGCTGCAATGATGGCAAATGTTCATGAAATGATTTTACGTTTTCCTGATGGTTATGAAACCATTATTGGTGCTCATGGTGAAGGGTTGTCAGGAGGACAACGACAACGTATTGCGTTAGCTCGCGCATTATATGGTAACCCTGCTCTAGTCGTTTTAGATGAACCCAATTCTAATTTAGATGATTTGGGCATTAAAGCTCTAATGCAAGCAATTCAAACACTTAAGCAAAATAAAAAAACCGTTATACTAATCACGCATCAAAAACAATTACTCTCAGTGACCAATAAACTCTTGGTTCTTTTCGATGGTCACACAAAATTATTTGGCTCTACAACAGCTGTTGTTGCTGAGTTAAATAACTCATCAGTAATAAAGAGTACGCCAACACCAGCAACTACACCTATTACTCAAAGCAATATTTAATATTGAGAAGATTATTATGATCACAAAAAAAAATGAAATCGATATTGTTCATGGTATTTCAGATGATCCTAGAAAATTCTTAATAATAGGATGGTCAGTTATTCTTTTAGGTCTTGCTATTTTTATTTTTTGGGCTGCCTTTGCTCCTTTAGATAAAGGCGTATCTGCAAAAGGAAATGTTTCAATTTCAGGTAATAAAAAGAGTGTTCAAGCTTCCGTAGAAGGTATTATCACTGACATTTTAGTGAAGAATGGTGATAACGTAATCGAAGGCCAAACGCTTATTCAATTAAGCCCTATTCAATCGAAAGCTTTAGTCAAATCTTTATCTGATCAATATGATAATTTACTGATTACTCAACAACGCTTATATGCTCAATTAAATGAAAAAACAGAGTTTATCTTAGATCCCAATGAAAAATATTATTCTCCTTCAGAGAATTTAAATAAATTATCTCTACTGCAAAATAAACTACTTAATGAAAAGTATATTGAATTGCATAGTGAGATAAATGGCTATAAAGCTATTATTGATGGTATCTCTAATCGTTTAGTTCATTTAAAAAGATCTACGTTAAATAAACAACATCAAATTGATAGCTTAAAAATTCAAATCAAAGATTTATATACTCTTGCTAATGAGGGCTATATTCCCCGTCATCGTTATCAAGAAATTGAGCGTGAACTTGCTGAAAATAATAACCACCTTAATGATACATATGGACAAATAAGTACATTAGAAAAACAAAAATTGGAATATCAACAAAAAATATTGCAACGTAATGCTAATTTTTACCAATCGGCACGTACTGAACTTAACCAAGTTCAATTACAAATAAGTGAAACAGAAAAACAACTTATCATTGAAATAGATAAACTAAAAAAGATGCAAATTACTGCCCCAATTTCGGGAATAGTAATGGATTTATCTGTTTTTACCCAAGGTGGCGTTGTAAGAACAGGTCAAACATTAATGGAAGTTGTTCCTCAAGATCATCAATTAATTATTGAGGCACGTTTAGCACCTCACCTTATTGATAAAGTTACCCTTGGTCTTCCTGTTGATTTAATGTTTAGTGCATTCAATCAAAATACAACACCTAAAATTCCTGGAGAGGTAACATTAATTTCAGCTGATAGACTTATTGATGAAAGAACAACAGAACCTTATTACCAAGTATTTATTAATGTTAAAGATAATGCTCTTCTTACAGACAATAAAAATAAATTAAAGGCTGGAATGCCAGTTGATGTATTTATTAATACAGGCGATCGCTCATTACTAAATTATCTCTTCAAGCCTGTTTTAGATAGGATCCATACTTCATTAACGGAAGAATAATGATGCAAATAAAAAAACTCTCAACCATTTTATTTATATGGATGCTAAGTTTTCACGCTTTGGCGATCAATTTATCTGATCTTTATTTCTTAGCAGTAAAAAATGACCCTACGTTTAATGCTGCGATTAAAGAACAGGTTGCGGGTAAAGAGTATGAAAATATTGGATTATCTCAATTACTCCCAAGCGTACATGTAAACTATCAAAACAACCCACGAAATTGGCAACGAAAAGTTTATCCTATTAATACGAATCAAGGGGAAATGGAAAGAACAGAATATCAAAATTATCAAAGCCATTCTATCAGTGCAATTATTAGCCAACCACTCTTTGATTACACTGCATTTAGTGATTATAAATCATCGGTAATAAAAACATTATTATCAGACAGCCGTTATCAAGTAAAATTTTCCGAGCTAGTGATCAGATTAGTAGATAATTATATAGAATTGGCTTATGCACAGGATAAATTATTATTAAACCTTTCACAGCAAGAGATTTATAAAAAACAGCTAACATCAAGTCAGCGTTTATTCGAATTAGGTGAAGGAACAAAAACAGATATTTCAGAGATCCAAACGCGATTATATTTAACTCAATCTCAATATACAGATATTCAGCTTGAATTAGATAATGCTAAAAATAAACTAAGTTCAATGATTGGCACGCCACTACCTTATGCAGAACATATAGCAAAATTAAGCAGTAATCGCTTTATATTACAACCTATCACACCCAATAATTACGAGTCATGGGAAAATGAGGTTATGCAAAGCAACCTCAATATTCAAACAGCTCGTTATGAAATGGCAATAGCAAAACAAGAAGTAGAGAAAAATCGAGGTGAATTTTTCCCAACAGTACAACTCTATGCCTCTTACTCTAATAGTGATTCCGATAGTAATAATACTGTAAATCAAAAATATCAATCAGCGAATGTTGGTTTTTATGTCAGTTTGCCTTTATTTAATGGTGGAAAAACAACAGCTTCGATGCGTCAATCTACTGCATTGTATCAAATGAGTGCTTTTGAAAGAGATTCAATTATCCAACAAATCACGCAAGAACTACGTCATCAATACCAAATATGTACAACGAGTAATATTAAATTGAATGCTTATGAGCAGTCCGTTTCCTCTGCTAAATTACAATTAGATGCGACTCAAAAAAGTTATATTGGTGGGCAGAGGACAATGGTTGATGTTCTTAATGCTGAAGAATTATTATATCGCGCTCAACAGGATTTGATTAAAGCTAAATATGATTATATTCAGGCTTGGACATTATTACATCAATACACTAATACATTAGATATTGAAAAAATAAAATTAATTGAAGGTTATTTTCAATAGAGTTGTTAAATTGTTTAATAAGAGATATGAATATAATTATAAAAGTCCTAGATCATGGAATAGATATAGGACTTTTAGTTATAAGCAATAGTTAATCACTTATTTTAGCTAGCGGGTATCATCACTTCTTTTTAGTACCGTACAACGTTAATACACGGTGAGTAAGAGCAATTGATGCTAGACCGATAAAACATTCAGCTAGGAAAATCAGCATAAATTACCCCCATTCATAAGTACATTTTGTTTGGGCGGGGGTTCTGATAAAGTAAAGTGACTTGTCATATAGTGCTTAGCTAACTCCGATTTAATGGACACATTTTAAACCTACCATTAAAACTAAAAAGAGCAAAATATATTTCTCAACAAAATCCATTTTTGGGCTTTGATCACATAAAAACAACACAAAAAATCAAATTTATGTCATTTTAAAAGCCGAAGTTAAATTTATTTGCTCTTTTATAACCGTCTTTTGAAAAAATAAATAATATTTAAAATCAGTCAATTAAAGAAAACAAATGTTAAATCACCCTGTTTTTCTACAATAGGTTTTACCTTTAACTGGCTTATAACAGATAATATTTCTTTTCGCTCTGGTCGGACTAAAATAATCGCAAGCCCTTGATAGTTATTCTCTTCAATTAAGTTAACTAGCTGCTTAAGATCATAATATTTATTTTGCACATCAGGATATGCCAGACCATAAGCAAGCTCCCCTTTCGTCTCTGTTAAACGAATATCAGTGCGTTTTAACCCCCATGCTAAAGACGTTCCGATCCCAACTTCATCAGTTAAAATATAAGGCTTATCTGCTAGCTCACTATAATAGTAATTAATTGCCTTTTCAGGGGTGCTTTTGCTTTCTACTTTATGAGGAATAGCATACCCAATTGCTAAACTTAATCCTATCGAGCAAAATAAAGTCAGTAAGCGTGTGGGTTTAAAGAAAGAAGCAATCCCTATCACACTCCAAAATAAGAAGCCCACAATACCCAGCAACGCTTTATATTGCTCATTTGTTTCATATAACGTAAATCGTGTAGAGAGAAGCGAATAAACAATAATAGAGACGCCTACAAGCCCAAAAACAGTATTTATGATCGCATTAATATTATGAATTTTTTCATTTTGTTTATTTTTTAGCTCTTCCATATAATGTGCAATCAAGATAGAAAGTGGCACAAAACAAGGCAGCATATAGGTTAATAACTTACCGCTGGAGGCAGAAAAGAAAGCAAAAAACAGGAATAACCAAAACGAAAAATAAAGAGTTCCTTTCTTCAAGAAAATAGCTGATTTGATAGCCCCAAATAAGAACCCTAACCAAGGCAAAATACCCAAAATTACAATAGGTAAATAAAACCACATAGGTTGTGATCTTGCTGATCCCTTTTCAACAAAACGTTGAACATGCTCAACCCAAAAGAAGTAGTGCCAATAATCAGGTGCCTGAAGTGCAACTAAAATCACCCATGGACCAGCAATAATAACCATAGAGATAAGCGCTATTGGTGTATAACAAAGGACTTCTTTAAAACGAGATAAGCTAATTGCGGTCACAAAAAAAACTAATGCAGGTAATACAACAGCAATAAAACCTTTGGTTAGAAAACCTAATCCACAGAAAATACCAACGAGAATATAAGCTTTAATTCTACTCTTTCTATTAGTTGCATGTAATCCAGATAAAAAATAATACATTGTTGCCGTGACAAACATTGTCACGATAGGATCAAGAATATTGTAAGTACCAATAGCTAACACAAGAAACGAGGATAAAAAAACTACCAGTGCATTAAACGCCAAAGTACGGTTATGCCAAACTAGCATAGCAGCACGATAAACAAATAAGCCGGTTAATAAGGTTGAAGTTACAACGACAATACGAACAGAAAAATTACCGCCGCCAAATAACCATTGTGCAATACTGTTTAGCCAATACCCCAATACTGGCTTTTCAAAATAACGAATATCCAGCATATAAGGTACAGACCAATTACCTGATGCAAGCATTTCTCGACTAATTTCAGCATAACGGATCTCATCTGGTTGCCAGAGCAGTCGCGTTTCGAGAGGAATTAAATAAGTTAAAAATATAAAAATAAAAAGTAGAAACCATTTATATCTTTCTACAAAATCAACACGCATATATTCCTCGTTAAAATAAAACAATATCACCTTATACGAACTATTCACTTAGAATAGCTATCCTATAAAAGATTCAATTATTATTTATTAAATTATAATTAATTAACACATTGCTTTATTTTCAACCAACGAAAAAGATACCAAAAAAACAGCATTATCAATACTAATCAATAAGATATTGATAAAATTTAGTTAGTAATTAAAATAACGACACATTAATTTTTTATTAATCTTTTTTAAGTAACAGCAAGTTTTTTATCAAAAATCTACCTAAATAGTATTAAATTAAAAAATGAAGGATAAAGAATTAAACATAAACAGAAAATAAACAAAGTATATAAATAAAAAAACCAGAAGGAACTTATTCTGGTTTTTGATTACTTTGTTTAATTATATGATGATAAAAATCTTATTTACTAAACTCTTTAAAAGCGCCCATGGTGTTGGATGCATACATAACTGAAGGGCCTCCCCCCATATAAATAGCAACGCCTAATGCTTCAGCGAGTTCTTGTTCTGTTATGCCAAGCTCCACAAGTGTTTTTGTATGAAATCCAATACAACCATCACAACGATTTGCGACAGCAATTGCAATGGCGATCAGTTCTTTTGTTTTTGCGTCTAAAGCACCGTCTTTACCACCCGCTTTTGTTGTACTCATAAAAGCTTTCATCACTTCTGGAATATTTTGAGACAATGCCCCCATGTTACCTGCAATGTCTGTTACTATTTCTTTGTACTTGCTCATTTTTGATCCCTTAATAATATACTTATTTATATAATATAAAAATATATTATCAAACCATATAATATAAGCAAGGGAATTTAATTTGAGGTGATCTTTTTTATTGTGATAGTTACCGAAAAAGAGGTTTAAAGTGTCTATTTTAGACGAGTGGGCTGAACGCCATATCGAAAAAGCGTTACAAAAAGGAGAACTTTCATCACTTAAAGGTGAAGGAAAACCGCTGATCCTTGATGATAATAGCCATGTTCCAGAGTCACTTAGAGCAAGCTATCACTTATTAAAGAATGCAGGTTTTTTACCACCTGAAATGCAAGATAGAAAAGAAGCCTTATCTCTAGCTGAAATCTTAAGCACATTAAATGAAACCGAAATAAACAATGGATCACTGCAAAAACGTTTGGCATTACTTGAGTTGAAATTACAGCAGGCTGGTTTAGATACTCAATTTTTACATGCGGACTATGCCACACAGCTGACAGAAAAATTGACAAATCATAAAAAATAAACCGATCAAAAATAATGAAATATCAACATAGAAAAAGCCTATACATCCCTGTATAAGCTTCTTTCATTTATCGCAGAGAATTAACCTGCTGTTGGAGAATAATACGTTGGTGAGCCAGGCCCTACTGGTAAATTGAATACAAATACCCATAAGTAGAATAATAATGACCAACCAATTAAGAAAATAACGGAATATGGCAACATCATAGAGATCATCGTACCAATACCTGTGTCTTTCTTATATTTTGTTGCAACTGCTAATATCAAACCAAAATAACTCATCATTGGTGTAATGATATTAGTAACAGAATCTCCTATTCGATATGCTGCTTGGATTGTCTCAGGCGCATAACCTGCAAGCATTAACATGGGTACAAAGATAGGCGCGGTTACAGCCCATTGAGCCGAAGCCGAGCCAATCATTAAGTTAATAAAAGCACAGATTAAAATAAAACCTAAGAACAGTAATCCACTTGGCATATCAATGCTATTAAGTAATGCTGCACCTTTGACAGCAATAACCTGACCGATGTTTGTCCAACCAAAAAACGCAACAAACTGAGCCGCAAAGAAAATAATGACCAGATAAAGCCCCAATGTGCTCATCGAATTCGCCATAGCATCAACGATATCTTTATCTGTACGCATTGTCTTAGCAACCCATCCGTAAACAATACCCGGAATTGCAAAGAATAAGAAAATAAAGACAACAATAGATTTTAAGAAAGGAGAATTACCAATTAGCCCTGTTTCTTGGTTTCTTAATATGCCATTTTCAGGAACAACCGTTAGCGCCAAAATCACGCCCATAACAATAAAGGTTCCTGTTGCCGCCCATAATGCTTTCTTTTCTAGTGGCGTAACTTCAGCAGCATTCCTTAAATCATTTTCTTCATCATCAAGTTCATTACCGTTATAAGGCCCTAGTTGAGGCTCAACGATTTTTTCTGTAATGAAGTAACCTAAGAAAGTAATAAGGAATGTACTGACAAACATAAAGTACCAGTTTGCTTCAGCACCAACGATATAAGTTGGATCTATAATGCGCGCGGCTTGCTGCGTAATACCCGATAATAACGGATCTATCGTCCCTAAGAGTAAGTTAGCAGAATAGCCACCAGAAACTCCTGCAAATGCAGCCGCTAAACCAGCAAGAGGATGCCGTCCTAACGAATGAAAGATAATCGCTGATAACGGTATCAATACCACATAACCCAATTCAGCTGCAGTATTTGACATAATACCAGCGAAAACAATCGCCAACGTGGTCATCTTGCGAGGTGCTTTCATTACCACTAAACGCATAACCGCAGATAATAAACCTGCTCGTTCAGCAATGCCGACACCTAATAACGCCACCAGCACCGTACCTAAAGGCGCAAATCCAGTAAAGTTTGTGACAATATTTGCCAATATACGGCGAATACCATCAGCATCTAATAAGCTGATAATGTGAATATAGCCATCTTCTGCGCGTCCTTTGGCGCCTTCTGGTCGGGGATCTTGTACCGTAACACCGAAGTATTCACCAACTGCCGAAGAGACAAGTAAAATAGCAATTAAAATAATAAATAAAATAACGGGATGGGGTAGCGCATTTCCTAGCCATTCCACTGTGCGAAGAAAGCGACTGCCTCCCTGTTTTTTTGTTTGCATCATTTATCCTTTTTATAAAAAAACAGAAAATGCACAGTACACAACCCTTTTTATTATGACTATCTGTTAATCCTATTTATAAATGCTTTATTTAAGATAAACATCATAATAAAGTTATCAAATAAAATATTTTTCACCTTAATAAACAATAAAATAAAAATAAATCACACAATTACAAATCACTTACATTAAAATTAATTTATAATATCTAAAATTAAAAAATGTGCATAAGGTAACATTTTTTAACAATATTTTGATTAATTGTTAACCTTTAGTAGTTAAAGATCTGCTGAAATAATGGGAAGAATCGAATCAATACTCTGATAAACCTGATAGTAACGGACGAAATTACTATAAAGAGGAAATTAGTGACGAATAAAAATACAAAATAGGTTAAAAATGAGTTTATTTGTAACGCAAAAGATAATAAACCAACCATCATTTAAACAGCAATAAAATAAAAAAATCGACAATAAATAATTATTATGGATAAAAAAAGAAGGCAAGATTTCTCCTGCCTTCTTCTGTATAACTTAAACCCAGTGTTAAAAATATCTGTAATTAGAAAATAAAATCGGGTGTGGATTCCGCCATAAAATATGTAGATTTGCGGATATTTTTATCTTCCGTTTCAGCTTCAACATGAAAACAATCTTCAAAGAACCAGTATATTGGAGTTTTTAAATAAACAGCTAATGTCACAAGGTAACTTAGGTCTATTTTATTTAACCCTCTTTCATAACGTGAGAACTGTTGTTGGCTAATTCCCAATTTATCAGCAATGTGAGCGCCTGTATAACCAAGCTCTTTGCGTTTTTTCTGTATTCTTTGACCAACTAGCTCATTCACATTGATGTTTATAAGATCATAATCCATCATCGCGTTTTCCAACTTCGTTTATATTAAGGCATTGCCAAAATTAATGTACCTACCCCAGAAAATGAACCAGGAGCAACTCGACCATAAGGACGTAATATAGAGCTAACAACTACAGGTGTTGCTCTCCCCGCAGGTACAAAAATTGTCTCACCATTTTCACCGGGTCTATTATTAAGATATAAATCCGCAAATAGGCTACCGTCTGGACGTAATCTGACATTTGGACCATCTAGAGATGAGGCATAAACAACAACCGATAAATCTTTATTGCACGTCACTCGAATTGTTTGCGATCGTTTATTCTGTGTTGAGTCACCTAGTTTATCTTCATCAATGTCGCCATAGTTGAGGTTGACAGAACCATCAATTATCTCACAAGCCCCAGCAGGAGGTGGTGCAATACCGCACATTGATCCTGGAAGTAGTAATTTTGTCGTTCCGGTTTCATAAAATAAACCAACACACTCTTGAATTTCACTATTAGGCACCCCTGAGTGGTGAGCTACAGTAGGTGACGTAGGAAAACTTTGCACTCGCATAACAGCATCACGCAATTCCGCCATAGTGCGATATTTTTGCGCCCCTGTTAAAACTGTTCTTGTCGCTGCCCCACCTTGTCCTGATGCATTATGTCGATGATTAATCGTAATTTTACAAGATGCGCCACCATAACAAGGATTCAAGGTCATCGTTGTTTCAGGATCCCAACGTTGAATAATGAAAGTATAATTTGCAGAGGAAGGAGTAAGAACTTTGGATTCAGTAATATAAGAAAAAATAGAAGCCATTGATGACGCAGAAAAGAGCATCATCACACTAAATAAACATAATGCTGATAATCGTTTTGGGGTAAACATATTAACCTCAATCTTAATAATTAATCATAATTCAGGTGGAATGTGGCTATAGCACTAAAACGACCTCGTTTTATTGATTCATTAGCAATAGCATTAGGCTCGGCTTGTATAAAAGCTCGGAACCTTAAAATAGAATCTCCTGAATTTAAGGCAATATTGCTTGTTTCCTGATTAATCCGCAGTGGACTGCCATCAGAGTTTTCTAACCCTATGGCAATACCTTCAGCTTGACTTCCTGTACTTAATGCAAGAAAACCTTGCCCAACCATTGCCTGATTTTCAGTACCACTAAATGTCACTCTCACCCTTTTATTAATAGAAAGGTCACATTCTGATAAATGAATTTGAAAATTTTGGCTATTTGTTCTACCTGCGCCAATATAAAACGTTTTATCAGGCACATTACCAAATTCTAGAGAAATGGTTTCATCCCCCGGTTTAATCACACAAGGTTCATCAACTAATGTGCCATAAAGTCGCATATTATTCGGTGCTGCATTGGCAGCTGTAAATATTCCTATTAGAAGCGTAAGCCCGCAAATAACAGGAAGCGGCAATGTTTTAAGCTTCATTTTCACACTCCTATTGATATTCTGCGAGCAACGTTGCTGTTACTTCAAATGGGCCTTCTACTAAAGTACTTCCTGGTCTTTTTACCGGTACAGCTTGAATAATAGGTGGCTTATCTGGTGAGATAACAAATCGCTCATTTAAAATAAAAGGCTCACCATTGCGAGTCATATGAATCGCTAAATCGGCAATATTAGTTTGTAATCCTGCATCATCAAACTGGCTTTTAGGGCCAATAATAGAAAGCCCCAGATCCCACCCTTTAATATTGGGATCGCACTTTAATTTGTAATTCACGGGTTGGGTGTAATTAATGCCATCAACTCTATGAATACCAACGTTATGGCCAAAATAAACTTCAATTAAGTTATTATTTTCGATCACACAAGGAGGCGGAATTAATAATGTTCCAAATAATTTCATATTCGGTTCATCCGCACTGACAAATAAAGGCGACATGACGAGTAATGTTGTCAGACAAACCTTTTTTAAATTAATAAGCATGTACTGACTCCTTACTGATATTCTACTCGAAGCGTTGCAGTAGCGTAAAAATCACCTCCAGTTAATGATGCAGAATAATCACGAACAGGAATTGCCTCAAATTGAGGAAAGTTAGGATAAGTGAAATTCACTTCTTGCCCCAATCTTAATAATTTATTTTGGTAAAGAATACGTACCCCTAATCCTGTAATATTTGTGGTCAAAGCATTTGAATCAAACCCAGTACCATTTCCAGAAATAGAGACTTTCATTGTATTTGTTGGCATTTTTCTACATTCAGCACTATAGGTAATAGGCTTTTTGTAATTAACACCATCAATACGCGTACTCATGACTTCACCAAAATCAACCTCAATCGTTTTTCCTCCATTGATAACGCAAGGAGGTGGAGCGATAACATTACCCGAGATATAGACATATACAATCCCAGGTATAGTGCTACCCGCTCTCGCTGTAGGTGGTGTATTTGCAACAGCAGCTGAACTCAGGACACCAGTAAATGTTGTCATTAATAAAATCAACACTGCTTTGCTTGTGTTAAACCGCTGTTCCATATCCATAAATAAACCTATTAATTTCCGATTGCTGTTTCTACAACCTTGCACTCATTGCCACTACAGCTAAATTTCAAACGAGGGCGTCCACCGTAATCATTGATATAACTAAGTACAGGAGATGCACCAAGTGTAGAAGCTTTCAAATTAAGATCTGCGCTACTTTTTGGATCAACCATTAAAGGCGTAAACCCAGTAATACTTTCACCTTTTAACCCAGTTAACCCATCGACAATTGTCACAAAGTAAGGGGTTGGATTATTTACCTGATAAGTATCACCTTTTTTCGTTAAGGTGATTTTTTCCTGCCACGGATTAGTTAAATCCGTTTGTGTTGCATAAATCGCAGCAGGGCGATAAAAAAGTTTAATGCGTGTTTGTAATGCAATTTGCAGTACATTAGGCTTATCACTACGTGGTGGAATTTCACGTAAATTAAAATAAAACACGCTTTCTCTATCTTGCGGTAATTTCGCAATATCGGGTAAAGCCTGTATTTTTATTTGGCTCTTATCACCTGGTTCAATACGTTGAATAGGCGGTAGAACGATTAAAGGGCTTTCTACTTTTTGCCCATTCACATCTTCCATCCAACCTTGAGCTAAATAAGGCGATTCTTTATTTTGATTGCTGACATTAAGGCTGACTGATTTATCAGTACCATTAAAAATGACACGAGTTCTATCCAATGCAATTGCAGCAATGGCTTGCTGAGTAAATACCATGCCTGTCAATAAGGTTGTTGCTACAATGAATGAGCGCTTTAATAACATCATCTTTAATTACTCTTTTGTTTATAAAATCGTTTAATTTTTCCCTTCTCAACCTTCAGTTTTGACTAATTGTGGCTGAGATGGTGATTCGGTTCTCTCTTGTGCTGAATAAGAGATTGATGGAGTGTCCCCACACGTTAATAATAGTGAAGAAATAAAGATACCTTCATCTAATTTAGGTACTTGTACTTCACACTGTTTTTTACCACTCCAACGTACATCTAAAATATCACCAGAGTTTATTCCACTTAAATAAACATTACCGCTATCATTCACGATGCCCAGTTCTCGGCCTTTTTCTGTGGTAATGCTAGCGCCAAATGGTGGATAACTACCGTCTTTCATGCGGACAATCGCCATCGCTTTTTGCCCTGAAATAACATCAAACTCACGGTAACCTATTGCCCCTTCGGTCAGGGTTAATTGTTGAATTGAACGCACTGCATCAACATCATCAGGTAATTTATCCAAATCAATTGTTGCACTACTCCGATAGTAATTATTGATATCTGGAAGTACCGCTTTACCAAAATAGTTAGTATGGCTCACAGCCCCTAAACTTCTAATTGGTACATCAGCCACACCATTAGTATCGACCAATAGACGCGCAGCTCCTGGCATTGCAGTACGATGGAATGCTCCGCCTTTAGGTGTTAACGTTGCTCCGCCTTGTAGCGAAAGTGATGCTGAGGTATTTTCACCTTGAATATGACTCGCACTCGCTGTTACCAATGCTGTATCGCCATAACGCGTATAATAAGCATCAGCTGATGGGCGACCTCGACTACTAACACCCGCACCTAAACGATAGTTGTTGTTATCATCAAGGCGATCAAAGTAACTCACATTGTGCGAGTTGCCATGCTTATTAATCACGGTGTTATAGCTAATTGTGGCTTTATCGCTCCAAGGCATGCTGACATTTAGATAAATACCATCATCATTCGTGCCTTTAAATTTATTGCGGTAAGCCGATAAATTGATATTGATATTTTTAAAACTACCAATGTCCATAAACTTAGATAAAGATAAGTTGTAATAATCGTTATTAGGCTTATTCCAATAAGTTTGATGGTTATAGTTAAGATAAGCACTCAAGCCTAAATCTGGGAATTGCTTACTTAATGTTATGGTATAAAGCTCTTTATTATTATCTCGATTGTTATCACGATAACGACGATCCAGATATTGCTCCATACTCATAAAATCACGTTCAGAGAAACGATAACCTGCGAATGTTACTTGACCATTAATCGCCTCAAAACGTTTTGAGTAACTGACTCGATAAGAACCACCATGATAATTCTTATCATCATTCGGAATTTTTGCCCATGAATGTGTGGCATCAAACGAAATTGCCCCCAGAGCCATCAAGTCACGACCAATACCTAAAGAAACAGAGTTATAATCTCCCGCAACTAATGAACCGCCATAGAGAGACCAACCATTACTTACCCCCCATGAAAATTCACCCATTGCAAATACAGGTCCTTCAGCCTTGTGATCCATATCTGAAGGTTTACCTGCCGATAGCTTATATTGCACTCGACCTGGGCGTGTTAAATAAGGAATACTTGCTGTATCCATTTGATATTCTTGTACTGAGCCATCTTGTT
Source organism: Proteus genomosp. 6 (assembly GCF_040139785.1). NCBI lineage: Bacteria > Pseudomonadati > Pseudomonadota > Gammaproteobacteria > Enterobacterales > Morganellaceae > Proteus > Proteus genomosp. 6. The sequence continues at coordinate 486,424 of NZ_JBEEVJ010000001.1, read as the reverse complement.
CTTCAACACGAATATCTAACTTACCACTTACCGCATCATTAAGATTTTGTATACGGAAAGGTCCTGGCGCGACCTGAGTTTCGTAAATGACACGACCTTGCTGGCTAATCGTCACTTTTGCGTTCGACTTTGCAACACCAGTGACTTCAGGTGCATAACCTCTTAAATTAGGAGGTAACATCTGATCATCCGTTAATAAACTAATACCCGTAAAACGGAAGTTATCAAAAATGTCAGAGCGTGAATAAGTCTCCCCCATAACAAGGCGAGCACCCCATTGGGTTATTGCTCTATAAAGGTAATATTGACTCCAATCCCAATTATTCTCAGTACTGCCATTCATGCCTGTTGTGTGTTGATAGTTTGCTTGCCAATCCGCACGAAAACGCCAAACACCTAAGTTAGCACCCGCAGTACCACTACCTGTAACTTGTTGTCTTTGTTTACCATTAGCAGGATCGGTCACATTAGCATTCAGGTTATAGTCAAAAATAAGCCCTGAAATACCTTCATCCCAACGAGATGGTGGATCCCAATCGTCGGCTGCATACTCAACATAGGCTTGAGGAATAGTAACAATAAAACTACCTGCACCTAAGTTAGTACTTGTTGTCATACCTGGTATCGATGACTCGTCAAGACAGGAGCCATCATCTTTCCAAGTTACCGCTTTTAGCCACTCAGGTTTCAATGTAAATTGATTGACTAATTCACGAGGAATACAAGGAATACTCGCTTTAGGATCATTTGCGGGGACAATATAATTAATGGTGTAGAGATCAGGTAATTCATTATTGTTAACTTTAACAATAAATTCATACTTACCGGGCATAATATAGCCGGCACGAGAAAAATCTGATAAATCAATATTTTGTTTATCTTTTAGATCAAGAATATCAGAGTTAAACTCGATATCACCGGCTGCAAATACCATATTAGAGGCACTCGCCATACCAGCAATAATTAAATAGATCAGTGCTGCTACAGGTCGAATTGTATGCTGATTACTCTTTTTTTCTGCTTTTCTTGAAGCAGTTTTGAATGATTTAGCCATAAATAATCCAACCAATCCATTTAATAATATTCGAGTTTAAAACGCAGGGTTGCTTGATAATTACCTGCTCGTGGAATGTCGTTATTTTTAACAAGCCTTGCTTGATACAACAAAGACAACGATTTAGTATCGATATCCACAGGAGGTAAAGGTTTCCCTGGTGTTGCCAATCTTCCGTAACGGTCAGCAATAGCTAACGAAGCACCTTTGGCGTCGCCGAAAAGTTGGAATAATCCGTTCTGTGCAGGGCCTTCAAAAGTAGCAATAAAACGAGGACGTTCAGCTTGTGTACCTTTTTGGTCGACAAGGGAACATTCTGTTAATCGAATAGAGAAATGTTCAATAGGTCCTTGGCCTTCAACAGCTAAGGTCGGAATAGACACGGTACTCAAAGAGATAACTTGCTCTCGACTTCCTGCCGAGATAGTACATGTTGGCTCTAATATAGAACCTTGTAGACTAACCACGCCGAATCGCTGATGTGATTTTACATCTTGTTTTATATCGGTCACTGCCATTACAGGCTTAACAAATAATCCTGTTGTAACAAGTAATAATAGTGGCACCATCTTGCGATTCATTGTTTTCTACTCCATAAGATAAACCATAAAAATACAGCTAAAGATAAAGCCCTATACATCCTTATACAGGGCCTAAAAGGACATCTATTATTGGTAAGTCAATGCAAAAGTAGCGATTGCAGTAAAGTCACCAGGTACAGCTGCATCTGTTGCAGAACCTTGTAAGTAAGCAGCAAAGTTCAGATCATTTGAACCGTCACGAATAGTTTGAGCTTTTGTTGGTTCACCTAATTTAATTTGTGTACCACCAGCATCAGTAATAACAACTGCTGCATTTTTCGCTAAACCTTCGATGCCTAAAGAGCCTGGCAGAATAGCCGCTGCTTCAGCACCAGTGAAGGTAGTTTGAACTGTTTTATAAGTTTCAGTAGAGCATTGCAGTAATTTAATTTTGAAAGTATTAGAAACACTACGGCCGCCATCTTTCAGTGCATTTGCTGAAACTTGTCCTAGTGGAACACGTTGGTCGCCTGAGTTAGGATCAATTGAACATGGAGCATCAATGATTGAACCCCAAAATTCTACAGTACCATGACCTTGATCAGCCGCGAATGCAGAACCAGCAGCAACAGTTAAGCCTAAACCTAAAACTAAACCTAATTTATTTAATTTCATCTTTATGTTTCCTGAAAATATAAGAACGAAGATATTTAAAATAATAAAATTCAATATAAGCAAATTGCTTAAATGAATGTCACACTAAATAAAGTTTCTATATTTTGATAAAGTTCACCCAGCCAATTTCATATTTAATTATGAAATTAGATAAAGGAAGCGTATCAAGTTGGATATATTATTCTCTCTGGTTTTATTTAAGTCAAACCACCCCAATTTCATTAAGTCTATTTTTATTAATTTACTGATATTAGGTGTATTTTTTACATTTTCATACAAAATATTACTTTTTGAAAATGACGGAAATGGACTTTAAAGCCAAATCGACACTCTTAAAAAGAGATATACAAGATTTAAATTCTGCTATTTTGGAATTTAAAGTGAAAAGATCTGATTGTCTTTTTACGAATAGGATTAATTGTCAATTAAATAACATTTCCTTATTTATTTATTTTAACTCAATATAACTAAAATTTTACATAATAAAACAAATCAGACTTAATTCATTGATTTACAAGCAGATCAAAATAATGAATTTGTTAATTTATTTATTATCATTATTTAATCCCATGTATAAACCACATTAAATAACTCCTTTAATGATAATCCAAAATTGAAATAAGCATTAAAAATAAAACACCAAAAAAACATAAGTACTTGTATTTAATATAAAAATTAATAGTTACATTTTTTATAGTTACGTATATTTACAATAAACAAAATAAAAAGAGCAGAAAAATCATAAGTAATTGATTTACAATTTATTATATAAATAAACTAATCAAGAATAGAGTATTTTTATAATAATTTAACACTTGAACTTAAGTGTTTTCACTTAGGAAGTTAAGGTCATAAAGCGAGTTTTTTGTACAAATTGCATTTTTTGATTAAGAACACCCTTATAAGTTAACTAACTGATAATTCAAAAAAAGAAATTCGTGTAACGCCTATTTTTTTCTCAGAAAAACCTAAAAATTTAATCATTTGATTGAGAATAATTACGCTTTTTTTGGGTAAAAATTTTAATGTATTTATTAAGAGCTGCTTCAAAAAGTTAAATTAATTATTTATTGCTTCCTTGACTATTTTACGTATTGCTACTAATTTCATTATTAGCTTATTCATATTATTAAATCCCCATAGAATCCACATTTTCTTATCCAAATAGAAACACAGTAAAATACATTTTATTTACATTGCAAATTCATTAATTTAACATTACCCATATAATGCGTATAAATATTAGTCGTTATTACTTGTTTTTTAATTATCAAATTTTTTTCAATAAGAATATTGGTGTTTTTTTATTTTTACGATAAATTAGGAATAATTTTATATTATCTGAATAGATTTAACTCATTTTCGAATAGTTAATTAATCTAAAGAAGTAAGTTTTAAGGTATATATTGGAAACAATCCTTTATAGACTGAATAATAACAAGTTAATAATTTAAATAAAAATAGAGAATTACATTAGCATTATTTAATTATTTAACTAATAACGTCTTAATAAGAATATCATTATTAGAGTATCTTTATTTAATAAATTAAGTTAGCTTTATTTATCTTTTTCACGATGAAATAAAAAAAAGACATTTTCAACCTAATAGAAATCAATATTCTCTAAATACTCGCTTTAAGAGTATTCCTATCCTACATTTCAAGAAAAATACCTGTGTTAGATAATTATCATCATCATAAAATGACAATTTTATATTTATGCCCCATTTTCTTCTCTATATAAAAGAGTAAAAATTGATTATCCGTTCCTTCCTTTTTGCTGATCACACTATCAATAACTTGAGTTTGACTAACGGTACTTAGCTTTTTTAGCATAAAAAAAGGGCAGGGTTTCCCCTGCCTTACCAATTTGGTAATCAATCAAAGAAAAAGCATACGCTCTAAAACACCAAGTTTGAGTATCCTTTAGCGATATGCATTAGTATAAAAAAACATCAGGCATCGCTTCAGCAATGATGCTACTTCGTTTATCGGTACATTGATTTTCTGATGATGATTTTGATATAAAACAGTCTTCAAAAAACCAATAAATAGGTGTATTTAGATAGTTGGCTAATAGAACAAGATAACTTAAATCTATCTTGTTCATCCCGCGCTCATATCGAGAGAATTGCTGTTGACTTACACCAATTTTCTCAGCAATTTGCATACCGGTATAACCTAATTCTTTACGCTTTTTCTGAATACGTTTTCCAACCAACGCATTAACATCAATATCTGTAAAATCGTAATTCATCATAATATTCACCCATTATCATGATTAAGGCATCGTTAAAATAATTGATCCTGAACCAGAGAAATAGCCCGGTGCAACGCGACCATTTGTATGTAAAGTAGAACTTACTTTTACAGGCACTGAACCGCCAGCTGGAACATTAATTATGCTACCGGTCTCGCCTGGATAATCATCAAGAAATAAATCAGCATATAAACTGTTGTCTGAACGTAAAGGCACTCTCCCATTATCTGAACCTGATGCAATAACCATGACTTTCATCGCTAAATTACAAGTAACATTGATATTCTGATAACGCTGAGCACCTTCTAAACTATATTCATCTATATCACCATAATTAAGGTTTACAGCACCTTCTGTTATTTTGCAGGCACCAACAGGTGGCGGTGCGATACCACATAATGATCCCGGCAATAAACGTCCACTCGGTGATATTCCACTTGAATTTGGTTGATAAAATAATCCCACACATTCCTGATTAGAATTTAAAGCAGGCCCTACGTGATTTGTCTTTCCTTCAAGTGGAAAGGATATATTTCTTAAAACTTCCTCTCTAACTTCAGCCAAAGTACGCAACTTCTCAATTCTTGTGATAAGTTGCTTAGCTGATCCACCAGACCCATCAAGATCATGTTTATGGTTAATCGTTACATAACAAGTAGACCATCCATAACAAGGATTTAATGTTCCCGACGTTTCAGGATCCCAACGCTGAATAACATAGGTATAGGTTGCATTTGAGGGTGTTCCTGTCGATTCAGTAATATAAGAAAAGATAGATGCCATTGCGGGTGCCGAAAACAACAAACCTATTGCAATACATAAAGCCGGAAATCGCTTTAATATGGACATATAAAACCTCAACCCTAATAATTAGTCATAATTCAAATGGAATGTGGCGATTGCACTAAATGGGCCGCGTTTAATGGATTGGTTAGCAATCGCATCTGGCTCCCCTTGAATAAAGGCATAAAAATTTAAAATCGTGTCATCCGCATTTAACGAGAGTTTGTCTGTTTCTTTATTAACAGGTAGCGCATTTCCATTTTCAGATTCCAGTCCAACAGCAATACCCGCCGCTTGACTGCTTGGGCTAATCGCTAAAAAACCTTGTCCTGCCATAGCTTGATTTTCATCCCCTTTGAAAGTGATCTTGACGCTTTTACCAATCGTTAAATCACATTCAGACAAGCGTATTTGAAACAACTTGCTTGGTGTTCTTTGATACGCATAAAGGTTCTTGTCTGGTATATTGCCAAAATCTAATTCAACGGTTTCGTCACCAGGCTTTATGGTACAAGGCTCGTCAACTAATATGCCGTGAAAACGCATATTGTCTGGCGCTGAGAAAGCGGTTGATATTAATCCCGTAAATGTGGCAAGACCCAATATGAACGGGATCGATAACCTTTTTATATTCATCAATACGCTCCTATTGGTATTCAGCAAGCAGTGTTGCCGAAACTTCAAATGCACCTTCAGGCAAAGTGCTACCCGGTCTTTTAACGGGCACCGCTTGGATCACGGGAGGATTATCGGGTGATATCGCAATACGCTCGTTTAATTTAAAAGGCTTACCATCTTGCGTAAGATGAATGCCTAAATCTGGAATATTGGTTTGTAGCGCAGCTTCATCAAACTGTGTTTTAGGACCAATAATAGAAAGCCCTAAATCCCAACCTTTTAAATTTGGATCACAGACCAATCGATAATTCACCGATTCGGTATAGTTAATGCCATCTACTTTGTGAATACCTACGTTGTGTCCAAAGTAAACATCAATCAGTTCGTTATTACTAATGACACAAGGAGGGGGTACTAATAAGGTGCCAAATAATTTCATATTAGGTGCGTCTGCACTCATAACAGAATAAGAATTCAGTAATGCGATCAGACATAGGTACTTTAATTTATTCATCTTCTGACCTCTTACTGATAATCCACATGCAGTGTGCCACTTGCGACAAAATCACCACCCACTAAGGTTTCATTCTGATCACGAACAGGAATAGCTTCTAATTCAGGTAAGTTGGGATAGGTAAAATTCACCGCCTTACCTAAGTCTAATAAGTTTCCCTGATACAGAATACGCACCCCTAATCCCGTAATATTTGTTTGTAGCGCATTTGAATCAAACCCTGTTGCGCTACCCGTAACATAAACTTTCATGGCATTGGTTGGCATTTTTTGGCAAGTCGCGGTGTAGTGGACAGGCTCTTTATAACGAACACCATCAATACGTGTACTCATCACCTCACCAAAATTAACTTCGATCATTTTGCCGTCATTAATTAAGCAAGGCGGTGGCGCAATGACATTCCCTGAAATATTGATATAAACAATTCCTGGAATAACATCTTTCACCGCTCTAGCGGGTAAATTCGCAACAGCAGTAAAACTTAGGCCTCCAGTAAACGTTGCCAAAATAAACACTGCTTTGCTTGGGCTAAACCGCTGTTCCATTTTCATAAAATAGACCTATTTAGTTTCCTGCTGATGTTTCTGTAACTTTGCATTCATTGCCATTACAGGTGAATTTCATCTGTGGTCGTCCACCGTAATCATTGATGTAACTGAGTACAGGTGATGAGCCAAACGCAGAAGTATGCAGATTTATCGTTCCTGTGCTTTTAGGGGCAATCATGATTGGTTCAAAACCATCTAGGCTTTTTCCTTGCAATCCTGTTAACCCATCCACTAATGTCACGTAATAAGGTGTTGGGTTATTCACTTCATAGCGATCACCTTTCTTTATTAAGGTGATTTTTTCCTGCCAAGGATGGGTGAGATCCGTTTGTGTGGCGTAAATCGATGCTGGGCGATAAAAAAGTTTAATGCGCGTTTGTAGTGCAATTTGCAGTACATTAGGTTTATCGCTACGTGGTGGAATTTCACGCAAGTTAAAATAGAAAACGCTTTCTCTATCTTGTGGTAATTTGGCAATATCAGGTAATGACTGCACTTTTACTTGGCTTTTATCGCCCGGCTCAATACGCTGAATAGGAGGCAAAACTAATAATGGGCTGTCAATACGTTCTCCATTTTCATTTTCCATCCAGCCCTGAGCCAAATAAGGCAACTCTTTATTCTGATTACTGACATTTAAGCTAATAGACTTATCGGCACCATTAAAAATGACACGCGTTCTATCTAAAGCAATCGCAGCAAGAGCTTGGCCAGTAAAGACCATTCCAGTCAATAAAGTGGTTGTTACAATGAATAAGCGCTTTGATAACATCATTTTAAATTACTCTTTTTATCTGAAATTATTTTTATCTTTCCCTTTTTTCCTAACCTTATTGCGTGATTAGTTGAGGTTTAGGTAAGGGCTCTGTTCTTTGATTGATTGTTGAAGGTGTTGCGTCACCATCACTACAAGTCAGTAATAATGAAGACATAAATAATCCTTCAACTAATGTTGGAATACGGACTTTGCACTGCTCTTGACCATTCCAACGAACACTCAATAGATCATCACTGTTAATCCCCGTCAGATAGACATTCCCACCATCATTGACAATACCAAGCTCACGCCCCTTCTCAGTTGTGACACTGGCACCAAATGGTGGATAAGTTCCATCTTGTAAGCGAATGACAGCCATGGCTTTTTGTCCCGAGACCACATCAAAGTGGCGGTAGCCTATTGCGCCTTCTGTTAGGGTTAGCTGTTGAATTGAGCGTAATGCTTCAGCGTTATCTGGCATCTGATCAAGGTCGATGCTGGCACTACTGCGATAATAATCATTGATATCAGGCAGTACTGCTTTACCAAAAGCATTGGTACGCGTAATAGCGCCGATGCTTTTCACTGGAACATCTGAAATACCATCTGTATCAACAAGTAAACGAGTACTACCCGTACGACTTGTTCGGTGTAATGCACCACCTTTTGGTGTTAATGTTGCCCCACCTTGTAGTGATAATGTGGCTGATGTGTATTCACCATTAATATGGCTCGCACTAGCAGTGACCAATGCAGCATCAGCGTAATGCATGAGATAGGCATCTGCGGATGGTTTACCGTTACTGCTCAAACCAGCACCAACTCGATAGCTACTATTGTCATCAATACGATCGTAATAGCTGACATTATGTGAATTACCGTGTTTATTAATCACCGTGTTGTAGCTAATAGTTGCACGATCGCTCCAAGGCATACTGACATTCATATAAACGCCATTATCATTGGTGCCATTGAATTTATTGCGAAACGCCGACAGACTGAGGTTGATATTTTTAAAGCTACCAATATCCATCGTTTTGGCTAATGACAAGTTATAGTTATCGTTATTAGGCTTATTCCAATAAGTCTGATGGCTATAGTTTAAGTAAGCACTCAATCCCCATTCAGGGAACTGCTTACTAAACATAATGGTATAAAGCTCTTTATTATTATCTTCTTCACCACCACGATAACGGCGATCTAAATATTGGTTCATACTCATAAAGTCACGTTCAGAGAAGCGATAGCCTGCGAATGTCACTTGGCTGTTTATTTGTTCAAAACGTTTTGAGTAACTCACACGATAAGAGCCCCCATGATAACGCTTGTCATCACTTGGAATTTTTGCCCAAGAATGTGTCGCATCAAAAGAGATAGCACCCAGTGCCATTAGGTCACGACCAATACCCGCAGAAACCGAGTTATAATCGCCCGATACTAATGAACCGCCATAAAGTGACCAACCGTTACTGATCCCCCATGAGAATTCACCCATACCAAAAATAGGGCCTTCAGTATTACGGTTCATATCCGACGGTTTACCCGCAGATAATTTATATTGCACTCGGCCGGGGCGTGTTAAATAAGGAATACTTGCCGTATCCATTTGGAATTCTTGAACAGATCCATCTTGTTCTTCAACACGTACATCTAATTTACCACTCACTGCATCATTGATGTCTTGAATGCGAAACGGTCCTGGAGCAACCTGAGTTTCATAGATCACACGGCCTTGCTGGCTAATCGTCACTTTCGCATTCGTTTTTGCCACACCCGTTACTTCAGGGGCATATCCCCTTAAGTTAGGTGGCAGCATATTGTCATCCGTAGACAAGTTAACCCCAGTAAAACGGAAGTTATCGAAAATGTCAGAACGAGAGTAAGTTTCCCCCATCACAAGGCGAGCCCCTAATTGCGTGATGGCTCTATAAAGATAAAGCTGGTTCCATTTCCAACTATTTTCAGTACTATCAGGAAGACCTGTTGTATGCTGGTAACTTGCTTGCCAATCGGCACGGAAACGCCAAACACCAAGGTTCGCTCCCACGGTTCCTAAGCCTGTAACTTGTTGACGCTGTTTTCCTTTAGCAGGATCTGTCACGTTAGCATTGACGTTATAGTCAAAAAGCACACCTGAGATACCGTGATCCCAACGAGAAGGTGGATCCCAGTTTGGCGCTGAATATTCAAGATACGCTTGAGGAATAGTAAGAATAAGATTGCCATTTCCCAGACTTGCATTTACCGTCATTCCGGGAATAGAAGAGATATCAAGACAGCTTCCGTTATCTTGATATTTAACTTTTTCAGCCCATTCAGGTTTGAGCCCTATTTGATGAATCAATTCTGGCGGTAAGCAAGCTTCGCTACCTTTAGGATCATTGGCTGGTACAACATAGCTAATGTTATAGAGTTCAGGGAGTTCATTATTATTCACGCGAACAACAAACTCATATCGGCCAGGCATAATATAGCCAGCACGAGAGAAATCTGATAAGTCGATATTTTGCTTATCTTTTAGATCTAAAATATCGGCATTAAATTCAATATCACTATTTGCTAAAGCTGAACTTGAAATACTGGAAGCGCCAGTAAGAATTAAATAGATCAGTACAGCAACAGGCCGAATAGTATGTTGTTTTTTCTTTTTTTCCGTCCCTAAACCAACGGTTTTGAATGTTCTAACCATAAGTTATCCAACCCGATCCATTTAATAGTATTCCAGCTTAAATCGCAGCGTTGTTCGGTAATTTCCAGCTTTTGGTATTTCGTTATTTTTGACTATTCGCGCTTGGTAAAGTAACGCCATTGATTTGGAGTCAATACCTACTGGGGGTAATGGCTTACCGGGGATGGCTCGCCTACCGTAACGATCAGCTATCGCTAATGACGCGCCTCTCGCTTCACCAGAAAGTGCAAAATTACCATTCTCGTTAGAGGGACCTTCAAACGTTGCAATAAAACGAGGGTTGTCCGCTTCCTGACCTTTTTGTTCAATTAGCGTACATTCCGTTAATCTGATAGAAAAATACTCAATAGGTCCTTGCCCTTCAGTCACTAGCATTGGAATAGAAACCGTTGTCAGTGGAATAACTTGTTCTCCACTTCCTGCTGCAATCGTGCAAGATGGTTCTAAGATCGAGCCTGAAAGATTAAGTACCCCAAATCGCTGATGCATGTTTTTATCTTGTTTTACATCACTCGCTTCTGCTGTTGTTATCAGTAAGCTGGCAATAAGGCATAGCCATAGTGGTGTCATCTTGCGATTCATATTTTTCTCCGTAAGAAAAAAATCGTTAAAAATAGACACAGGAAATAAAGCACTGTACATCCTTGTACTGTGCTTATTTTTTCTTACTGATAAGTCAGTGCGAAAGTTGCGATTGCAGTGAAGTCACCTGGAACGGCAGCTTCTGCTGAAGAACCTTGTAAGTAAGCAGCAAAGTTCAGATCGTTATTACCATCACGTAATGTTTGAGCAGCACTTGGTGTGCCTAATTTGATTTGTTTGCCACCTGCATCAGTGATAACAACAGCCGCATTTTTAGCGATACCTTCAATACCTAAAGAACCTGCTAAGATGTTTGCATCTTCTGAACCAGTGAAGGTTGTTTGAACAGTTTTATAAGTTTCTGTTGTGCAATTCTCTAAAGTGATTTTAAAATCACGAGAATTACTACGACCACCATCTTTTAATGAAGCAGTAGAAATTTGACCTAATGGAACAGTTTGATTTTCTGAATCAGGATGAATAGAACAAGGTGCATCAATAATTGAACCAACAAATTTAACGGTACCGTGACCTTGATCAGCAGCAAAAGCAGAACCTGCAGCAACAGTTAAACCTAAGCCAAGAACTAACGCTAATTTATTTAATTTCATCTTTTTGTTTCCTAAAATATAAAGGACGAAGACATTAAAAATAATAAATTCATTAGGATTGAATTATTCCTAATTGAATGACTCACTTATTGAGTTTTTGAATTTTGGTATACTTGTGCCCGTCCAAAACGAAATTAAATATCGTTAGAAACAAAACAAAATACACCAAATTGTTTTGTTAAAAATTTTCATCTCGAAATTAAACACATTTAGATAATCAAACTTTAAATATCGAAAAAAGAGTTTATAATTCTTAGTGCAATTACTATAATTTGTGAAAAAAGTAAAAAAAATTATTTCTGGATTTTAAACAAAGTAACCAATCATGTTTGTTTTTTAAAATAATGATAAATATCAATATGTTAAATAAATGAAGATAAGTGATTAACATTAAATTTGACTTAAGTGAGAAGCCAGAGAATAATAGTAAACAATTTGGTGTATTCTGTTTATTTCTCTAAAGATAACCAAATTCCTATCCATACTCATTTTTCGCTTTTTCAATCAATCACTTTCATTTTCTAAAAATAAATAAACTTTCAATAAACTTGTTTAAAATGAACAAGTAAAAGTGTAAGCATAAAAAAAATACAACTCTTTATTGATGCATATTACTTGTTATAGTGATGCATCAATTGACTTTTGTTCCTTGTTATCTCATTGAAAAGGTTATGAAAATGAAGCAGCGCAAGTTTCTTACACGTTTTGAGATCAATTCTATTTTGAAGCAAGCAAAGGAAGGACGGTATCCAGAAAGAGATTACTGTATGTTTTTAATGTGTTTTTTACATGGGTTTCGCGTGAGTGAACTATGTAATTTAACCTTAAGCGATATTGATTTAGAAAGTCGAATACTCTATGTCAGACGCTTAAAAGGCGGTTTATCAACAACACAACCGATTATCGAAGAGGAGTATGAAGCGTTAGTTAACTGGTTGAAAAAAAGGGAAACATGGAGAGAGGCTGACTCAGAATGGGTCTTTTTATCCCAAAAAACAGGTCCAATTTCTCGTCAACAAGTGTATGGATTACTTCGCCGTTTAGGTAAAGATGCTAATGTATCCATAGCCCCTCATCCCCATATGTTACGCCATGCATGTGGCTATGCACTCGCTGATTTAGGTAGAGATACTCGTTTAATTCAAGATTATTTAGGACATCGTAATATTTCACATACTGTTATCTATACCGCAAGTAATTCAAAACGTTTTGTTCACATTTGGGACGCAAGAAATTAACAATATTTATTTAATTAATATATTCTCTAAGAATTAATACACTAAATAGAGTAGGCTATATTTTTTCAATAAGAATACAGTTAATTTTAATATAACTAAGAAAATTAGGAATTGTTTTATATTAAATAAATAATCACGATTGCAGGTATTAATAATTTATTAATAATCGTTTTCTAATTAAAGAATAACCCAATATCATTATTCTTTTTTTGATTATCTTTATTGGAAGGCAATAAATTTAATATCAGTCTTTATTTATTAATAATATTAAACATTATTTGTTTGATTTTTGATCAAGAAATAAGGGTCTTATTTAAAGAAAATATCTATTCTTAAAAATTTTATTCATTTGCATTCCATGCACACGCTTTCATATCTCACTATCCCCAACGTTATCGTTTGGGGATAGTTATTAATTTCCTTAAAAAATACAATTATCCTTTTACACAAACAACCTGTCGTAGTGTATGAACAACCTCAACAAGTGATAACTGAGCCTTCATAACAGCATCAATATCCTTATAAGCCATCGGAATTTCATCAATCACATCTTCATCTTTTCGACATTCCACATGTGCTGTTGCTCGAATTTGGTCTTCAACACTAAAAGCTTTTTTCGCTGCTGTTCGGCTCATTACGCGTCCTGCGCCATGACTACATGAACAGAAACTTTCGGCATTTCCTTTTCCTCTTACAATAAAGCTCTTAGCGCCCATTGAACCAGGGATGATCCCCATTTCACCTTTCTGAGCTGAAACGGCTCCTTTTCGAGTCACCAGTACTTCTTCGTCAAAGTGCATTTCCTTTTGTACATAGTTATGGTGGCAGTTCACCGCCTGTTGCTGTGTCGTAAAAGGTTTAGTTATTTGTGTCGATAATGCCGTCAACACGCGTTCCATCATAATTTCACGATTATGTCGGGCAAAATCCTGTGCCCATTCTACGGCTTCTATATAGTCATCATAGAAAAGCGTTCCTTCTTTTAAGTACGCTAAGTTTTTATCAGGCAAATTAGCGATATGTTCCCTCATATCTTCTTGTGCCATTTGTATAAATAACGTACCGATAGCATTACCAACACCACGAGAGCCACTATGTAGCATTACCCAAACATTATCTGATTCATCAAGACACAATTCGATAAAGTGGTTTCCTGTTCCTAATGTACCAAGGTGACGATAGTTATTCGTATTTCGTAAACGTGGGTACTTATCGGTTAAAACCTTAAAACGCCCTTCAAGTTGTTGCCAATGTTGATCAACAAGTTTAGGTGGGTTCTTCCATGAACCACGATCATTCCCTGATTGATAACTTGTTCTTCCATGAGGTACTGCTCTTTCTATTGCCGTTCTTATGGCAAATAAATTATCTGGTAGATCATTTGCGTGTAATGATGTTTTCACCGCAATCATTCCACACCCAATATCCACACCAACAGCAGCCGGAATAATCGCGCCTTTTGTTGGAATAACACTCCCGATTGTTGAACCTTTCCCTAAGTGAACATCTGGCATTACTGCCATATGTTTGAAAATAAAAGGCATCTTCGCGGTATTAATAAGTTGTTTTAGAGCATCTGCTTCAACAGGTACACCATTTGTCCACATTTTGATTTCAGCAGTTCCTGCTTCTTTTACTATTTGATGATCCAATATCATGCCTGTGCTCCTTTAATTTGTACTAACCCGTTTAATACTTGGTCTAAACCGCCATAAACGGAAATCTTATCAATACGTTCTGCAATACGTTCTACGGTTTCTAGCTCTTTTAATCGTAAGGCTACTGGATTGTTTTCCATCACTTTTGCCGTATTTAATAAAGAACGCGTTGCGGATGTCTCTTCTCTTCGACGAATAACATTAGCCTGTGCTGATTTTTCTGCCTCAACCACTTGCGCTAAAATCGTTTTCATTTCGCCTGGTAAAACAATATCTTTTACCCCTAATGAAGCCACTTCAATACCATATCCTTTAGCCACTTCACTGATTTTTTCACTCACTAAGGTGTCAATCAGCGTTTTATTCTCTAATAATTCATCTAATGTTCTTGTTCCTACGGCTTCGCGTAACGCAAACTGCAACTCTTTATATAAGAACTCAAGAGGTGAACTCAGTAATTGGTACGCTGAAAGCACATCGCTATAACGCCAACTTGCTGACAAATTAATGCGTAATGTTACTTTGTCTTTCGTTAAGATCTCTTGACCACTCACATCGAGTGTTTGTAAGCGCATATCAACAACCTCAACATCGACTTTGTGCTGATAACGCCAATAGCCTTTTAATCCCGGCGACAATAGTGATTGAACGTCACCATCAACACGGATAATGCCAGCATGCCATGTCGGAATATCCACACTTAATACACCTTCACTGCCTTTTACAGTTTGGTTACGTAATTTTGGATGCTGCAATTTTTTAACCAAAGTTGGCGAAACTTCCAATTCATTTGCTGACAACACTTCCATTGAGCGTTGTGCATAATTCCAATAGAGACGGCGAGTACTCGGCGCTAAGATCTCTTTGAGTGAGCTATTTTCATAGAGTAAGCCAATCTCTTCATCAGATAGCACAATATCAAAACAATATTCACTCACCCATTCTGGATGATATTGGCGTAAAAACTCGGCTTTCTCTTTTTCAATTGCAGGGCCGTTTAACTCCACCAGCTCAACACTTAATTGGCGACGAAGATCGAAAAATTTATGCTCACCAGCGACAAGGACGTCAATATACTCATCATCCTTCTTTAATAAACCCAGCTGTCCTTGTTTCACTTTTATTGTTGTTCTTATCATCATTGCTTCCTTTTGCTCTTCTTTATTATTAGCTTTCTTTTATTACCATTTTTATCGTGACTTGCTTTCCACGAACAAACTTGGCGAAATCGAAGGGAAAACAAGAGAGGAACGTTACTTTGTTTGTCTCTTCTTCTGCCTTCAATCCAGCGTAGTTGCTGGTGGATAAGCAAGGTGACGGTACTGCTGTCACAACGATTTTCTATCTTTAATTTTACATTTGGATTTGTAATGGTTTTTGGTGTCAGGAATCGAACCTGAAAATAACCCTCTTCACCTACAGAGTCCCGATGTGGAGGAACACATTTAGATAACACCACAGAGTGTTCTTTATGTGCCTACCAGATTTAAAATCTGCTCAAGACACTCATAATATTGCGAGGATCGTGCCAAGTTTTTAAATCTCACTAAAAATATTTTTAATTCATTGTTTTTATTTGAAAAAATACTTTTAACGTAATTTTTAAATATTTAGCCATTGAATTAAAAATGATAAAAACCTATCTTTTTATCTATACATTTATAAATATAGATAAAAAATAAGTAGGGATAACTTAATGAAACGCAAAGTGGTGATTGGTGTTTTAGGCACAACATTAGATAAACGAGGTAAAAGTCATAAAAGATGGAACTCATGGCGCCCAACAATTTCGATTTGCCATCAAAAAGATTTCCCCGTTAGTCGATTGGTCATGATCCATCAACCTAATGATTCAATGTTAGCGTCAAAAATCACTGAAGATATTCATACTGTCTCCCCTGACACAGAGGTATTACCTTACGAAATTGATATTTGTGATCCTTGGGATCTAGAAGAGGTTTATAGTCACTTTCTTGATTTTGCAGTAAATTACCCATTTGATACTGAAAATGAAGAATATTATGTACATATCACAACAGGTACGCACATTGCCCAGATTTGCTGGTTCCTCCTGACTGAAGCCCATTACTTACCTGCAAAACTATTACAAACCTCTCCTTCTTCTAAAATAGAAAATGAAGATGGCAGCAAAACAGTACAATCATCCACAGGTAGTTATGCTGTTATTGATCTCGATTTAAGCCGTTATACAAAACTAACGAGCCGATTTGAGCATTACCATAATGAGTCCCTCTCTTTCTTAAAATCGGGGATCGCCACACGTAATGAACGTTTTAATACTTTAATTGCTCAAATTGAACGTGTTGCATTGCGCTCCGTTGCGCCTATTTTATTAACAGGCCCTACAGGCGCTGGGAAATCATTCCTTGCTCAGCGTATTTATGAATTACGACAGTCTCGCCATTTTGTAAAAGGTCGTTTTATTGCTGTTAACTGTGCCACTTTGCGTGGTGACAATGCGATGTCCACTTTATTTGGGCATGTAAAAGGGGCATTTACAGGTGCATTACAAACCAGACAAGGATTATTAAGAGAAGCCGATAAAGGGATTTTATTTCTTGATGAAATTGCAGAGTTAGGACTTGATGAGCAAGCCATGTTACTTAAAGCGATAGAAGAGAAATCTTTTTATCCTTATGGCTCAGATACTGAGGTACAAAGTGATTTTCAGCTGATCGCAGGAACGCATCGTGATATGGACAAGCAAATTGCGAAAGGACTTTTCCGTGAAGATCTCTATGCAAGGATCAACTTATGGTCTTTTTCATTACCGGGTTTAGCCGATCGTAAAGAGGATATTGAGCCTAATATCGATTATGAATTGCATCACTTTGCAAAGCTTTATCAAAAGGCAATCCGTTTTAACGCTGATGCAAAATCACACTATATTCGATTTGCAACATCTGAACAGGCATTATGGCGTGGTAATTTCCGTGAACTTAGTGCTAGTATAACGCGAATGGCAACACTTGCCGAAAATGGTCGTATTACCCTTCCTCTTGTTGATGAAGAAATTAATCGTTTAAAACAAAATTGGGGAGTTGCTTCCTCTTCTTTATTTAATAGCACTGATATTGATCTTTTCGATCTTAGCCAACTGAATACCGTTATCAAAACGTGTCAGCAATCATCAACACTCTCAGAAGCTGGTAGAAAACTTTTCGCAGTATCAAGACAAAATAAAAAACAACCCAACGATGCCGATCGCCTACGTAAGTATCTTGCGAAATTCGATTTAAGTTGGGAACAAATTCGACATGGAGAATAATATTTCATTATGGAGCTCACTTTTTTAGGCACTAACGCAGGCGTTCCTTCTAAAGATCGCAATGTCACCAGTATGGTGCTCGATTTACAAAATAAACAAAAAAGTATGTGGATGTTTGATTGTGGTGAAGCGACACAACATCAAATATTGCATACCCGCGTGAAACTACCGCGTTTAAATAAAATTTTTATTACCCACTTACATGGCGATCATATTTTTGGTTTACCGGGATTACTTTGTAGTCGCTCAATGGGTGGAACGGAAACACTTTTAACAGTATATGGTCCTACGGGTATAAAAGCCTTTATAGAAACGTCGCTAACATTAAGCCAATCCTATTTAACTTACCCTATTAATATTGTTGAAATTGACAAAGCGGGTTTTCTTTTTGAAGAAGAAGGTATGAAAGTCAGTTGTGAGGCATTGTCTCACCCCGTACCTTGTTTTGGTTACCGCTTAGAAGAAGAAAACAAACCAGGTAAGTTAGATGCAGAAAAACTGAAAGCGGAAAATATTCCAGCAGGCTCTTGGTTACAAGACTTAAAGCAAGGCAAAACTATAACATTACCAGATGGACGAACAATTGATGGTAAAGACTATATTGGTGATGAAATAGAAGGTCGTTGTATTGCTATTTTTGGGGATACTCAACCTACACCTAATGCATTAAAGCTGGCTAATAATGCCGATGTTATTGTTCATGAAGCAACGTTTAAGCATGAAATGGCAGAGCAAGCAAATAGTCGCGGGCATTCAACAACTGTGCAAGCGGCAACATTAGCAAAAAAGGCTAATGCTAAAAAGCTGATTATTACTCATATTAGTAGCCGTTATTTACCCGAAGACTGCGTTGAGTTACTCAATGAAAGCCAACAGATCTTTAGCCATACTGAAATGGCTTCTGATTTTGAGGTATTTAAGTTGTAATGGCATTTTCGCTAAATAACAATGGCGGCATGATGTCGCCATTTCGCTATTCACAAATCATCCAACCATTGATTTAAACTTCTTTAATTATCCTTCAATAGCGCGGTACGTTTTATCTTTCCATCTTGCAAAATAAAATTCACTTTGCCATCCCAAAATTCCGCCAAAAAAACATCTTCTGGTTTATCAATATGTTGATTTTTCATCTCATCTTGTAGCCACACTTCGTCTTTTTCTATTTGCGCTAATTCTGATGTTCGAATAACTCCGTCTTTCATGACAATAATCGAAGGCATTTTTGCACCATCACATACCACCGTGATTTGTCCATCAGGTTCAATCTGGGCGTAATTGACTTCCTGATATGAATGAATACCTTGAGCATGAAGACGAGACGTGATGTTAAGAATGTCTATTTTATTTTTTTTCTCCATGATGTTTTCCATAATAAACTCTCCCTTCTTGATAATAGGAATAGGATTACCAATGGTCACTGCACGGAAAAAATTGAAATGTTTGCTGATATAATTAAGCAAAGAGATAAAACAGACACCAATTAAGAAGACGATAATATATTGATAAAGAGGGATCGCATCGGTATAAATTACCCCACCCATAATGCCACCGAGCACAAAATTACCAATAAAATCAATAGGTGTTAATTGGGAGAGTTGTGTTTTACCCGATAAATTCATATGGGCTAGTATGATAGTAAAACCAATAATAAATTTGATAACAACCAGAAAGTAATATTCCATTTGCGTCTCACATTTCCAATAATTTCTGCACTTATTATAAAGCAGAAAATCTCATCTAGATAAAAATCTAAATTATTTTTACTTTGTTTTTCATGGGATTTGACTAAGAAAAAACACTTAATATACTTAGGTTTGTTGATTTTAAGACTCGCACTATACTTATTAAGATAGTTTTGCCGTAATCTCTTACAATCAACGCAATAGTTTCTCGCCTTTTCTAGTTTTTACGCGGGATATCACTGAATTGTTTTTGAACACATATTTTGGAGAAAAAAATGAATAAAAAACTACTTACTTCATTGGTTCTAGCGGGTCTTGTTACCATTACAGCTGGTTGTGATGATTCATCTAAAAAAGTTGATGAAGGCATTGACAAGGCGAAAGAGACAGCAACTCAAGTCACCGAAACTGCGCAAGATAAAGCGAATGAATTAACTGAACAAGCCAAAGATAAAGCTGCTGACTTGAAAGAAGATGCATCAGCAAAAGCAGATGAATTAACACAACAAGCTCAAGAGCTAAAAGATAAAGCTGAACAAAAAGCAGCTGAGCTAAAAGATGCAAGTGCTGCAAAAGCTGAAGAAGTTAAGCAAAACCTAGAAGCTGAAGGTAACAAATTATCTGAAAAAGCCGCAGAGTTAAAACAAGATGCGAGTAAAACAGCAGATAACCTAATGCAAGAAGCAGGCAACAAAATTGATCAGCTAAAAGGTGATGCTGCAAAAACAAGTGATGATGTAAAACAGCAAGCCCAAGAAACTGAAAACAAAGCACTTGATAAAGCGGATCAATTAACCGATCAAGCGAAACAAAAAATTGATGAGTTAAAAACTGAAAACAAATAATCCGATTTCAGTTTTTTTGATGATTTGTGAGCCAGTAAATTTTTACTGGCTTTTTTTGTTCATAAAAAAGACAAGGGTTGATCGATTAAGCAAAAAATGTAACCATGTTCTCCTTTTTTCAACAGGAGAAACCTATTAAAGTGCGAAAGCACCTATAAACAAAAAACAGCAATAAATTGATTTAATTGTCATATTCTTCATCTTACGGAAAAAATAATTTACTTCCGTTCTTTTTATAAAACATCACACTAATTTGATGCTTTATTCAAATTTTCTTATGAACTTTTCTTTTCTGATCACATAGACAATCAGAAAATTGATAGCGAAAAGTCTCTTTCTAGGAAAATAACAAAAAATAGGTTAGCTATGAGTCAACAAAACGATATAACCCCTCAAAAAGTTAGGATGAAAATTAATCCTCCCGTTTTTTATACATCTGCATTATTAATTTTATTGGTCGTTGGCTTCTCTGCATTATTTCCAGAGCTGGCAAATGATAAACTCAGTCATCTTCAGGAAAATCTCTTCACGAATGCGAGTTGGTTCTACATTCTAGCCGTTGCATTGATTTTGCTGAGTGTGACTTATTTAGGGCTTTCTCGATTTGGTGAAATCAAATTAGGCCCTGATCACGCTCGCCCTCACTTTAGTTATTTTGCTTGGTTTGCCATGCTCTTTTCAGCAGGAATGGGGATTGGCTTAATGTTCTTTGGTGTTGCTGAACCTGTTATGCATTATCTGATGCCTCCAACCGGTGAAGCTCAAACCATAGAAGCCGCAAAAGAAGCCATGCGATTAACCTTTTTCCACTGGGGATTACATGCATGGGCAATTTACGCCATTGTCGCTTTGATCTTAGCTTTCTTCTCTTATCGCCATGGTTTACCGTTAACACTGCGTTCTGCACTTTACCCAATTATTGGTGATCGCATACATGGCCCAATTGGTCATGCTGTTGATATTTTCGCTGTTATGGGAACCGTATTTGGTGTCGCAACTTCCCTTGGTTTTGGTGTTCTACAAGTTAATGCGGGTTTAAACCACCTCTTTAATGTACCTATTAACCCAACGATTCAAGTCGTATTGATTGTTGTGATCACAGGGCTTGCAACCATTTCTGTTGTTTCTGGTTTAGAAAAAGGCATTCGTTTTTTATCTGAACTTAACTTAGGATTGGCGGTTATTCTTCTTTTATTAGTCATTATTCTCGGTCCAACTGTATTGATATTAAAATCATTTGTTGAAAATACAGGGGGATATCTATCCGAAATTGTCAGTAAAACCTTTAATCTTTATGCATACGAACCAAAATCGAGTGATTGGTTAGGGGGATGGACACTGCTTTATTGGGGTTGGTGGCTTTCATGGTCACCATTTGTAGGGATGTTTATCGCCCGTATTTCACGAGGTCGTACTATTCGTGAATTTGTTGTCGGTGTTCTGTTTGTTCCTGCTGGTTTTACTTTACTCTGGATGACCGTTTTTGGTAACACAGCGATTCATTTAATCAAAGATAAAGGGGCAGAAGCACTCGCCAATATCGTACAACAAGATGTGTCATTGGCTTTATTTGAGTTCTTAAATTATTTCCCATTCTCATCTGTTTTATCCTTCTTTGCGATGTTGATGGTCGTTGTCTTCTTTGTGACTTCAGCAGACTCAGGCGCGATGGTTGTTGATACTTTAGCTTCTGGTGGTGATAGCGAAACACCAGTATGGCAACGCATTTTCTGGGCGGGTTTAATGGGCGTTTCTGCAATTACTTTATTGTTAGCGGGTGGTTTAACTGCACTACAAACAGTAACCATTGCAAGTGCACTTCCCTTCTCGATAGTATTGCTTGCTTCTATTTATGGACTAATAAAAGCATTGCGAGTGGATGTATATAAACGTGATAGCCAACAACTCACGACAATTGCACCACCAGCAAGCCGCAATCCGATCCCTTGGCAACGCCGTTTAAGAAATATTGCCTATTTTCCTAAACGCTCTCATGTAAAACGTTTTATGGATGAAGTGATCCAACCCTCAATGGAAATGGTATCTGCTGAGTTAAGTAAGCAAGCAACGCAATGTTTTATCCATAATGAAGAAGATGATCGAATTGGTTTTGAAGTCGATTTAGGCGATGACATGAATTTCTTCTATGAAGTTCGCCTACGTTTTTATACTCAACCTGCCTTTGCTTTAGCTGGATTAAGTGATGAAGAAAAAGACGAAGAACATAAATATTATCGTGCTGAAATTCATTTAAAAGAAGGTGGGCAAGATTACGATGTAATGGGTTGGACGAAAGAACAAATCATTCACGATATTCTTGATCAGTACGAAAAACACATTCACTTTTTACATGTGTTAGGTAAACAATAATTCTATCCACTGATAAAAGTCCAAAAGGTGATGTGTTAAACATCACCTTTTTTCTTACTTTCAAGATAACTTATTTTTCAGCTTGCGCCGAGTCATCAGCCTCTAAAGCAATCAACTCTTTTAATAGACCTGACAGTCGCTGTAATTTTTCAGTGGAAAATTTTTGCTCAATTAATTGATAGCCCTTATCTATTTTAGGCTGAATTATGTCGTATAAATTTTGACCATTAGCAGAAAGAGAGACAAACAGCTTACGTTGGTCACTCACGGGTTTTAAGCGACAAATTAATTCGTCCCTTTCCATTCGAATCAGAATGCCCGTTAAACTAGGTCGAAGAATACACGCTTTTTGCGCTAATTCGTGAAAATCAATAGAACGCTTATCCGCAAGTACTCGAATAATCCGCCACTGCTGTTCTGTCAGATTATGCTCTTTGAGAACAGGTCGAAAAAAACCCATTGCAGATTCCCGAGCTTGTAATAGCGCGATAGTTAATGATTCATGCATAATCAAGAAGCTCTTTATATGGTGTTATAGGTGAAATGACAAAATATCACTCAATATAGACAGTGAAAAAGTACCGCTGTTTATGGTTTATAAAATGACTATATTCTAAGAATAGACTAATTGTTACAATTATTCATATTAACAAATAAATAAAGTTGACTCAATTTTTGCAATTTTCTTCCCTTTGTGCAATTTATCACCCACGTTCCTTTTTTAGGATTAATTTCATCTTCCGCAACATCTTGAGCTATACGCAATTTTTATGAATTGGCAATTTGTGTTATCTGTTTACCAATCAAAAAAAGTAGCCTAATTTGCCTATTATCCTACCTCTATATTAGGAATAATGGCGCTTAGCGATAAGGTTGTCTCACCGTTATTTGAGATAAAGTTAACGAGTTGTAACAAAGAAAGATTGCTATCTTTGTTCATGCGCGGTAGCGTTACGGCTTTAAAACAACGCAACAAAGAAACCGGCAATAACATCACAACTTTGTTAGCGAAGTAGTTAGGTGATTTTTTTAGTTATCTAACTAATAATTATTTTAAGTGAAGACGCCCACAGACGAGAAGTCTGGCAGTAGGAGTAAATAATGTCTGAGGAAAAACAGGCTAACCCACTTTTTCGGGATGCGATGGCAAGCTTAGGTGCTGCGGTCAATATCGTGGCAACAAATGGTGATGCGGGATGTTGTGGCTTAACAGCAACAGCTGTATGTTCTGTTACTGATAACCCGCCTACCGTGATGGTCTGCATCAACAGTAAAAGCCAAATGAACGCTATTTTTCAAGAAAATGGAAAATTAAGCATCAATATATTGAATCATGAGCAAGAAGAAATGGCATGTCATTTCGCCGGAATGACAGGGCTTGCGATGGCTGAGCGCTTTACCCAACCAGGATGGCAAAACGGACAATTACAACAACCCGTATTAACAAATGCGCTTGCCTGCCTAGAAGGTGATATTTATGATGTACGCCAAGTGGGTACACATTTTGTTTATATGACCGAAATTAAGAATATTTCGGTGCGTGAAGATGGTGATGGGCTTATTTATTTCAAGCGTCGTTTCCATTCTGTTAAAAATGAACAAGTACCAATCCCTGTTTAAATTTCACCTATTTTACCTCAAGATAAAAACGCACTTTTAATAAGGGCGTTTTTTTATTGATTATAATCACATCATAAATTAAATATTTATTTATATTAAATGAATATTTATTTAACTAAATAACATTCACTAGCGTTTAGATATTTATTAAATATTTATTAACATCTGTTTGTTATAAAAGATTAATTTTTAATTATAATGAAAAATTTCTTTCTAGAATCAATTAGTCACATAATCAAAAATATTTTCTCTCTACTTTTATCCTGTATCTTTATTTAATTTACTCAGATTAAAATACAAACAAATAATAATCTTCCTGATTATATTTTATACCAAAGATCAATTAAATGACTTTATTTTAAAATAAACTAATGAATATTTTTTTCAATCTGGTATTAATCTTACCCACAGTGTGATCAACCTTTGAGAAGTCATTCCATCAATATATTAGTCTACTCGACTTGCTGATTACCTTCTTAAATTTGCAAACATCACTCTAAATGCGACAGATAATGTTACCGTCGTGTAACATTCCTCGTGAATGTGAGTAAATAACATCGTTGTTGAAAATAAATAATAATTAGGGGCATTACAGATATGGATAAACCCGCTCAAGTCGGTTTATTACAACAGCCTAAACCATTCTTTATGATTTTCTTTGTAGAATTATGGGAACGTTTTGGTTACTACGGCGTACAAGGTATTCTTGCCGTTTATTTTGTTAGTAAACTCGGTTTCTCTCAAGAACAGGCTTTCATTACTTTTGGTGCATTCTCTGCACTGGTTTATGGGCTTATTTCTATTGGTGGTTATGTTGGTGACCACTTATTAGGAACAAAACGAACCATTGTTTTAGGTGCTATTGTTTTGGCTATCGGTTATTTCATGACTGGTATGTCAATTATGTATCCTAATTTAATTTTCTACGCATTGGGAACTATCGCAGTAGGTAATGGTTTATTTAAAGCCAATCCTGCAAGTTTATTAGCGAAATGCTATCCACCTAAAGATCCACGTCTTGATGGCGCATTTACGCTATTTTATATGTCGATCAATATCGGCTCATTAATTTCTTTATCTATCGCCCCGGTACTTGCTGAACGTTACGGATATGCACTGACTTATAATATCTGTGGTATTGGCTTGCTCATGGCGTTATTAGTTTATTTCTTCTGTCGTAAAATGGTTGCCAATATTGGTTCTGAACCAGACCATTTACCGATGAACTTTAGCAAACTGTTATTAGTTATTGCTGGCTCAATTGCTATGGTATTTGTTTGTGCATGGTTATTGCACAACGTTATGATTGCAAATATTGTCTTAGTTAGCTTGTCTATTATTGTTGTCTTCATTTATTTCCGTGAAGCGTTTAAACAAAAAGACAGAGTTGCTCGTAATAAAATGTATGTTGCATTTGTTCTGATGTTAGAAGCTGTTGTTTTCTACATTCTGTATGCTCAGATGCCAACTTCACTGAACTTCTTTGCTATTCATAATGTTCATCACACGCTTTTAGGCTTTGATATTAACCCTGTAAGCTTCCAAGCACTAAACCCATTCTGGATCATTATTGCTAGCCCAATCCTTGCTATCGCTTACAGCCATTTTGGCGCGAAAGGTAAAGATTTCTCAATGCCAGCGAAGTTTACTGCTGGTATGCTTCTGTGCTCATTAGGATTCCTTACAGCGGCAGCATCAGGTATGTGGTTTGCCGATGCTCAAGGCTTAACATCACCTTGGTTTATCGTTCTGGTTTACTTATTCCAGAGCTTAGGTGAACTGATGATCAGTGCGTTAGGTTTAGCAATGGTTGCAGCATTCGTACCACAATACATGATGGGCTTTATTTTAGGTATGTGGTTCTTAACACAAGCCACGGCTTATCTGTTAGGGGGTTATGTAGCGACTTTCACAGCAGCACCAGAAGGTATTACTGATCCACTACAAACATTACCTATTTACACTGATGTATTTGGTAAAATTGGTATTGTGACCTTAATTGTTGGTTTAGTGATGTGGGCAACAGTACCTTTACTGAACCGCATGATGAAAGAAGAAAGCAAAGACGTTAAAGTCGCTGGCTAATCTTTCAATCAATATCTAATTGAATATTAAGCGCCTATTTATAGGCGCTTTTATTTTGGGCTAAGAAGATTATTCTCTTTTTGCTAGCCATAAAAAAACCCGCTAAATAAGCGGGTTTAGTTTAATCATTAAGAATGATTCAATTACAGAACATCAATTGCATTCAGTTCTTTAAAGGCTTGTTCTAAACGAACAACCATTGATGCTTGTGCTTGACGTAACCAGTTACGTGGGTCGTAGTATTTCTTGTTAGGTTTATCAGCACCTTCTGGGTTACCTAACTGACCTTGCAGATAACCTTCGTTCTTTTTGTAGAACTGTAAGATACCATCCCAAGTTGCCCACTGAGTATCTGTATCGATATTCATTTTGATAACACCATAGCCAACAGCTTCTTTGATTTCTTCTGCTGAAGAACCGGAGCCGCCGTGGAATACGAAATCTAAGCTATTGTGTGGTAAGTTGAATTTTTCTGATACGTAGTCTTGTGAGTTACGTAGAATTTTTGGCGTTAACTGAACGTTACCTGGTTTATAAACACCGTGAACGTTACCGAAAGATGCCGCGATAGTGAAACGAGGGCTTACCGCACTCAGTTTTTCGTATGCGTAAGCAACATCTTCTGGTTGAGTATAAAGCGCAGAGCTGTCCATACCCGTGTTATCAACACCGTCTTCTTCACCACCCGTACAGCCTAATTCGATTTCTAAAGTCATATCGATTTTAGCCATACGCGCTAAATATTTAGCACAGATTTCGATGTTTTCTTCTAATGACTCTTCAGATAAGTCAATCATGTGAGAAGAGAACAGTGGTTTGCCTGTTTTAGCGTAGTGTTTCTCACCAGCATCTAACAGACCATCAATCCATGGTAATAATTTTTTCGCACAGTGGTCAGTATGCAGGATAACAGGAACGCCGTAATATTCAGCCATTTGGTGCACATGGTGAGCACCTGAAATTGCGCCTAAAATAGCAGCTTGCTGTGGTACATCAGATTTAAGACCTTTACCTGCGATAAATGCAGCACCACCGTTAGAGAACTGTACAATAACAGGAGAACGAACTTTCGCAGCAGCTTCTAACACAGCATTGATTGAGTCAGTACCTACACAGTTAACCGCAGGCAGAGCAAATTTATTTTCTTTTGCTACCGCAAATACTTTTTGTACATCATCACCAGTGATGACACCCGGTTTCACGAAATCAAAAACTTTAGACATGTAATAAGATCCTATATTTGGAACAGGTAGAAAATAACTTTCTACCTGTATGAGCTGACTTAATTACTGTTTAGCGCGTTCTTCTAACATTGCAACAGCAGGAAGTTTTTTACCTTCAACGAATTCTAAGAAAGCACCACCACCGGTTGAAATGTAAGAGATTTTGTCTGCGATATCAAATAAATCAATAGCAGCCAGCGTATCACCACCACCTGCGATAGAGAATGCTTCACTATCTGCGATTGCATTAGCAATGATTTCTGTACCTTTGCGGAAGTTAGGGAATTCAAACACACCGACTGGACCATTCCACAGGATAGTTTTCGCGTTTTTCAGGATCTCAGCTAAACGTTCTGCCGTCACATCACCGATATCCAGCACTTGTTCATCATCTTTGATGTCACTTGCTGATTTTAAAACAGCTTCAGCAGTTTCAGAGAACTCAGTTGCAACACGAACATCACTTGGTACTGGAATATCACATTTTTCCATCAGTTTTTTAGCATCATCAACAAGGTCTGCTTCATATAAAGAACGACCTACTGGATGGCCTTCTGCTGCGATAAAGGTATTTGCGATACCACCACCAACGATTAATTGGTCAGCAATTTTTGATAAAGAATCTAATACAGTCAGTTTAGTTGAAACTTTAGAACCACCAACAATCGCAACCATTGGGCGAGCAGGTTTATCTAATGCTTTACCTAATGCTTCAAGCTCTGCTGATAACAGAGGACCCGCGCAAGCAACTTGTGCAAATTTAGCAACACCATGAGTTGATGCTTGAGCACGGTGAGCGGTACCAAATGCATCCATGACGAAAACATCACATAATGCAGCGTATTGCTTAGACAGAGTTTCGTCGTCTTTCTTTTCGCCTTTGTTAAAACGAACGTTTTCAAGAACAACTAATTCACCTGCATTGACTTCAACACCATTTAAATAGTCTTTAGCAAGGCTAACTGGTGCAGTTAATTTATCTTTCAGATAGTCAACAACTGGTTTTAAAGAGAACTCTTCGTTGTACTCACCTTCAGTAGGACGACCTAAGTGAGAAGTTACCATCACTTTAGCGCCTTGTTTTAACGCGGCTTCAATTGTTGGTAAAGAAGCACGGATACGCGCATCTGAAGTCACTTTACCATCTTTAACTGGAACGTTCAGGTCAGCACGGATAAGAACTCGTTTACCCGCTAGGTCTAAATCGGTCATCTTAATTACAGACATGATGAATCCTCTCATTGATTCTCTAAAATTTAGTAATCTTCTGTTCAGTGCCTTGTATTATTACGCGACACCGTCATTAAAACATGATTATTTAAAACCAGTTGCAGCCATTGCTAACGTTGTATCAAGCATTCTGTTAGCAAAGCCCCATTCATTATCACACCAGACTAAAGTCTTGATCAGGTGTTGCCCACTGACTCTTGTTTGTGTGCCATCAACGATTGCACTATGAGGGTCGTGGTTAAAATCAGTTGAGACTAATGGCAATTCTGTGTAATCCACTATACCACGAAATGCGCCAGTTGCTGATTTTTGAATTAACCGATTGACATCTAACACATTTACAGCAGTTTTTACAGTGACACTTAAATCAATTGCCGTCACATTAATTGTAGGAACTCGTACAGAAATTGCCTCAAAATGATCCTTAAATTTCGGGAAAATTCGAGTAATTCCTGCCGCCAATTTCGTATCAACAGGAATAATAGATTGTCCTGCTGCACGAGTACGGCGTAAATCCTTATGGTATGCATCAATCACAGGTTGATCGTTCATGGCTGCATGGATTGTGGTTACTGTTCCTGACTCTATATTAAACGCGTCATCCATCATTTTAATGATGGGAATAATGCAATTTGTTGTACAAGATGCGTTTGAAACAATTCGGTGCTCTTTTTTAAGTTCGTGTTGATTCACACCAAAAACGACAGTTGCATCTAAATCCGTTGTACCGGGATGAGAAAAAAGTACTTTCTTTGCGCCTTG
This sequence comes from Proteus genomosp. 6, assembly GCF_040139785.1. NCBI lineage: Bacteria > Pseudomonadati > Pseudomonadota > Gammaproteobacteria > Enterobacterales > Morganellaceae > Proteus > Proteus genomosp. 6. Next base: position 456,807 of record NZ_JBEEVJ010000001.1, on the reverse strand, counting down.
TGCAATATGCGCTTCGCCATCAGCTCGTGAGCCGTAAGCACCACTACAATCAAGTACAACATCAATACCAAGTTCACCCCAAGGTAAATCAGTAATATCAGCGTGATGAAATAAACGAATAGTATCATCACCCACTTGCAATAAATCGTTATTAATTCGTACATCCCAAGCAAAACGTCCGTGGCTGGAGTCATACTTGAGAAGATGCCCAATACCTTGTGCATCAGCCAATTCATTTATTGCAATAACTGTTATTTCAGCTCGTTTACCTGATTCATAAAGCGCTCTTAACACATTACGCCCTATACGACCAAAACCGTTAATAGCGACTCTGATTGTCATGTGACTTCCTTGATAACTCGTGATTTGCAACCGCTTAGAATAATAGAGCAAGATACTAATCAACAACGATAAATCAAGTAAATCTAGAAATTGTGCAGTCACCGACATTTTAGGATTAACTGAAACGGTTCAGCTTACTGATAATCAGATTACGAGAAATGAGAGAAGATCGCAATAGTAAACAAAGATGGAAGGATAAAAAAAGAGCACATCTGAGAAATTCTTCCCAAAAATGTGCTCTTGTTAACATTTATTGATTATTTAAGTAAAGATTTTGCCTGTGTAACCACATTTTCAACAGTAAAACCAAACTCTTCAAATAACTCGTTTGCAGGTGCAGATTCACCGAAGCTACGCATACCTACAATCGCGCCATCTAAACCAACATACTTGAACCAGTAGTCAGCAATACCTGCTTCGATAGCAACACGCGCTTTCACTGATGCTGGTAATACTGCTTCACGGTAATCTGCATCTTGTTTATCAAATGCATCTGTTGCTGGCATAGAAACAACACGTACTTTACGGCCTTCAGCTGTCAGTTGTTCATAAGCGCTAACCGCTAATTCAACTTCAGAACCTGTTGCAATAAAGATTAATTCTGGAGTACCAACGCAATCTTTCAGGATGTAACCACCCTTCTCGATATTTGCCAGTTGCTCTGGAGTACGTGGTTGTTGCGCAAGGTTTTGACGAGAGAAGATCAGAGCTGTTGGACCATCTTTACGATCAATTGCATATTTCCATGCAACAGCTGATTCAACTTGGTCACATGGACGCCATGTGCTCACGTTTGGAGTTACACGCAGGCTTGCCATTTGCTCAACAGGTTGGTGAGTTGGACCATCTTCACCCAGACCGATAGAGTCATGAGTATAAACAAAGATACTGCGGATCTTCATCAGTGCGGCCATACGTACAGCATTACGTGCATATTCCATAAACATCAGGAAGGTAGCACCGTAAGGAACAAAACCGCCATGTAGTGCAATACCGTTCATGATTGCAGACATACCGAATTCACGTACACCGTAATGGATGTAGTTACCCGCTTTGTCTTCGTTCAGCGCTTTAGAACCAGACCACATAGTCAGGTTACTTGGTGCTAAGTCCGCAGAACCGCCCATGAATTCTGGTAATACTTTACCGAATGCTTCTAATGCATTTTGAGACGCTTTACGGCTTGCAATGCTTGAAGGGTTTTGTTGCAGATTTTCAATAAATGCTTTGGAATCTTTTTCCCAGTTTGCTGGTAATTCACCAGAAACACGGCGTTTGAATTCAGCCGCTAATTCAGGGAATTGTGCTGCGTATGCAGCAAATTTAGCATCCCATGCAGCTTCTTTTGCTTTACCCGCTTCTTTCGCATCCCACTCTTTATAAATTTCTTGTGGAATTTCGAATGCGCCGTATTCCCAGCCTAACGCTTTACGTGTTTCAGCGATTTCTGCATCACCTAATGGGGAACCGTGAGAATCAGCAGTACCAGCTTTATGAGGAGAACCAAAACCGATAGTGGTTTTACAAATCAGCAGTGAAGGTTTGTCAGTGATTTGTTTTGCTGCTTCAACAGCTGCTTTAATGCTTGCTGCATCGTGGCCATCAATACCACTGATTACATGCCAGCCATAAGCGTCGAAACGTTCTGCTGTGTTATCAGTAAACCAACCATGCACTTGACCATCAATAGAGATGCCATTGTCATCATAGAATGCAATCAGTTTACCTAATTGTAATGTTCCCGCTAAAGAACACGCTTCGTGGGAGATACCTTCCATCATACAACCATCACCCATAAAGGCGTAGGTGTAATGGTCAACAATGTCATGACCAGGACGGTTAAATTGAGCCGCTAATGTACGTTCTGCAATAGCAAAACCCACTGCGTTTGCAATACCTTGACCTAAAGGACCCGTTGTTGTTTCAACACCTGGGGTATAACCATATTCTGGGTGACCTGGTGTTTTAGAATGCAATTGACGGAAGTTTTTCAGATCATCTAAAGAAACTTCATAACCAGACAGGTGCAGTAAGCTGTAAATCAGCATTGAAGCATGACCATTAGATAAAACGAAGCGGTCACGATCAGCCCAGTTAGGGTTAGTTGGGTTATGATTTAAAAAATCACGCCATAATACTTCTGCAATATCAGCCATACCCATAGGGGCGCCAGGGTGTCCTGATTTCGCTTTTTGCACAGCATCCATACTTAAAAAACGGATCGCATTAGCAAGGGTTTTACGAGTGGTCATTTTCTACTCCAAGTCGGATAAAAAGCATCTAGATAGCTGATTCTCTCAATGCGGGCCAAAAACCGCAATATAAAAAATCCACAAAGGTGGCTATCGTAATTAGCATAAAGCAATAATTCTTTGATTTGCACAGCATTTTTTACAATCAAAGCGGAAAATAACATTACACCACCGCATTGTTGCGCAACAAAAGGAAAAAGAGACAATAATTTGCGCAATTGAGAAGCGTGCTATTAAACCCTAGCTTGATATGACTAATCAAGATAAAATTTCATTGCTGAATTATCCATCAAATCAAATAAATACCGTATTTGTGTTAATTATAGCCTAATAACTGACTGGACTTGTTATCAGGAAGTAGAATTATACAAATTTTAAAAAGATAAAAAGCAGATAATTCACTGATTCAGTAATAAAAATCCTATTTACATCATATATAAATAAAAGGAAAACATCGCGTAACACAGTTGTTACCCCTTTTATAAAAATAACTTATTTATATATTCTACTTATTTTTAATTAATTTTAGATAAGTAATATTCTAAGTGTAATTCCTTAAAATCTTCTTTTCTGACAAAAAAATGCAAATCAATAATTGATTTCAATAATAGAAAAAATTTTAAATTATCTCTTCTACAAAAAGCTTTTAATTTCAAAATTTCATTTGGATTGTTTTTCAAAATATAATAATTATAATTCATGATGATCATTTTAGACACAAAGACATTGAGTGCTGATTGATCTTTACTTAAGAAACTGGCTAATATTTTAAATATTTTATCCGTATCATTTTTATACGCTTTGATAAATTTCTCAGGTGATAGATAAATTAAACATTGATCTTCTAGTGTAAAAACAAAGTTTTCATCTTTCTCTAGAAGAAAATTAACGATCTCTATTTGTTGTTTTTTAATTATATTAAAATCATCATGATGTTTTTCATTACTGTATTTTAATACAAGATCATAAGTTACATTAATTAGCTCGTCAGCTTTTATTACTTCATCACTAGAATAACGAAAGTAGAGTTTATTATCTTTAATAATAAAATAATGATAATAAAAATCAGCAAATCCCATATCATAGAATAAATAATTAATAAGTTCGGTTTTATAGGTATTCTCTTTTTCTTTACCTAAAAAAGAAAGATCGGATTTTAATTGCGAAACAATATAGCTTGAAAATAAATTTTTATTATAAAAATTTTCATTTCTATTTATAGATAATAAATTAGGTAATATTCTCAGAAAAGAAAAAAATTGATAATAATTTTGATCATAAGGTTCATCACTAATAATCTCATCTATTTTTTTTGAATTAAAAAGCTCATTCCACCACGAAAGATAAAGAGCTGATTTATTTTTTAGTTTTACTGAAATAAATTCATCCAATTCCCCCTCCCAAGGCTGTAAAAATAAAATACCATGTTCAAAAGAAAGCGCTCTTGGATTAAATAATTTTCTTAATTTATATTGATAAATTTTAGTGATATCCATTTCTCTACGTCCTTACGTTATTATAAAACCTTAAAAAAACCAGCAAATTTAAATAGTTATTACTTTATTATGGTAGATCCCTATTGGCCAATATCCTTGATAGTAGATATTAACAATATTTTCCCAGTTGTCTCCAAGGGAAAAGTATTTTTCTGATAAGTATTGCCGAAATGCGTAACTAATCGCATTTTTAGCTGCAATATTGAAATCATGGGCATCATATTGAAATGGAGTACACGGGATATTTTTCACGCTATCCATCACACAACGCGTTATCTTTATACGTTGTTCTATTAATGCCTTAGGTAGAGTTTGCTTTGTATAAAAAGGATCATCTTGAGTTGGTGAGGTAGGTAACCATATAAAATCTAACTCAGAGAGCAATAAACTCTCCAGACCTGAAAATAAAATCACATTATCAGCCTGTAAATCCGCTTTTCCCATATTAGAAAAAAAAGCGGAGCTCTCTATTTTGTGTCGTACTTCGTCAAAAAAAATCATGATTAATCGGCTCAATAAACTCAACATCAATTCTATCAACAGTCACAGTAATATACTGATTTTCAAAATATGTGTAATGATAAAAAAGATCATCTTCAAAGACTAAATTAGCAACAATCAATTTGTTATCGAACAACATTCCAGTAAGTTGGTAAGAAAACGTATTTTCTATTAAACAAATTCCATTACTTTCCTTAAAATAAAAATATTGATGAGCCGTTATAAATTCGATATTCAGACTATGTAACGAACAAAGATCAACAAATTTTTGGGAAATAACTAATCAACCGATTTTTCATCCCTTTTACATCAATAAGTGCGCCTTATGTATTAGCAATAAAACCAAACTTATAAAATGTCATTATTTCTCCTTAGGATCAGTACCAACGTCCCATAGGTGAATTCTCTCTCAGATTTTTATCAATCAATTCTGGTGTGATAATATTTTGTTCAATAACAGGAAGCATAATTTCATCTAGAATTTCGCGATCAATATGACAACCTGTATTATGAAATATAAGGGTTAGCGCTTTATCAATTAATGCTTGCTCATCATATTTTTTTATTTCAAGAATAAATTGAACAATCGCTTGTTTTATCTCTTTATTTTTACTGTATTCGGCTTGTTCCGTTTCGAATTCTTGATAATAAAAGTTATCGAGTTCTTTGGATAGCGTATTTAAACGTAAACGAAATTCCTGCTTCATAAATGAATCCTAAATATACCTAAGAGTATGATTTGATGTCTTTTATCAATAGCAAACCATCCTTATAAATAAAGATAAGAAATAGCATGATTAAGACAGATAAGCAAAGTGCTTTAGTTTGATAAAAGGAACAGTTTGATAGGCTATAAACGCAAAAACCCCAGCATAAATGCTGGGGTTTGGAATGTTGGCGGAACGGACGGGACTCGAACCCGCGACCCCCTGCGTGACAGGCAGGTATTCTAACCAACTGAACTACCGCTCCGCGTATCCTTTCGGATGAGGTGAATATTACGAATCTCTTGCCTTGTCGTCAACTGTTTTTCTAACAAAAAGATGCATTTGGATAATTTTTAATCTCAACTTACTCTTTGTGCTTTTTTTATATTCAAACAGTCTCATCATTTGGTGCAGGACGCCATAAACAATGCCCGCCTTTCTTCTCAACTAAATCTAATCGAGACTCATGCTCAGCAAGTTCATCTGCGGTTGCTCTTATTATTCTTAATCCTGAAACTGGGCGCTCGATACGCTGAATATCATTTTGCTCTTGCTCGTTACTTGATTCGCCTTCCATTGAAAATGCCAATGCTGTTTGTCCACCGGTCATAGCCAAGTAAACATCAGAAAGTATTTCAGCATCCAATAACGCGCCGTGAAGAGTACGTTTAGAGTTATCTATTAAGTATCTATCACATAAAGCATCAAGATTATTTCGTTTACCAGGAAATAATGCCCTTGCCATTGCAAGGCTATCGGTAATTTGGCAGAACGTTTCAGTAGGCGGAATATCACGATTAAGCTTTCTAAACTCATAATCCATAAAGCCGATATCGAACGATGCATTATGAATGATCAGCTCTGCGCCACGAATATATTCTAAAAACTCATCGGCAATATCAGCAAAAGAAGGACAATCCTCTAAAAATTCATCACTAATACCGTGAACTTCAAACGCTTCAGGATCAACTAATCTTTCAGGCTTAATATAAACATGGAAATTTCGCCCTGTTAGTCGACGATTGATAACCTCTACGGCACCAATTTCAATGATATTATGACCTTCATAATGAACGCCCAGCTTATTCATACCGGTGGTTTCGGTATCAAGTACAATTTGTCGTGTGATTGGAGTGCTCATAATCCGTTTTTATGTCAGACTTAGGGTTAGTTTTTCGTATTAATCAAAAAGGATAAGTCGCCTTTATGCACAAGCAGGTAGAAATATTCACCGATGGTTCATGCTTAGGCAACCCAGGCCCTGGTGGTTATGGCGCTATTTTACGCTATCAACAACATGAAAAAACCCTAAGTGAAGGTTTTTTTATGACCACCAATAACCGAATGGAACTTCTTGCCGCTATCGTAGCATTAGAAACATTAAAATTCCCTTGTAAAATTACACTGACAACAGATAGCCAATATGTCAGACAAGGTATCACGCAGTGGATCCATAGCTGGAAAAAGCGCCAATGGCGCAAAGCAGACAAAAGCCCTGTGCTTAATGTCGATTTATGGAAACGCTTAGATAGTGCTATTACTCGTCATGAAATTGAATGGCATTGGGTAAAAGGCCATGCAGGTCATGATGAAAATGAACGTTGTGATGAATTAGCAAAAACGGCGGCTCAATCACCTACACAAGAAGATACTGGCTATATTGAAAGCCAGAAAGATAAAACACAATGAATCATATTTTATAGCTCTGAGTGATTGCGTGTAGCACCTAATACTCGACCTTTTACACTCATGCGTGGCAATGCAAATTTCAATGCAGTGGGTGTTAAAGGAAGCGTTCTTTTACGAGCAATAATTAAATTTAAACAGCCACCGGCGTGATAGCGGCTACCATCACGTTTTATTGGTCTTGAACATGGCATAATCTGGAAATTCTGTTGTGTCATCACTTCGTAATTTAGCACACTAAGCCAATCAATTTGGCGTCGAAGTGAAAACATACGACTTGAATAAGGCTGTTTTTGTCGTAAAACAGGCGTGCATTTACCCAGTCCTAATAAACTAATAGGGTTAAAGCTCGTTAATACTATCCAGCCATCATCAATTAAAACACGATCAGCTTCTCTTAATAGCCAATGAGGATCTGCACTATAATCAAGTACATGAGCCATAAGGCAAACATCAACCGATTTATTTTCAAAGGGTAGATAATCTAAAGACGCGATAACATCCGCATTTATTGCATTTGATGTCACATTGACTTGATGTGAAACGATACTTAATTTGGTATCCAACTCGGCACTGAGTTGACCGAGTTTTAGCAAATGAAAGCCATACATTTTCGGCCACCAGTTTTGTAAACGCAATTCAATCGCCATGCGATAATATTCCCCCCAAGGAATATCACGCCAAGAATCCGGCATTGTAATTGGTTTTACTGAACGCGCTGCTTTCATTGTTTACCCCTTTATATTTTATAAGTAAGGTAACTTATATGGAGCTTATCAGAATTCCTGCTTTATCCGATAACTACATTTGGCTATTAAGTAATGAAAATAGTGAATGTGTGATTGTGGATCCGTCACAAGCAAAACCTGTTATTGAAATGCTCTCTCAACGCTCACTAATACCTATCGCGATTTTATTAACCCACCATCATGATGATCATGTTGGTGGAGTTGCTGAACTTGTAAAAAAATATCCTAACATTGACGTTTTTGGCCCACAAGAAACACAAAATAAAGGTGCCGAAAATATTATTCATAATCAAGAGCGTATTATTGTTGGCTCTTTCACTTTTAATGTAATTGGCACACCAGGTCATACATTAGGTCATGTTGCTTATTATTGTGAACCATATTTATTTTGTGGCGATACACTTTTTTCTGGTGGTTGTGGTCGTTTATTCGAAGGTACCGCACAACAAATGTTTAGTTCATTACAAAGATTGAGTGCTTTACCTGATAACACATTAATTTGTTGTGCTCATGAATACACCCTATCAAACATGGTCTTTGCACATCATATCATGCCAGAAAATGCACTTATTACCGATTATTTAGCCCAAGTTAGTGAAATGCGTAAAAATTTGCAACCTACTGTGCCAATAACACTAAAAAACGAAAAGAATATTAATCTTTTTTTGAAATCTGACGATATTGATTTACAAAGGATTTTAGGTATAACCCCTAATACTTACGCGCCAATTAAGACATTTACAAAATTAAGAGAATTAAAAGACAACTTTTAATTTCTATTGGTTGTTTTATTTTGGCACACTAAGTATTATTTGGTTCAAAAAACACACAGGATGAATTTTTCTATTATGAAGACAAAAGCGATTTTGTTCTCCATATTGCTCTTGGCGGGTTGCCAGCAATCGGAGAACATTAAACCTAATTTGTCTGCGATCACACCAACATCAACGAAAGGGACTTCAACTTCTCACCAACCTCAATATGATGTAAAAACCAATTTATGGGGTTATGTGGTAAGTGAATTGAAAATGGACCTCCCTGAAAATGAAAGGATCTCGCAGCAAGAATTATATTTTTTAAATAATCCCAAACATATACAGAGTGTTGCTTCTCGTGCTGAACCTTATATGTATTCGATTATTGATGAAATTGAAAAGCGTGAATTACCGATGGAACTTGCACTTGTTCCTGTCGTTGAAAGTGCGTTTAATCCCCATGTTACCTCTTCTGCAAATGCCGCAGGTTTATGGCAATTTGTACCAATAACCGGTAATTACTATGGTTTGGCACAAAACCAATGGTATGACGGTCGTCGTGATGTTATGGCATCAACTAAAGCTGCCCTTGATTTACTTGAGCGCCTTTATGTGATGTTTGATAGTGATTGGGCACTTGCCCTTGCTGCTTATAACGCAGGTGAAGGCCGTGTTATGCAAGCAATAAAGGCAAATGAAAGTAAGAATTTACCAACAGACTATTGGTCGCTTTCTTTACCCAAAGAAACTATGAATTATGTTCCTAAAATTCTAGCATTGAGCAAAGTTATTCGTGAAAACGAAGAAACCATTACTTTTCCAAAAAGTAACTACCGAGATAAAGCGTTAGCCTCATTTGATGTCGGCGAGCAAATCACGTTAAATAAAGTCGCTGAATTAAGTCAGTTACCTATTAATACAGTAAAAGATTATAACCCCGGCTATAAGCGTGGAATAACCGCACCGAATGGCCCTCATGTCATTATGTTGCCTCGCAATAAGCTTGACCAATTCCGTAACGCTTTTGAAGATGAAGCTGTATTAGAAACTATTCGCTTGGCTGTTGCCAAAACGAATCAATCTATTAAGCAAGAAGGCGTTTATAAGGTTCGTTCAGGAGATTCGTTTTACGCTATTGCTCGTCGCTACAATATGAGTGTAAAAGACTTACAGCGTATTAATGGATTGAATGCAAAGAGCACATTACTGGTTGGTCAAACATTAAAAATTCATAATGCAGGTAGTGTCAGTAATACCACGACAACGAAACCAACAAAACCTTCACCAAGCTACTATAAAGTACGCCAAGGTGACTCTTATTACAGTATTGCCCGCCGTCACGGCATTAATCTTAAATTATTAATGAGTTGGAACGCCGACATTAAGATGTTAAAACCGGGTACACAACTCACGCTTTATACTAAATAATTAATATCGTCTCTGTTTTATGCTTCTTTAAAAGCCATCGATATGTTTAATACCTTACAGGTGATAAATGTCGATGGCTTTTTTATTACCAATAAAAAAGCGCCTGATATTAACTTATCAAGCGCCTTGTTTTTTTAACTCTACCTGATTAATTCAGCGTATTCACTTACAGCCAGAAGAACCAAGCAAACAGAGAGATAACAAAGATACACACTAAGTTTAGTACACCACCAACACGTACCATTTCAGTTTGTTTAATGTAACCTGAACCAAAGACAATCGCATTTGGTGGGGTTGCAACAGGCAACATAAATGCACAAGATGCACCGATACCGATAATCATTGTTAACGCCATTACAGGCATGCCTAATGCTTGTGCTACTGTTGCAAAGATTGGCACTAACAATGCGGCACTTGCTGTGTTACTGGTAAATTCAGTTAATACGATGATAAAGGTGGTCACGGCAAGAATAATCACAAACCAATGGCTATTACCGAAAGTATCTTTCATAAAGTCAGCCATAACAAGGCTTGCACCAGAAGACTGTAAAATTGCGCTCAGCGTTAAACCACCACCAAACAGCATTAATACGCCCCACTCTGTGTTTTCTTGTATTTGACTCCAACTTGCGACACCAGTTACACCAATAACAATGGCCGCGCTCACAGCAATAACTGTATCTAAATCTTTTACACCACCAAAAGCACTGCTGATGAAAGAGCTGAAGATCCAGCAAAATACGGTAACTAAGAAGATAATCATGGTGATAACACGTTTGTTATTCCACTCTAACACTTCTAGTTTTAAGTCAAATTTGTGTTTTAAGTTAGGACGTAGCATCAGGTACATCACAATAAACATGATAGGCAATAGCACCAACATGATTGGAATACCGTACTTCATCCATGTAATAAAATCTAAGTTCAGTTGAGCTGCGGCAATCGCATTTGGAGGGCTACCAACCAACGTACCTAAACCACCAATACTGGCACTATAAGCCACACCTAATAATACGAATACAAAAGTATTACGCTCTGAACGAATATCTAAGTTAGATAAAATACCTAAGACTAAAGGGAGCATCATTGCTGCTGTTGCAGTGTTACTGATCCACATGGAGAGTAATGCAGTAACGCCAAATAACAGTAATACCGCGACTGAAAGTTTACCTTTTGCAATCATTAGTAAGCGGTTAGCAATTAAGCGATCTAACCCTTGAATATGAAGCGCTGTCGCTAAAGCAAATCCACCAAAGAACAAGAAAATGATAGGGTTAGCAAATGATTTTAATGACTCATTGGTATTCATTAGCCCAAGTACAACGGCTAAAATAGGAATGAATAATGCCGTGATCGTTACATGAATAGCTTCAGTTAGCCATAGTACCCCTACAAATACCATTAATGCTAGGCCAGCATTAGCCTTTGGATCATAAGGTAAAAACTCTAACAATAGCAGTAGCAAAACAACATCTATTGCTAGAATAATTAACCCTCTCTTATTTATCGGGCTTGATTTTGCCGATGGGGCTAAATTGGACGCGTCCATGATAATACTCCACATTAACTGATGTGAACATTAGGTTCACTAAGCTTGAATTGTTAACGAAATAGGTTATATGTGAAATATAAAAACATTTCGCACCATTGAAAATGCGCAAAAGCGATAATTGGGATCTCATCCACGAGAATTAACCAATTTATTAATAAAAGAGTAATAATTGAACACTATTATCTCTTATGCATCACACTTTTTGATCGTTTAAAGGCAGCGGTAATTTTATTTTTTTTATATTTAGGCAAAAAAAATGGGTAAACATCAGGTTTACCCATTTAGAATCAATTAGATTTTCTAATCAAATAAGCGATTATGCTTGGCCTTTAACTTCTTTCAGACCGTTGAAAGGCGCTTTATTACCTAATGCTTCTTCGATACGGATCAGTTGGTTGTATTTAGCAACACGGTCAGAACGGCTCATTGAACCCGTTTTGATTTGGCCTGCTGCTGTACCCACTGCTAAGTCAGCGATAGTTGCATCTTCAGTTTCACCAGAACGGTGAGAGATAACTGCTGTGTAGCCAGCATCTTTCGCCATTTTGATTGCTGCTAAAGTTTCTGTCAGTGAACCGATTTGGTTGAATTTGATCAGAATTGAGTTAGCGATGCCTTTATCGATACCTTCTTTCAGGATCTTAGTGTTAGTTACAAACAGGTCGTCACCAACCAGTTGGATTTTGTCACCAAGAACTTTAGTTTGGTATGCGAAACCATCCCAGTCAGATTCGTTTAAACCATCTTCGATAGAAACGATTGGGTATTGTTTAGTCAGTTCTTCTAAGTAATGAGTGAACTCTTGTGAAGTGAAGGTTTTACCTTCGCCTTTCAGTTCGTAGTTACCAGTTTCATTGTTGTAGAACTCAGAAGCTGCACAGTCCATAGCCAGAGTAACGTCTTTACCTAAAACGTAACCTGCTTTCTCAACTGCTTCTTTGATAGCAGCTAATGCAGCAGCGTTAGATTCTAAGTTTGGTGCATAACCACCTTCGTCACCCACTGCAGTGTTCATACCTTTTGCTTTCAGCACTTTAGCTAAGTGATGGAAGATTTCTGAACCCATACGCACAGCTTCTTTCAGAGTCGGTGCGCCAACTGGTTGGATCATGAATTCTTGGATATCAACGTTGTTATCTGCGTGCTCACCACCATTGATGATGTTCATCATTGGCAGAGGCATAGAATATTGACCGTGAGTACCGTTCAGATCAGAAATGTGCTCGTACAAAGGCATACCTTTTGCAGCAGCAGCCGCTTTTGCGTTTGCTAAAGAAACCGCTAGGATTGCGTTTGCACCAAAGTTTGATTTGTTTTCAGTACCGTCTAAATCGATCATGATTTTATCGATGTTAGCTTGGTCTTTTGCATCCTGGCCAAGGATCGCTTTAGCGATTGGACCATTAACAGCAGCAACCGCTTTCAGAACACCTTTACCTAAGAAACGTGATTTATCACCATCACGTAATTCTAAAGCTTCGCGAGAACCTGTTGATGCGCCTGATGGAGCAGCCGCCATACCAACAAAACCACCTTCTAAGTGAACTTCTGCTTCAACTGTTGGGTTGCCACGAGAATCAATAATTTCACGACCAAGTACTTTAACGATTTTGGACATTCGGTTTTCCTCTGTACAAGTTAAATTTCCGAGAAGAGATACCCTATCTCTTCTCATATATCCTATTTCAGCAGACCTTTTTGGTTATCAAAGGCTGCTTTCACAAAGCCTGCAAATAACGGATGGCCGTCACGCGGCGTTGAGGTAAACTCTGGGTGGAACTGACAAGCAACAAACCAAGGGTGGTTTGGATTTTCAATAATTTCCACCAGCTTGTTATCTACTGAACGACCTGCGATACGTAAACCCGCATCTTCGATACGTTTTAATAGCAGATTATTCACTTCATAACGGTGACGATGGCGTTCTGTAATGGTGTTTTTGCCATACAGAGTACGTACTAAGCTATCACCACTTAAATGGCAAGGCTGAGCACCAAGGCGCATCGTGCCACCTAAATCACTGTCTTCTGAACGCACTTCGACATTACCGTCTTCATCACGCCATTCTGTGATTAACGCAATGACTGGATATTTACAATCTGGTGCAAATTCAGTGGAGTTCGCATCTGCCATATTGGCAACATTACGAGCAAACTCAATCATAGCAACCTGCATACCTAAGCAAATGCCCAAGTAAGGGATTTTATTTTCACGGGCAAATTGAGCGGCCATAATTTTGCCTTCAACGCCACGTTCACCAAAACCGCCTGGTACTAAGATTGCATCTAACCCTTTAAGCATATCAGCGCCACGGGTTTCAACATCTTGTGCATCAATCAATTTGATATTTACTGCAACACGGCTTTTGAAACCGCCATGTTTTAACGCTTCAATCACTGATTTATAGGCGTCTGGTAATTCGACATATTTACCCACCATACCAATGGTCACTTCGCCTTCAGGATTAGCTTCTTCGTAAATAACTTGTTCCCACTCTGCAAGATTTGCAACTGGGCAATCTAAGCTGAATCGTTTACAGATATAATCATCTAATCCCTGTGATTTCAATAGTGCAGGGATTTTATAAATGGAATCGACGTCTTTTAATGAAATAACCGCTTTTTCTGGCACATTACAGAACAGTGCAATTTTGGCACGTTCGTTTGCAGGAATAACGCGGTCTGAACGGCAAATCAACGCATCAGGCTGGATACCGATCGACAGTAACTCTTTTACAGAATGCTGAGTTGGTTTGGTTTTCACTTCACCAGAAGCGGCTAAATAAGGCACCAAAGTTAAATGCAAGTAGAATGTGTGCTCACGACCCACTTCTGCTGCCATTTGGCGAATCGCTTCTAAGAATGGTAAAGATTCGATATCACCAACTGTCCCGCCGACTTCAACTAAAACGACATCATGACCTTCACCGCCACGGATGATACGTTCTTTGATTTCATTAGTGATATGAGGAATAACTTGAATTGTAGCCCCAAGATAGTCACCACGACGCTCTTTGCGTAATACTTCAGAGTATACGCGACCTGTCGTGAAGTTATTACGACGAGTCATTTTCGTGCGAATAAAGCGCTCATAGTGTCCTAAGTCGAGATCAGTTTCAGCACCATCGTCAGTGACGAAGACTTCCCCGTGCTGAATTGGGCTCATAGTACCTGGATCGACGTTGATATACGGATCCAACTTCATCATGGTGACATTGAGTCCACGGGCTTCGAGTATAGCCGCCAGAGAGGCTGCGGCAATGCCTTTACCCAGAGAGGATACGACCCCGCCGGTCACAAAAATATAATTCGTTTTCATGCTGAACCTGAAAGTTTAGGTGTATTAGGATGATGGATATAACTGGACGGGAACACAGTATACCCGAACCTTATTTTCGCTACAAACATTCTTAGTAGTATAAAGTTCTTTTTCATCACGCCACTTATCCGTTTAAACACGAAAAAACAGTAAAAATTCAATTAACTAAACCCGTGAAAATATTTCTCAAGCATTTTAGCTTAATCCTTTCAGCTAAGATATCACTTTTAAACAAGAGATGCTTTATTTTTTTCACGATATTAAGTGTAGCAGGTTTATAGCGAGATCTTTTGCTTATGATCATGCTTTTAATTTTTTTGAGGTTAATCACATTTTTAATGCAATAAAATGTAACTGCGAGATTTTAAATTACCCAAAAACAAAAAAACGAAATTACCTTTTATAATTTCGCTTTTTAAATATTTTTATAAAAATAGCTGAAAAAACGAGATGTTATAGACTATTTTTATCGCACTTTATGTCACGTTGACGTTAATTTGCGTGTCACAATTCACTCAACCTGTTGTCTTTTTGCTTTCTGCCAACAGATCTCCATCTCTTCCAATGAGGCATTTTCTATGCCTATACCTTCTTCTGAGAGCATTTTTTCAACAAAACGAAAGCGTTGTTCGAATTTTCGACAAGCTCGATTTAATGCTTGCTCCGGTTTCTGTTTTAAATGGCGCGATAAATTCACCACAGAAAACAGTAAGTCACCCAGTTCATCTTCAACTCGAGAAGCATCTTGAGGCTCTTTTTTCACTTCAGCCATCACTTCATCAATTTCTTCATAAACTTTACCTAAAACAGGCTCTAGTTCATTCCAATCGAAACCCACTGAAGCACAACGCTTTTGAATTTTTTCTGCTTTCATTAAGGCAGGCAAAGCAGCAGGAATATCGTCTAACAGAGAAAATTGATCTTTGGCTTCACGCTCTTGGGCTTTGAGTTTTTCCCAACGATGCTTTTCTGTAGCTAAATTATTGTCACTTTCAGATGCAAAAATATGAGGATGGCGACGTTCTAATTTATTGCTAATGGCTTCGCAGACATCATTAAAATCAAATAAATTTTGCTCTTGTGCCATTCGTGAATAAAAAACAACTTGATAAAGCAAATCACCCAACTCTTCTTTTAAATCAGAAAAATCTTTACGAGCAATAGCATCTAACACTTCATAGGTTTCTTCTAATGTATAAGGTGCGATAGTGTCAAAAGTCTGCACTTTATCCCATTCACATCCAGTATTAGGATCACGTAGCTGCGCCATAATTTCTAATAAACGAAAGATTTCACGATTTTCTGACATCATATTGCCTTTTAAATAAGAGTTAGCTTTATTCTACCTAACACGTTTTTAGATAAAAAAATGCCGAGAACAGTTGTCTCGGCATCTTATCATTTCAAGCTCAAGATCTTAAAAATAACTTTTTTGAAAGAATAATGACATTTTAAATTGAACTATGAATTTGTTATTTACAAATATACTCCTCGCTATAAATCTACTTTTCAACACCATATAAATACGTCATTTTTATCAAAGGATTAATAAAATGAGTGAAAATATAATTCAATTTAGTTCATTAACTGTAACGCCACATAGTGCTTATATTCCTGAGTATGCTTTTAATAATGGTTTTTCTTTTAATCAAGCTACAAATATTATTTGTAATAATTTTATACAGGATAAAAAACAAGAATGCCCTGTTTGCGGAAAGAAAAATTGCCCTGAGTTTAAAAATGAATGTAAATCTTACTTAAAACAGAAAACCGAATTAGCATTAAAAAAAGCATTAAGAATGCGACCTTATGGCCGTGCTTTAATGCATAGATCAAACGAGTTTAATGAAAGCTCTCCATTACTATTATTGAATATGAAAGAAAACAATATTCCATTAAATAATGAAAATATAGGTCGTATATTTGAAACAGATCTAAATCTAAGTAGAATGTTTTACCAAAAAATGAACTATATAAATGGTTTTCTCTTTGATATTCATTTTAGTCCTCATCCAGATCCTATGTTACAAAATATAGGTGAAAAATTTGGGGAATATTCCCGCTGGCTACCCTCAGTACGATTAGCCTTACATGCCTTATATACAGATAAAGGCGCAGACAATATAAATAATTTTCCTGAGATGCAAAAATATATTAGAGAACAAGATTTTAAATCCGCATGCCAAGATTTCCATAATAATATGACGTTTACACATCGCAATTTCCAAATTGCTGATATTTTAGCTCAACAAGCAAATAAAAAAGAACAAACAAACGATGAATTTAATCTGTTGCATGATTCAGTAAAGTTTACGGCTGATTTTTATAAAGAAGTGTTTAATGCTTATGGTGATAAAGCAAGGAAATTAGCGGAGTCTTTAGCACAACAAACCAGAGGAAAAACTATACGTAACGTTGATGATGCGCTAAAAGCTTACGAAAAATACAAAGCGGATATTAATAGAAGAATTAATGCCAAAGATCGTAAAGCTATTGCAACTGCATTGGAATCGATCAAACTCGATGATATAGCTCAAAAATTAAAAAAATTTAGTAAAGGTATGTTTTTTGTGAGTAAAGCTCTTGACGTCAAAGATCTATCGATAGAGTTAATAAAAGCAACAGAAACAGATAATTGGCGTCCATTTTTTGTTAAAGCAGAGACTATATTTGTAGGAATGGCGGCTACATCTGTAGCAGGATTTACATTTAGTGTACTTCTAGGTGGTCCCATAGGGATATTAGGATATGGATTGCTTATAGCAAGTATTGGGGCATTGATTGATAACGACTTAATTGAAAAAGCCAATAATTTGATTGGTATTTAATTAATACTTTAAAGGTTGTTTATTTAGAGGAACAACCTTTTCACTAACACAAATAATATAAAAATTATTGTAATTGGTATAGATAATAAAAACACGATGAAACTATATAAAGCTAAACCACCAGCTTTACCAGCTGTATCTAAAAATAGTCCTCGATTCCAAAATTCTCTAGTAGTAAATTGAAGAAAAAAATATTCAATCCCCCATTTAGCCAACGGATATAATCCAATACCAGCAATACTAATTAACAATATTAGACTTTCATACTTCAACTCATACTCTAAGCAAGAGTATAAAAATAGAGCGCCAATAAACCATCCCCAACACATATTCTTAATATAGTATTGTTTAGTTATCTTCATATCTATCTACTAGATCCCTTTTATTTAAAGCCATATTTATTTTAAATAAACCCTAGCAATTAAATTACTAACTAAATATACAGATTTTCTGATTTTTAGATAAAAAAATGCCGAGAACAGTTGTCTCGGCATCTTATCATTTTAATATTTTAGTGAGAAAAGCGTTTCGCCTCTATCACATCAGGCAACTGATTAAGTTTTGCCAAAATACGACCTAATACTTGGAGATTATAAATCTCAATATTCATATCGATTGTCGCAATTTGTTGCTTCACATCGCTACGACTACTCACACCAAGTACGTTTACTTTTTCATTGGCTAAAATTGTCGTGATATCGCGTAATAATCCACTACGATCATTCGCTACAACACGTACTACCAATGAATAACCGCTGGAGTAATTTTCTCCCCATACCGCATCAACAATACGCTCTGGTGCATGAGAAAGTAATTCAGCCAGTTGCTCACAGTCAGCACGGTGAATCGAAATACCACGACCTTTAGTAATAAAACCGACAATATTGTCACCCGGAATAGGCTGGCAACAACGTGCAATATGGTGCATTAAGTTACCCACACCTTCGACAACAATACTTCCACCCGAACCAGTGGTTCTTGGTGCTGGCGTTTTGTTTTCGAGTGTCCGCAGTGCTTCTTTATCTTCATCTTCTGCTGTGGCTTTATTCAATCGACTTTGAATAAAGTTTACCAACTGATTGATTCGAATATCACCGACACCAATACCTGCTAATACTTCATCAACACTATGAACGTTATAACGTGCGATCAGCAGTTTTTCTGCTTCTTTCATGTTGATATCCATATGCGCCAATTCGTTATCTAAGATCTGACGCCCCGCAAGAATATTTTTATCGCGATCTTGCTTACGGAACCAATTGTGAATTTTCGCACGTCCTCGGCTTGTCGTGACATAACCTAAGTTAGGATTTAACCAATCGCGACTTGGATTTGGATGTTTTTGCGTAATAACTTCAATTTGGTCGCCCATCTGTAATTGATAGCTAAATGGCACAATACGTCCGCCAATTTTTGCCCCAATACAACGATGCCCCACATCACTATGGATATGATAAGCAAAATCAAGCGGTGTTGAACCTGCCGGTAAATCAACCACATCACCTTTTGGCGTAAAGACATAAACCCTGTCATCAAAGACTTGGCTACGAACTTCATCCAGCATTTCGCCAGAATCCGCCATCTCTTCTTGCCATGCAATCAGTTTACGTAACCATGCAATGCGGTTTTCATAGCTGCCTGTACCACCTTTCGTCGCAGCGCCTGTTGCACCTTCTTTATATTTCCAGTGCGCAGCCACACCCAATTCAGCATCTTCATGCATTTGTCGAGTACGAATTTGAATTTCAACCGTTTTACCTTCAGGCCCTAAAACAACGGTATGAATAGATTGGTAACCATTTGGCTTTGGATTTGCAACGTAATCATCAAATTCATCGGGTAAATGGCGGAAATGAGTATGCACAATACCTAATGCGGCATAACAATCTTGAAGACGTTCTACGACTATACGCACCGCTCTCACATCAAACAGCTCATCAAATGCAAGATTCTTTTTCTTCATTTTGCGCCAGATACTATAGATATGTTTGGGACGACCATAAATATCTACATCAACATTCTCTTCTTTCATATAACCGCGTACTGTACTGACAAAATTATCAATATACTGTTCGCGGTCGATACGACGCTCATGAAGCAAGCTGGCTATTTTCTTGTATTCATCAGGATGAAGATAACGGAAACAGAAATCTTCTAATTCCCATTTTAATTGTCCAATACCCAATCGGTTGGCTAATGGTGCATAAATATTAAAACACTCTTTTGCAGCCAGTACGCGCTCATCTTCTGTGGCATCTTTCACTTCTCGTAAATGGGCTATACGCTCTGAAAGTTTGATGACCACACAACGGAAATCTTCCACCATAGACAACAACATACGGCGAACATTATCCACCTGAACAGAACTTGTTTCATTGGTATGCGTTGCTTTTAACTGGCGTATGGCGTCCATTTCCATTACACCACGAACTAAGCTCCAAATCGCATCACCAAAATGTTCAGTAACGATTTCCTGATCAATAAGATTTTCTTCAGCAAGTGGGAAAAGAAGCGCTGCCCTCATGCTGTCTTTGTCCATGCTTAATGTCGAAAGAAGCTCAACCATTTCAACACCACGCCACAATAGCAGTTCGGCATCTTCATGCCCTTGAACAGTACGATGGCAGTATTCCCAGGTTTGCATGATTTCACTACCCGCATTGACATGGGTTAAGTTCAAGCTGTTGACCCATTTATCAACAGCAAACTCTCCTGCAGGTGTTAAGTGAGCACTTCTTACTGCAACCATATTCTCTCCCTACACGGTATAAATCTTATTTGCGACTTATTTACTGGCTAACTGTTTATTTTCGACTAAATTTATTTTCGACTAAACAGTGCCATTGATTCCAGATGACCCGTTTGTGGAAACATATCCAACATTTTTAAACCAGTAAGCTGATATCCAGAATCTAATAATATCTTACTATCTCTGGCTAACGTGGTCGGATTACAGGAGACATACACGATTTTTTCTGCGGATAACTTCACAATATGTGACATTACCTCCAAAGCCCCTGCTCTTGCAGGATCTAACAATACTTTGTTAAACCCTTCTTTCGACCACGGCATCGCAGAAAAATCAGACGATAAATCTGCATGCCAAAAATACGCATTACCTAATTGGTTTAGTTCTGCATTTTTTTTCGCCATTTCAACCAGTGCGGGCACACCTTCTATACCCACCACTTCACTGACGCGTTTTGCAATAGGCAAAGTAAAATTCCCCATACCACAAAACAGATCTAACACGCGATCTTCTGGCGATAAATCAAGCCACTCAATGGTCTGAGCAACCATCTTAGGATTTATTTCATCATTCACTTGAATAAAATCAGTGGGTGCAAAACGTAAATTAAGACCTTCTATTTGATAGAAGGGTTCCTTCTCAATTGAAGTTAATCGTGCTATCTCGCTATTATCACCTGCAAGATACATCGTAACTTGATGAGTTTGAGAGAAATCACTCAAACTCTGTTTATCACTCTCAGGCAATGGCGATAAATGGCGTAAAATAACCAGCGGCCCATTATCAGCGAGTACCATTTCAACATGCCCTAAATCACGTACTGATGTTAAATTTTTAAGGCATGTCCAAAGAGGAGACAATAAATCATTTAGCTGTGGCTTTAATACTGGGCATTTTTTTATCATGACCAAATCATTAGAGCGCTCTTGGCGAAAACCCATCACCAACCCTTTTTCTGGTTGATAACGTAATCCCAATCTTGCTCTACGGCGATAGCCATATTCGGCTCCCGCAATCACAGGCTCGGCTGAAATAATTACACCCGTTTCACGCTTAATGAGGTGCGATAACACACCTGCTTTTGTTGTACGTTGTAGCGCAATAGGTACATGTTGCTGCTGACAACCACCACAACGCTCATAATATTCACAATGAGGCGCTATACGCTGTTCGCTGGTAGTCAAACGCTTAATAACCTCGCCTTTAGCAAACTGGCGCTTTTCTTCTGTTAAACGAATACGAGCAGTTTCTTGTGGGAGTAATCCTTTTACAAAAATCGTTTTGCCCTCAGCATGAGCAATACCTTGACCATTTGCATCCAATGCACTGGCGGTCACTTCCAGAGTTGTTGCCTGTTTTTTCACAGAACGTTTTTTAGGGGAATAAAACTGCACCATAGTATTAAATTAAGTATCAATGACGGATTAACAGTGAAATGACATCGTTTTAAAATACGCTGTGTGTTTTTCAGCGTTACATGAATGACTATGCATTTCAGAAGAAAACATGGGGAGAGTATAACATCGAACAAGTTATTTACTTAACTGATATAAGCAATATTTTTGTTAAATTGAGAAAACTTTTAATGATAACAACCTAAGATACTTGTTTTATGGATTTTATATTGTTCTATAACTAACAAATATTATATATAACTTTTATATTGAATATATTTACAATTAATAACATCTATTTTCTGTTATTTTAATAAATCTTTATTATCACTAAGAAAAGTCTAAAAATTATCACCAATCAATTAGATAGCGTTTCTCTTAATGATTATAAATTAATCACAAACCATTAATTTCCTATATTCTTCATAAGCATAATGATCGGTCATTCCACTGATATAATCTTGAATTAATCTTGTTCGATAATAAAACTCTAAAATCTTTCCTTTTTCAGAATTTATATCATCTAGCTTTTCTAACATCTCGTTATAAGCCAGTTTATGTTTAACAGAAAGCTTATGATATAAACGCGTCTCAATTACATATTTAGGATGTTCATTATATTTATGCAATCTTAAAAAATCTTCAGTTGATAATAAAAGCAAGGGCTTATAGATATCAAGTAATCCACTGATTACACGATATCCTTTCATTTCAAGCTCTTCAACTTCAGGATGGCTAAATACCCATTTTTTAGCGACACTTTTTAATGTCGTTAATAAACGATGCTCCGCACTATTTCCTTCAAGCAAGGCATGATTAAAGCTCCCTTCATAAACTTGGGGAAGGTTTTTTATAAAACGGTACGCCGTATAAGGCACTAATTTTCCAGTAATATAAACTCGTAAATACATAAAAAACTGGTCTTGCATACTGCGTTTGGCTTCATTTTGATCGACTTTTTTATAAGCACGATTCACAGTAATATCGAATAAATCACCTTCAATCACATCACCATTTTCACGCCATGCATCTCGTAAAAGCTGAACAAGGCGGTTGATATCAAAAATCCCCTTTTCTACCGCATCATCTAAATCCGCAATGCAATAAGAGATGTCGTCAGCCGCTTCCATAATATAAGTGAGAGGAAAGCGACAAAATTCTCCCATATCTAATTTTTCTTGCACTTCTTTTACGAATGCTAATTCAGACCAGTAATACCCCGGTTTTTTCATTAAATAGCTATATTCTTTAGGCACTTCCCCTTGCCAATAAGCAGGACGGGTATATTTCAATACACAACCTATTTGAGCATAGGTTAAATTCAATTTAAGCAGATGATGCGCCATTCGAATCGCTTGAGCATTCCCTTCAAATTGACATAAATCTTGGCGTAAAGTTTGTCGCAATTCATTTAATTGCACTTTAGCTGAATACTGCATAGGAATAAAAGGACAACTATCGAATTCGGCTGTCGCCTCTGGTGATAATACTTTTTGAAACCAATGCTTAATCGCGGCTTCACCAAAATGTCCAAAAGGCGGGTTACCAATATCATGCATTAAGCACGCCATCTCAATTAAGCTTTCTAAACTATCAATACGATCACTTAAACCATATTCTTCAAGCTTATTTTGTTTCTTTAATTCGCCAATAATCTGTTTAGCGATATAACGCCCAATTTGTTGAACTTCAAGAGAATGAGTAAGACGGCTACGTACAGCAGAATTTTGCTCTAGGGGAAAGACTTGCGTTTTTTGTTGTAAACGACGAATAGCAGCTGAGTTAATAATACGTCCACGATCACTTTCAAATTGACGAGAAACCTGTATTTCATCGTTAATATCGATATCACTGCTGTTATATTTGCGTTGATAATTTAACTTCAGCTTAAAATCGATCATTTCTGTCCTCTTTCTGGTTTCGATGAAACGAATTCTCTATTCTTTGTGTTATATCGTGTTTTTCCGATAGATGTTAAACTCTATTTAAATTTCTATTTATTATTAACCTACAAGTGAGTATGACACAATGAGAGTTGGCGTAATAGGTGCAATGGAGCAAGAAGTCACACTTCTGCGTGAGAAAATTGAAGATTGCCAAATCTTATCTCGTGGCGGCTGTGAAATCTATACAGGCACAATCAACGGTGTTGATGTTGCATTATTAAAATCAGGTATTGGTAAAGTTGCAGCAGCGATTGGTACAACATTATTACTTGAGCATTTTCGTCCTGATGTCGTTATCAATACTGGCTCTGCGGGTGGCTTAGACTCAAGATTAAATGTCGGTGATATCGTTGTTTCAACGGAAGTTCGCTATCACGATGCAGATGTTACTGCGTTTGGTTATGAACCTGGTCAAATGGCACAATGTCCTCCTGCTTTTATTGCTGAACCCAAACTTGTTCAAATAGCAGAAGAATGTATTGAATCGCTAAAATTAAATGCTGTTCGCGGTTTAATTTGTAGTGGTGATGCCTTTATTAATGGCGCTGAACCTTTAGCCCGTATTCGTCGCACATTCCCAGATGTTGCAGCCGTAGAAATGGAATCAACCGCGATTGGCCATGTTTGCCATCAGTTTGGCACACCATTTGTTGTTGTTCGTGCTATTTCTGATGTAGCCGATAAAGAATCGCACTTAAGTTTTGATGAATTTTTATCTGTTGCTGCAGAACAATCAAGCTTAATGGTGACAGCGATGTTGGATAAATTAAAAGACTAATTAAGTCGAGATAATTCTAATATTGCTTTATCAATATCCCGCCTTTATTTTTTGCTTATTCTAAGATAAAAAATAGGTGGGTATTTTTTACTATTGGAAATGTAATGCGTTTATTTATCAATTTAGGGTTATTACTCTGTTCATTATTTTGGTTCAATTTCGCCATTGCTATCACGCCCGCTGATCGTGTTATTACACTATCACCATCTGCCACTGAAATGGCTTATGCCGCAGGTATGGGTGATAATATTGTCGGAGTTAGTGCTTACTCTGATTATCCAGAGGATGCTAAAAATATTGAACAAGTTGCCAATTGGCAGGGTATTAATATAGAGCGCATTCTATTATTAAAGCCTGATTTAGTGATTGCATGGCAAGGCGGTAATCCACAACGTTCATTAGATCAATTAAAAGCTTTGGGTATTTCTATCATTTATTCTGATCCACAAAGTATTGAAGAAATCGCAGACGATCTCGTTACTCTTTCCAATTATAGCCATCATCCTGATATAGCATTAAAAAATGCCCAACAATTGCGCCAGCAATATCAAGCGTTACAGCAAAAATATGTATCAAATATATCGAATCACCCTAAAAAAAAGGTGTTTATTCAGTTTGGGATGCAACCTTTATTTACGACATCAGCTCGCACATTACAGAGCCATATTACAGCGCTTTGTGGTGGGGAGAATATCTTTGCTAATAGCCCTGTCACTTGGCCTCAAGTAAATCGTGAGCAAGTACTTACAAAGCGACCTGATTTGATTGTATTCAGTGGTAAAGCAGAGCAAATACCTACCGTACAAACATTTTGGCAACCCCAGCTTACTGTTCCAGTTATTGCTATTGATGAAGACAGTTTTAGTCGCCCTTCACCACGTATTATTAATGCAGCACAGCAAATCTGCGAAGCCATCGCTAATAATGAATGAGTGATTTTATGAAATAAGCTCAGAAAGAATAAAGAAGAGAAAAAAATTTTAACCGACAGACAAAAGTTGTGAGCGAGCAAGCAGTGCAACAAGGCAGACAGCGCGCAGTAAGCGGAGCATACATTAGTATGTGAGCATTACGAGCACTGCTCTAACGCCGTGGCACTACTGCACAGCCACGACGCCAAAGAAGATAAACAGCACAAAGCATTACGAGCGGTGCTATAACGCCACAGCACTACTGCACAGCCACGACGCCAAAGAAGGATCAGATACTAAAAGAAGAGCCGCAACCACAGGTACTCTTAGCATTAGGATTAGTTACAATGAAACGCGAACCCTCTAACCCCTCGGTATAATCCACACAACCGCCCACTAAATACTGCAAGCTCATAGGATCAACCACTAAGGCAACACCTTGTTTTTCTATGGTCATATCGCCTTCGTTCATTGCATCATCAAAGGTAAAACCATACTGGAATCCGCTACAACCGCCACCCGTGATATAAACACGTAAACGCAGATTTGGATTTTCTTCATCTGCAATCAGATCTTTTACTTTATTTGCAGCCGCGTCAGTAAATTGTAACGGCAGAGCCATATCATCACTCATTGTTCACTCCAGACTGGGTATTCCAGCAAAAAAACAGCCAGCAAAAATTTATCTTTCTTGCTGATATAATGTGATGATTATCTAATACCTGCTCATAACCTTCAAGTTTGTTGTGGACAAAATACACTTTTTGCTACCTATCGCTTTTTACGATAATTCACATACTCACAATAACAGTGATAAATCAAAATCTTGTTGCCGTGTATTTGGCTTCATCTGCGCGGTGCTTTAGAATACGCCTTAATCTTACGCTCACCCATCATTAGGAGTCTGACATGAGCAAGTCTGAAACGCTTTATAATCTCGCACAACAAGTGATCCCCGGCGGTGTCAACTCACCTGTTAGAGCATTTAACGGTGTAGGTGGAACCCCTCTTTTTATTGAACGTGCTAATGGTGCGTATATTTATGATGCCGACGGACGCGCTTACCTTGACTATGTTGGCTCATGGGGACCGATGGTATTAGGACACAACCACCCTGCTATTCGCGATGCAGTGACTGATGCGGTACAAAAAGGTTTAAGCTTTGGAGCCCCAACAGCCGCTGAAGTTGAAATGGCAAACCTAGTCACTGAACTTGTGCCATCAATGGACATGGTTCGTATGGTGAACTCGGGCACAGAAGCGACAATGAGCGCCATTCGCCTTGCTCGTGGCTATACTGGACGTGACAAAATCATCAAATTCGAAGGTTGCTATCACGGTCACGCTGACTGCTTATTAGTAAAAGCAGGCTCTGGCGCATTAACTATGGGACAACCAAACTCACCAGGTGTACCTGCTGATTTTGTCAAACACACCTTAACTTGCACTTACAACGACTTAAACTCTGTACGCCAAGCATTTGAAAACTATCCTGAAGAAGTCGCTTGTATCATCGTGGAGCCCGTTGCTGGCAATATGAACTGTGTACCACCTAAAGCAGACTTTTTACCGGGTTTACGTGCGTTATGTGATGAGTTTGGTGCTTTACTGATTATTGATGAAGTTATGACAGGCTTTCGCGTGGCATTAGGTGGCGCACAAGCCTATTACGATGTTGATCCTGACTTAACGTGCCTTGGTAAGATTATCGGTGGCGGTATGCCTGTAGGTGCTTTTGGCGGACATATGGATGTAATGTCTAAACTCGCGCCAATTGGCCCTGTTTATCAAGCAGGAACCTTATCAGGCAACCCTATTGCAATGGCAGCAGGTCTAGCGTGTTTACACGAAGTTTCACAGCCAGGTGTTCATCAAACATTAGATGAGCTAACAACGATGCTAGCTGACGGTTTACTTGAGAAAGCTCAACAAGCAGGCATTCCAATGGTTATCAACCATGTTGGTGGTATGTTTGGCCTATTCTTTACTGATGCGAAAGAAGTCACTTGCTACCAAGATGTGATGAATTGTGATGTCGAGCGCTTTAAACAATTCTTCCACTTAATGCTGGAAAAACGCGTCTACCTTGCGCCTTCTGCATTTGAAGCGGGCTTTATGTCTATCGCTCATACAAAAGAAGATATTCAACGCACTATTGATGCGGCGGAATATGCTTTTGAAAAAATGAAAGGCTAGTTTAAATATCCCTTTATAAAAGCCAGTCAGTTCACAATTGTGAAGTGACTGGCTTTTTATTATTGGCTTTAGCCAGTTTAAGTCGCGTCAGCGTCTTAAATCATAACCACCCGTTTTACGGGCGGTTATGGTTTCTTTTTCCTATCCAATATCAATAGAAGTATCATTTTTGACATCTTTGAATTAAATTCAACCCATTGTTGCCATAATGACTTTAAAACACAAATCGAAGCGTCATATTTGATACTTTCGTGTTAAATTTAATCATTTATTGCCATGGTGGCTTTAAAATACGGCTCAAAGTATCAAAAATGAGCCTTAATAAAATTTTGAAGACAATCGATGATTTATCAGCTGAAGAAAAAACAAGGCTATTCTTAGAATTAAACTCTAAGCAAAAATCAAATAACTATCGTTATTTCAATGAGATATGCAACCCTGAAAAATCACTTAATCTATTTGCACTAGAAGAGCATGAGATAAAAAAATCATTACCTTAGAGCTAAAAAAGCAAGGCATTACCTATGAAGAGATGGCTATGCAAATTGATATTAACCTTAAACTTGCTCAAAATAACTACGCTATAGCAACAAAAAATAAACGGCACTTACGTGCCGTTTTTATTTTACCTAACCTACGTGATGACTTACTCAGAAAACAGATCTTGTAACCACTTTGGCGCGCCACTTTCATCGGTATCTTGCTGAACGGGCGTACACAATCCATCTGGGTTTGATGTCCATACTGGCAATGTACGCACTCCACCGCCATAACAAGCAAAGTTACCTTGGGCATCAACAGACATCTCTGCGATATCTTCTGGTGCTGGTGGATTTAATTTCAACGGTGCCTGATTCTCTAAATAGTTACGATACAGCAATAATGCCCCTGTTGAACCCGTTAAGTTCGTTGGACCATTATTGTCACGTCCCATCCATGAAATCGTCACTTCTTTGCCGTCAATCCCCGCAAACCAACTATCACGTAAATCGTTAGTGGTACCCGTTTTACCCGCAAGGTTGTAATTACCAAATTTTGGTTTTAATACACGCCATGCTGTTCCTGAATTCACCACTTGCTGCATACCAAATAGCGTCATATAAGCCGCTTGAGGTGAAACAGTGGTTTCCGCTTGAGGATAACTTTGATAAAGCACTGTACCATCTTGGGCAATAACAGAGCGCAATGATGATAGTTTTGCACGATTACCTAAACTACCAATTGTTTGGAAGGTTTGAGCCACTTCCATTGGTGTTAAGTTTAATGCACCTAATAGCATCGCGGGTACTTTTTCCAGATTTTCCGCTGGGGCGCCCAAGTTAATCCAAGTTTGAATTACTCGATCTAATCCGACTTCTAAACCAAGATTTACAGTAGGTATATTGCGTGAGGTTGCTAATGCATCCACCAGCATTAATTTACCTTTATAACCGCGATCGTAGTTACGGGGTTGCCAAGGCTTACTCCCCGGAATAGGCACTGAAATAGGTTCATCAGCAAGCCATGTATTTAAACGAAAACGATCAGGCTCACTTAATGCCGTTAAATATGTGGCAGGTTTTGCCAGAGAGCCAATAGAACGACGTGCTGATAATGCGCGGTTAAAGCCCGCATATTGTGGTTGAGAGCCTCCTACTAACGCCCTAACTTCACCACTTAAACGGTCAACAACCACCATTGCCCCTTCAAGATCGTCTATTTTACGTGTTTTACGTAAATCAGCGACACCCACTTCAACCGCTTTTTCAGCCGCGTCTTGCGAGACAGGATCTAATGTTGTGAAGATTTTCGTACCCGATAAATCTTTTACTTTATCGCCTAGGGTTGTTTGTAACTCTTGGCGAACCAATTGCATAAACGCAGGTTGAGGCGTTAACGCTTCACTACGTGGCTTCACCCCTAAAGGACGCGCACTAAGCACGTTATAAAGCTCTTGGTCGATTATCTCTTGGGTTTCCAGCAGTTTTAATACTACATTACGACGCTCTAACGCCGCTTTTGGATTACGCCAAGGGTTATAAGCTGATGCACCTTTAACCATACCCACTAAAAGCGCTTGCTGATCAAGGCTTAGTTCATCAACGGGACGACCAAAATAATAAAGGCTAGCTAATGGGAAACCACGGATCTGTTCATCACCACTTTGCCCTAAAAAGACTTCGTTAAGATACAGCTCTAAAATGCGATCTTTGCTATAACTCGCATCCATAATGATTGCCATATAGGCTTCATTAAGCTTTCTTTTTAGCGTTCTTTCGTTAGTCAAAAATAGGTTTTTCACTAACTGTTGCGTTAACGTACTACCGCCTTGAACCGCTTTACCCGCAGTAAAATTCGCTAATACAGCACGACCAATAGAATACAGGCTGATACCGTCATGCTCATAGAAGCGACGATCTTCTGTTGCAATTAACGTATCCACTAATAACTGTGGAAATTTGTCTCTTGCTAAGAATAAACGTTGCTCACCATTTGCAGATTGCATCATGGTAATCAGCTTAGGATCAAGACGGAAAAAGCCAAATTGGCGCTGATTATCCATGTTAGTGATACTAACAAGTGAATTTTGCTCAAAGGCTAATTTAGCTAAAATTTGCTCTTCACGACCATCAGGGAAATCAAATGGTCGGCGCAACATTTCAATGGTGTTGCCTCTTACCACAAACTCGCCAGGACGTGTGATTTTGTTAACATTGCGGTATTGCATACCCTCAAGTAAGCTCACCATCTCTTTTTGGCTATAATTCATGCCCGGTTCTAAGTTAACGGTACGTCCGTAAACCGCAGCAGGTAATTCCCAAACATTGCCATCAAGGCGCTCTTTGATTTGAGAATGTAAATAAACACCATAAATGCCCATTAAAACCGCAACCACAATGGCGATTTTGACAAATAACCAAAACCAAGAACGACCTCTTTTGGTTTGTTTCGCTGGTCTTTTCTTTCTACTCATGAACTGTATCTCTCATTAAAACCCCTTTATCACGGGATAAAGAAGCCTAACATTGTCGCTATTTTTCTGTGTGATCCCACAAGAAAGCTCTCAAATACGAATAAAACTAGAGCATATTGATCTGGGGTGAAACTAATATTCATTTATTGGCTATATTTTTTTACTCGCCGAGTCGGTGCCGTATTCGCTGGATCATCAGGCCATAAATGCTTTGGATAGCGCCCTTTCATCTCTTTTTGCACCTCTTTATAACTTCCTGCCCAAAACGTGGCTAAATCTTGTGTTTTTTGGATAGGACGATGTGCTGGTGACAATAATTCCATGACTACAGGCAATTGACCATTCGCAATAATAGGGCTTTGTTGTTCGCCATAAACTTCTTGAATACGAATAGCAATCACAGGCGGCAACTCCAAATCATAATTGATAATCACTTTTGTCCCTGTCGGCGCCAAATAATGCGTTGGAAATAAGCTTTGAAGCAACTGATTTTCATGCCATGTTAATTGATTTTTAATAATCGTATTAATATCAATTTGTTGTAATGCTTTTAATGTCTGAACTTCTCCAAGTTCAGGTAAGAGCCATGTTTCTAACGTTTCAAGTAACACAGCTTCTTCTAAATCAGGCAATAAAGCTTCTGGGCACCACTTTTTCGCTAAAGAAAGACGAATAAAAAACTGTTGAGTCTCTTCACTAAGTGCTAAAGCACTTAAGCCGTTCTCTCTTAACCAATTCAATAACGCTTGTTGCATTTGCTGTTTATTGGGCTTGTCGAGTTGACGCTGACTTAAGGTTAATCGCCCTAATTGACGTTGTTGCCATGCAACTAACGTACCGCGTTTTTCATCCCATTCAACCGTGGTATTATTTTCAATAAGCTTAGGAAAGGTAGCTGATATTTCATCAATATCAATAGGCAAAGCTAATAAAATACGGACATCAGCATAATGTGCATTTTGCAGTAATAATGGCGCTAAAATCCACGGTGCATTACTCATAGATTGCGAGTCATCCATCATAGCACCTTGCCCATTTGCTAAACGAAAACGCCCTTGATTATCACGATTTTTAGCAATCCTATCAGGAAATCCTACCGCTAATAATGAACCTAACAATTCCGAGCAAAACGTTCCTTTTCGATGTTGAGAGAGCTGTTTTTCACGTCGCGACCAGAAGGTATTCTTTTGTTGTGCAATCCACTCTAGATTAATTTCTTGTCCTCTTGGAGGCTCTTCTAAAATTGCACATAGACGTGCGGCAGTAACAAGATGATTATCACTTTGCTCACTCGCATAATCCAAAATTGCTGCTAATCGAGGCTCAATGCCCCATTGCGCCATACGTGAACCTCGTGGTGTTAATCCACCTTGTTTATCTATCGCCCCCAAACGATACAATAACTCTTTAGCGGCATGTAATGCTTGTGGTGTTGGTGTATCCAACCAGTTCAACTGATTAATATCACGACATCCCCACTGCAAAACAGAAAGCCATAACGATGATAAATCACTGCTTAATATTTCAGACAATTGATGAGAAGCAACGCGCTCTGCTTGTTCTTGGCTTATTAAATGCCAGCAAATACCTGCCTCAAGACGCCCTGCTCGCCCAGCTCTTTGCGTTTGTGATGATTGACTAGTTCGTTGACGCAATAAGCTAGTGACACCACTTTTCAAATCAAATTGAGCGCGCTTTTCAATAGCACTATCAAGGACTAAACGAATTCCTTCAATGGTAAGACTCGTTTCTGCGATATTGGTCGCAAGAACGACTTTCCGATAACCTTTCTCTGTGGGTTCAATCGCTTTTTGTTGTTCAGCTAATGAAAGCGCACCATAAAGAGGAAATAACAAAACATTGTTATCCACTTTATCTTTTAGAATGTCAGCAACACGCACGATTTCGGCACTACCCGGCAAGAAAATCAGCATGGAACCCGATTCTTGCGCAAGTAATCGTAAAGCCATAGTGGCAATTTCTTGCTCAAAGGGTTGATGTGTATTGATAGGAAAATAGACTCGTTCTACAGGATAGCTACGGCCTTCAGCGCTGATCATAGGAGCATCAGGTAATAATGCGGTGAGCTTTTGATTATCCAATGTTGCTGACATAATCAACACACGCAAATCATCACGTAATCCCATTTGTACATCGAGCAATAAAGCCAATGCTAAATCAGCCTGTAAACTGCGTTCATGAAATTCATCTAAAATCACAAGGCTTACGCCAGCCAACTCAGGATCTTGCTGTAACATACGGTTTAATACCCCTTCTGTTACCACTTCAAGTCGAGTTTTTGAGCTGACTTTGCTTTCCGCTTTCATTCGATACCCCACCGTATTGCCAACTTCTTCATTTAGCTGACTGGCTAAACGATAAGCAATACTTTTGGCAGCAATTCGTCTTGGCTCTAATAAAATTATTTTGCCATCAAAGCAATTTTGCTCCAGTAAATAAAGGGGAAGCGCCGTGGATTTACCTGCACCAGTGGGAGCATGAAGCAAAACTTGTGGGGATTGTTTTAACGCAGCAACGATTTTTTCTGTTACATCAAAGATTGGCAATAAATGCACACAGGCTCCATGATTCATTAACTTTCTTGGCTTGGCATTGTAGCATTAGCGCTTTATTAAAGGTCATATTTTCCTCGGAGTCATTATGAAATTTGAGCAACCGCTACAATCCGCCACTTTACTAAAACGATATAAGCGTTTTTTAGCAGACGTTGTCACCCCAAATGGGGAAGAATTCACGCTCCATTGCGCCAACACAGGCGCAATGACGGGATGTGCGACTCCCGGTGATACTGTTTGGTATTCCACCTCTTCAAATGCAAAAAGAAAATACCCGCACAGTTGGGAACTTACACAGACCCAAACCGATGATTGGATTTGTGTAAATACCTTAAGAGCAAACGGTATTGTTGCAGATGCCATTGAAGCAGGTGACATTCCAGAATTATCTGAATATGACGAGATAAAACGAGAAGTGAAATACGGTAGTGAGAACAGTCGTATTGACATTTTACTTAAATCAAATCATAAAGTTGACTGTTATATTGAAGTGAAGTCAGTCACCTTACTCGACAACGGTATGGGTTATTTCCCTGATGCAAAGACAGAACGTGGCCAGAAACATCTTAGAGAGTTGACCGCTATCGCAAAATTGGGTTTAAGGGCTGTCTTATTCTACGCAGTTCCCCATACTGGCATTACGGAAGTGACTGTTGCTAAAGAGATTGACCCTAACTATGCTTCACTGCTAAAAGAAGCGAGTGATGCAGGGGTTGAAATCTTGTGTTATCGCATCAATATTAGTGAATACAATTTAACAATTGGACAGCAATTACCTTTTATTTCAAATAGTTAATTGAAAAGCATGGCATTAGTTAAGCATTTTTTAACTAAAAAGGGACATTTACTTGCGTGCCTTCACACCATGAGAAAACTTATTGAAGGAATAATTGCTATCCTCGCGGGCATCTGCTATTTATAGCGCCCTATTTTTTCCCCTTCCTGTTTTGAAGGTGGGGATTATTCAGAAATGCGTATGTAGGAGAAGCATTATGCAAGAAGGGCAAAAGCGTAAAACATCGTCCATGAGCATTCTCGCTATTGCTGGCGTTGAGCCATATCAGGAAAAAGCGGGCGAAGAATACATGAACGAAGCCCAATTAGCGCATTTTAAGCTAATACTTGAATCTTGGCGCAATCAGCTCAGGGATGAAGTCAACCGCACCGTTACTCATATGCAAGATGAGGCGGCAAACTTCCCAGATCCCGTTGACCGTGCTGCACAAGAAGAAGAATTCAGTCTTGAGCTGCGTAACCGTGATCGTGAACGTAAACTCATTAAGAAAATCGAGAAAACACTGAAAAAAGTCGAAGATGATGACTTTGGTTTCTGTGAATCTTGTGGAGTGGAAATCGGCATTCGCCGTTTAGAAGCTCGTCCTACAGCAGATTTATGTATCGACTGTAAGACATTAGCTGAAATCCGTGAAAAACAGATGGCTGGCTAATAATGAGCAAACGCCTCAGCCTAATACGTTGAGGCGTTAATCTGAATCTTTCGATGCACGAGATTACAGACTATATTGGGCGCTTTGCGCCATCGCCAACGGGTCAACTTCATTTTGGCTCATTGGTTACTGCACTTGGCAGTTATCTTCAAGCTCGCGCACACCACGGGCGTTGGCTTTTGCGCATCGATGATATCGACCCTCTTAGAGAACCTCCCGGCACTGCATCCCAAATTATTCGTACATTAGAACATTATGGTTTGTTCTGGGATGAAGAGATCCTCTATCAATCGCAACGCCATGATGCTTACCGTGAGATTTTACACACTCTTTGGAAAGAAGGTGTTTGCTATCACTGTCATTGTAGCCGTCATCGTTTACATGACTTAGGGGGTGTGTATGATAACCACTGTCGTCATCGCGAGCCACTCACAACTAATGTTACACCTTTTGATAAAGAGAGTGCATGGAGGTTGATCCAACAGCATCCTGTTTATCATTTTGAAGATGTCATTCAAGGTACATATTATTCAAAGAGTACGTCTATCGTGTTAGAAGATATGATTATTCACAGAAAAGATAACTTATTTGCGTATAATCTAGTGACAGTGATTGATGATAGTTATCAGGGTGTAACCGAAGTTGTTAGAGGTGCCGATCTACTTGATCCCACATTGCGACAAATCAGTTTACATAAACAACTGAATTTACCTATTCCGCGTTATGCTCATTTACCTTTAGCAATAAATCATGACGGTAATAAATTATCAAAACAAAATCACGCAAATGCGTTACCAGATACTGATCCAAGACCCGTCATTATCGATGCTTTACGGTTTCTTAATCAGCCTATTATTGCGGGTTGGCAAGATTATTCGTTAGCATCATTGTTAGAGATTGCGATAGCGCAGTGGTCACCTTCTGAGATTTTAAAACAAAATCATCAGCAACAAGGGTATGA
This sequence comes from Proteus genomosp. 6, assembly GCF_040139785.1. Lineage (NCBI taxonomy): Bacteria > Pseudomonadati > Pseudomonadota > Gammaproteobacteria > Enterobacterales > Morganellaceae > Proteus > Proteus genomosp. 6. Next base: position 421,281 of record NZ_JBEEVJ010000001.1, on the reverse strand, counting down.
ATAAACCACACAAAGCATTCTCAAAAAATGTTCAGTAGGCTATGATTAGCCGCTTAATTTTTTAATTATTAGAATTTATTATTCGAGGTGTCATATTTTTAATCGAGTAGCACATTTCTGCCGTAATCTGCTAGGGCGACAAACAACGTCATCAGACACACAACCGGTAGCGAGTGAAAGGCCAGTCACTGCATCTGACCGACCAATACAAGAAACACAGAAACCTGTGCGTCGGCGTCCTGCTATATCCGCAGACCGTCCCCGTAAAAAAAAGAGTAATAAAGAAAAGGCGAACGGGAGTGATTTGCCAATGACTGTGATCCCAAGAGATCAACACCCAATTTCACGTAACGACATCAGTGATAATGCATTAAAAGTGCTTTATCGCCTAAATAACTCTGGCTTTCAGGCTTATTTAGTTGGTGGCGGTGTCCGTGACTTATTACTGGGAAAAAAACCAAAAGATTTTGATATTGCCACTAATGCAACACCTGAAGATGTACGTCGATTATTCCGTAACAGCCGTTTAGTCGGTCGTCGTTTCCGTCTTGCGCATATTATGTTTGGCCCTGAAGTGATTGAAGTTGCGACTTTCCGCGGCTCTCATGAAGATCATGAAGTTTCAGACAATAACCAATCCCAGCAAGCACAAAGCGGTATGTTACTGCGCGACAATATTTTTGGCTCAATTGAAGAAGATGCCATCCGTCGTGACTTTACATTAAACAGCCTCTATTACGGTGTTGATGATTTTGCTGTACGTGATTACGTTGGTGGCTTAGCGGATCTGAAAGCGGGTATTATTCGCTTAATTGGCGATCCTGAAACGCGCTATCGCGAAGATCCCGTCAGAATGCTTAGAGCCATTCGCTTTGCTAGTAAATTGGATATGCAAATTGCGCCAGAAACCGCAGAGCCAATTGCCAGACTTGCTCCTTTATTACGTAATATTCCATCGGCTCGTCTTTTTGAAGAATCGCTGAAATTATTACAAACGGGGCAAGGATACAAAACTTACAAGTTAATGTGTCGTCATCAATTACTTGAACCGCTGTTTCCGCTGATTGCATCTAAAATGACAGAGCAACATGATACGCCGATGGAGAGAATGCTAGATCAAGTTCTCAAAAACACGGACTACCGCATCAATAAAGAGATGCGAGTCAATCCGGCGTTCTTATTTGCGGCGATGCTGTGGTATCCATTAATTGAACATGCCGAAAAATTAGTCCAAGAAAGTGGTCTTTCTTACTATGACTCTTTCTCTATGGCGATGAACGATATTTTAGATGAGCAATGCCGTACTATTGCGATACCAAAACGCATTACCACAACAATGCGTGATATCTGGCAATTACAGCAACGTTTACCTAAACGCCAAGGTCGTCGTGCGAATAAATTACTTGAGCACCCTAAATTCCGTGCAGCATTCGATTTACTGGAATTACGTGCCAATGTACAACACAATCCAGAGCTTCAAGCGTTAGCTGGTTGGTGGGCTGATTTCCAAGCCTCTAACAATACGCAACAGCGCTCAATGGTCTCTGAATTAGGCCAAGCCCCCGTTCGTAAACGTCCGCGTCCACGTAAACGCCCTCGTCATCCAAGCGCAAAACCAGCATCAAGACACGAGAATACCAATGAGTAAACAGAAAAAACGTGTTTATATCATTTTAGGTAGCAATTTGAATTCACCTGAAAATCAGGTGAATTCAGCGATTAAGGCAATCAGTGAGATCCCACAAACAACATTGATTGCACAATCATCTTGGTATCGTACTCGCCCAATGGGACCACAAGATCAGCCTGATTATCTTAATGTCGCTGTTGCGGTTGATACAACGTTAGCACCTGAAGAGTTGCTTAATAACACACAAGCGATTGAATTAGCGCAAGGTCGTGTTAGAAAAGAAGGCAACCGTTGGGGCCCAAGAACGCTTGATCTTGATATTATGTTATTTGGTGATGACGTGATCCAAACCGAGCGATTAACCGTACCTCATTACGGGCTTAAAGTACGTGAATTTATGCTTTATCCATTAGCAGAATTAGCACCCGACCTTCGCTTTCCTGATGGTGAGTTATTAGCAGATAGATTGGCGTTAGTGCCTGAAAATGGCATGGAAAAGTGGTAATTTCACACTAGTACGTTCTTAATGCTAAAGGTTGATACTGTAAAAAATATAAACAGTATCAGCCTATCTCTTCTCTTTTACTTTCCCTCAATTTTTCAAACACATCTCTCCTCCCCAATCTCTAAACTCTTTTATATTTATTTTTCACATATAGGCAATTGATAAATATAAATAAAAATTATCATTTATTATTTTTCATTACTCATTTAATTACTTTTTCTTCGTTTTTAGTCCTTAAATGCTACAATCGAAAGCGACTTTATTTTGATGATCTAACATTTTCTTTAATAAACAAACAATTATGTGAAGTAATTAATTTTATCTACACACAAAAAAATGACAATGATGGAGTTTGTTACAATGAAACCCACTACGCTTTCAACACTGAACCGCTATAAGCAAGAAAAGAAAAAATTCGCCACAATCACCGCTTATGATGCAAGTTTTGCTCGCCTTTTTGCACAAGAAGGTATTCAAGCCATGCTGATTGGTGATTCATTGGGTATGACACTACAAGGTCATAACAGCACCTTGCCTGTCACCGTTGAACAAATTGCCTACCACACTCGTTGTGTAAGAGCGGGTGCGCCTAATGCTTTCTTGATTGCAGATATGCCGTTTATGTCTTATTCCACCCCTGAGCAAGCTTGTCTTAATGCCGGCATTCTGATGCAAGCAGGAGCTAATATGGTGAAGATTGAAGGTGGAAGTTGGTTAATTCCTACCGTTAAAATGCTCACTGAGCGTGCGGTTCCTGTCTGTATTCATTTAGGTCTAACACCACAATCTGTCAACGTCTTTGGAGGTTATAAAATCCAAGGTAGAGAGCACGATGAAGCCGAGCAATTGAAGCAAGATGCCATCGCCCTTGAAAATGTGGGTGCTCAATTGGCGGTATTGGAATGTGTTCCTGTTACTCTGGCTAAAACAATTACAGACGCATTAACGATACCTGTTATTGGTATTGGGGCAGGCAATGTCACAGATGGACAAATTCTTGTTATGCATGATTTATTAGGTTTAACACCTCAAGCCCCTAAGTTTTCAAAAGACTTTTTACAAGAAGCAGGCTCCTTAAAAGGTGCGGTTAGTCTTTATGTTCAACAAGTTGAACAAGGCCTGTTTCCAGAAGAAAAACATTCATTTAACTGATTTATTATCTTAATTATCAATATTGTTTAAAAGGAGTCACGCCGTGCTAATTATTGAAACTACGCTTATCTTACGCAGAGAAATCAAGCGATTAAAGCAAGAAGGTAAACGCATTGCATTGGTTCCAACAATGGGTAATCTGCATGAAGGTCACCTAAAATTAATTGAAGAAGCGCGTATTCACGCAGATGTTGTGATCACATCTATTTTTGTTAACCCACTTCAATTTGATAGAGAAGCGGATTTAGCAAATTATCCTCGTACTTTACAAGAAGATTGCGAGTTACTGCGTGATAAACATGTCGATATTATCTTTGCGCCTTCAGCAAAAGAAATGTATCCACACGGTATGGAAAATCAAACAACTGTTGATGTCCCTGTATTATCTACCGTATTAGAAGGTGCAAGCCGTCCTGGTCATTTCCGTGGTGTCACGACAGTTGTCAGTAAGCTTTTTAACCTTGTACAACCTGATGTTGCGATGTTCGGTGAAAAAGACTTCCAACAACTGCAAATTATCAAAAAGATGGTAAGCGATTTATGTATGGATATCAGCATCGTTCCTGTTGCTATCGTACGTGACAAAAATGGTTTAGCGCTCAGTTCGCGCAATCGTCTATTATCTGATAACGAAAAACAACAAGCCCCTGCACTTTATCAAGCGATGCAAGAAATTGCAGAACAACTAAAGTCGGGCAATCATGATGTTAATCAGCTACTGCAAAATGCAAAAAACACCTTAGAGCAGCAAGGTTTTCGTGCAGATGAGTGCTTTATTTGTGATGCGGATACACTCACACCATTAAATGAAGAGAGCCATCGGGCCTTGATTTTAATGGCTGCATGGCTAGGTAATACACGCTTGATTGATAACCAGCAAGTTAACCTTGTTTAATATTCATTATTAGAAAAATAGGAAACACAACAATGCTACGCACTATGTTACAAGGCAAACTTCATCGCGTAAAAGTCACACAAGCTGATCTTCACTATGAAGGCTCTTGCGCAATTGATCAGGATTTTATGGATGCCGCAAGCATTCTTGAAAATGAAGCGATTGATATTTATAACGTTGATAATGGTGAGCGTTTTTCAACCTATGCCATTTGTGCCGAAAGAGGCTCTCGGATTATTTCAGTCAATGGAGCAGCTGCGCGTCGTGCCGCCGTTGGCGATCGCTTAATTATTTGTTCTTATGTGCAAATTCCTGATAGTGATGCGCGTAGCCATAAACCTAATATTGCTTATTTTGAAGATAACAACGAGATGAAACGTATTGCAAAAGCGGTTCCTGTTCAAGTTGCTTAATCAATAAGAAATAACACATTTCCCCATAAACAGAGGTTCCCTGTTTATGGGGAATTATCACCTGAATAATAAATAATCTATTGTTATTATTTGCTTGTCACGATTCACCACGACAAAAACGAGACATAAGATTCAAAACCGTGTTTCTTCTCCATTTTTCCTCGCTTATCTTTCTGTAGCTTGTTATAAATCATATAAGTATTGTCTGACTACTCTCTGACTAATAAAAAATTATGATAAAAGTTGCTTTAGTAGATGATCACATTGTTGTGCGTTCAGGATTTGCACAACTCTTAATGTTAGAACCCGATATTCATATCGTGGGTGAATATTCTAATGGGCAAGAAGCATGGCCTTATTTAGCACATGACGATATTGATGTTGCTGTGATGGATCTCTCTATGCCTGGCGAAAGTGGTCTACAACTCCAAAGTCGCTTAAAACAAAAGCGCCCTGATTTTCGCACCATTATTTTAAGTATCTACGATACGCCCGCTTTTGTTCAAAGCGCATTAGATTCGGGCGCCCGCGGTTATTTAACAAAACGTTGTGGCCCTGAAGAGTTAGTACAAGCCGTACGCGCTGTACATCAAGGTGGCTGTTATCTTTGTTCTGATGCAATGAAAGCGTTACGACAAACACCCGAAAAAGAAGATGCATTACATACGTTAACACCTCGCGAAAGAGAGATTTTCAATCTTTTAGTTCAAGGCGTTAATGTCAAAACAATTGCGGTACAACTTAACCTTAGCCACAAAACCGTTCACGTTCATCGAGCCAATGTTCTTGGTAAATTAAGCTGTGAAACCACTATCGATCTGGTTCATTTCGCCTTAAAAAATCAATTGATTACAGGCTCGCTGTAAAATGAAAAGGGGACTGCGTTTTTTTCTTCAATCCCTCTTTTTATTACTCACCTACTCTTTACTTTGGCTATCGCTTTGGGTGATTGGCTTCTATTTAAGTAAAAACGGGCAACAAGCCGCCCTTTTCTTACCTCAAGGTCTACGATTAGCCCTAATAATTTTACTTTGGCGGCGTTTTTGGCTACCAATGTTATTTGCTGAATGGGGGCTTTATTACTGGTTAGCGCAAGAGCAATTAATTACCCACGCCATTATTTATCTCTCACCAATACTAAGCCTTATTATCGCGTTAGAAGTTCAGCGTATTTGGTGGCGATATCCTCTTTATTGGCAACGCCTAACCCTATTAATTAGTGCCGTTGGCTTTAATAGCCTGCTACAAGCCTTTATTCTTGGTTTTGTAATTAATACCACCAGCGGTATTTTTCTGACATCCGTTACTGGTGGCATATTACTCGCCCCTTTTGTTTTTTTACTTTATGAATATCTACGCGAATTACAAAGTCGCACTTTAGTCTCTGACGGCACACTCGATCCGCCATTAAGAACCTCCTTACTCATGTGGGGATTTCTATTTTGCCTTATCGGATTAAGTGCACAGTTTTTCTTAACACCCGAAATAGAACGCTTATTAGTTATTCTTGTTTTTATCCCTAATGTATTTATGGCGTATCGTTATGGCTGGCAAGGCGGCGTATTATCTGCAATATTAGGCAGCTTAATTATCACCTTTGCTCGACAAGTTAATGGCGCGTTTAATGACTTACGTGAGTTAGAAATGTTTTTAACTACGCAAGCTATTATTGGCATTGGTTTAGGGATAGCAATCAGCCGCCAACAGCAATTAGCCCATAATTTACGTCACTATCGATTACGCTTAGAGCAAGAACTTCAGGCTAGACGCGAACTAATGGAGCAACTTGTTCACACCGAAGAAGATGTGAAAAAAGCCATTGCTCGTGAATTACATGATGAGATTGGGCAAAATATTACAGCCATCCAAATTCAATCAATGTTAGTAAAAAAGATGGCTGATAACGATAAAACGCGCCAAACAGGGGAACAAATCGAACGGCTTGCACTGCAAATTCATCAATCTACACGTCAACTACTCCGACAATTACGCCCGCCTGTTTTAGAAGAAATGTCGCTTGAAAAAGCCCTTCACCATTTAATTAATGAGTTTGCTTTTGATGACAACGGTATCATCTGTAATTTTAATTACTCGTTAGATAAAGAGCCTAAAAATGAAACCATTATTTTTACCCTCTACCGTTTAGTACAAGAGCTGTTAAACAACATTAGTAAACACGCCAACGCGACCTATATCCAAATCTCACTGACTCAAAACCAAAACCGATTACGACTGATGATTAGTGATAATGGTATTGGCATGTTACCCACGTCATTATCAGCACAACAAAGTAGTGGCTTTGGATTACGCGGAATTGAAGAACGCATTCGTGCTTTAGGTGGAGAATGGGAAGTGGTAAATCATCACGGTACGAAAATAATTGTTAACTTACCCACAAATTCAAAAGAAAACAGTGAAAACTAAGAATAAGTCTTAGTCATCTACAACCTTATCTCATTCTTTTTCGCGACATTTTTTTTACATTTGCAACATCAAAGAGGATGTTATGTCAGGTAAAAATTCGGCATCAATAAATAAGACCTATAACTTTTGGCGCAAAAATTTAATGCTGTCGATGATTATTGGTTATGCCACCTTCTACCTCACACGTAAAAGCGTCAACTTTGTGATGCCCGTTATGCAAGTTGAATTGAATTTAGATAAAGGAGATATCGGTTGGATAGCCAGCCTTTTTTATCTCACTTACGGTTTATCTAAATTTGTTTCTGGTATTTTCCACGATAAGTGGGGATACCGCTGGTTTATGGGTGTTGGATTAGTAATGACAGGCATTATGAATATTATCTTTGCCTATTGTCTTTCGTTTCCTGCACTGCTTTTGGTCTGGGCACTAAATGGTTTCTTTCAAGGCTTTGGATGGCCACCTTGTGCAAGGTTGTTAACACACTGGTATTCACGCAATGAACGTGGCTTCTGGTGGGGATTATGGAATATCTCAATCAACCTTGGCGGGATGAGTCTTCCCATTTTAACTGCGTGGCTAGCGACGCATTATAGTTGGCAAGTCGCACTGCTTGTTCCCGGTATTATCGGCATCATCATCGGGCTATGGTTGTGTGTACGATTAAAAGGGACTCCCGCAGAAGAAGGACTTCCTACTGTGGGTGTGTGGCGGCGCGATGTGTTTGAATTACGTCAAGAACAAGCCTCTCCGCCTAAACCTATGCTAACTATTTTGAAAGAGAGCATTTTATTTAACCGAATGATTTGGTTGCTAGGGTTTTCTTATATTTTGGTTTATCTCATACGTATGGCGATAAACGATTGGGGAAATATCTGGTTATCAGAGACACATGGCGCCAATTTATTAAGTGCAAATGCCATTCTTTCCTTGTTTGAAGTAGGTGGCTTGCTCGGGGCGTTATGTTCAGGCTGGGGCTCGGATTTATTATTCCGCGGCCAACGAGCACCAATGATATTGCTGTTTTCACTCGGCCTTTTTACCGCAGTAACAGCACTTTGGTTAATTCCAATTCATCATTATGCGTTACTCGCAGCCTGTTTTTTTAGTATCGGTTTTTTTGTGTTCGGACCACAGATGTTAATCGGGCTTGCTGCAACAGAATATTGCCATAAAAACGCAGCAGGCACGGTAACTGGCTACTTGGGATTGTATGCCTATTTAGGGGCGGCAATGGCAGGTTGGCCATTAAGTCAGGTCATGGCGCATTATGGTTGGACTGGGATGTTTGCATTATTAACCAGTGCTGCGGCCTTAATGGGACTCTTACTAATGCCGTTGTTGATTGCTGATGTTAGCAAACAAGAGCATTCAGTTGGCCCACTTTCATTTTCCGATGACGACACATTTAAAAGGTTCTGAACATGAAATTGAAAACCCTCTCTACACTCGTTGCTGCTGGTCTGGCTCTTTCTGCGGTTAGCTTATCAACAAATGCGGCTGGTCGTTTAGTCGTTTACTGTAGTGCGACAAATGCGATGTGTGAAGCTGAAACAAAAGCCTTCGCCGAAAAGTATGATGTTAAAACTACCTTCGTTCGTAATGGTTCTGGGAGTACTTTAGCTAAAATTGAAGCTGAAAAACGTAATCCACAAGCTGACGTTTGGTATGGCGGTACAATGGATCCTCACTCACAAGCGGGTGAAATGGATCTGCTAGAGCCTTACGTTTCTCCTAATCTCGATCAGATCATGCCACAATTTCGTGATCCAGCTAAACGCAAAGGAAACTACTCTTCTGCGGTCTATGTCGGTATTTTAGGTTTTGGCGTCAATAAAGATCGCTTAAAAGAAAAAGGCATTGCTATTCCAACCTGCTGGAAAGATTTAATTAAGCCTGAATACAAAGGCGAAATTCAAATTGCTGATCCACAAAGCTCAGGTACGGCTTACACTGCACTGGCAACCTTTGATCAATTATGGGGCACTGAACAAGCCTTTGATTACCTGAAGAAAATCAATACAAATATCTCTCAATACACCAAATCAGGTATTGCTCCTGCACGAAATGCAGCCCGTGGTGAAGCAGCCATTGGTATTGGTTTCCTACATGATTACTCATTAGAAGTTGAAAATGGCGCCCCACTTGAATTGATCTCGCCTTGTGAAGGTACAGGGTATGAAATCGGTGGTGTCAGTATCATTAAAAATGCCCGCAATATGGATAACGCAAAATTATTCGTAGATTGGACACTCTCAAAAGAAGCGCAGGAAATTAGCTGGAAAGAAGGTAAATCTTACCAAATTCTAACCAATACCTCGGCTGAATCTTCACCTATGGCACTGAAATTATCAGACTTAAAACTCATTAACTACGACATGGATAAATATGGCGATAGTGAAGTACGTAAGGAACTGATTAATAAGTGGGTTACCGAAGTAAAAATGGGTAAATAGCTCATTAACAGAGCGAGATAACCTCTCGCTCTCTTTTTCTCATAATAATAAATACATTTACTCTCGGGGGATTTATGTCTCACACACTCGCTTTACCTGAAAAAAAGAGGCGGGCTCCCATATTTTTATGGATCCTAATTGCATGGATGGCATTTGCGTTACTGCCATCATGGAGCCTTGACTACGGTCTTTTAGACTCAACAGCAGATGAATTGCTCACCTCTTATGGCTGGAGTAGCCTAAATATCAGTTGGCTCTGGTTTTTATTACCGAGTTTACTGCTATTTCGCCCATTAACTGCACCTAAACGTGAAAATCGCTCTCGCCACTATTTTGATGCGGGTTTTGCCCTATTTTGTGCATTTATTACGATAGTCAGTGCAACCCTTGAAGGGCGTGGCTTAGGTTATTCTGCGATCATCCTTTTTATTTCTCTGGGAATGATCATGAAAACCGCCTTAACACGCCTTGAATGGCTGGGCGGTGATAGCTTTGTTATCGGCTCTTTGATAGCTGTTGTTGCTCTGATTGGCGCCTTTATTATCTTCCCTAGTATCGCTATTTTTATTCCGATGTTTAAAGATAGCGCGGGCAATTTTGCACCTTTTGAGTTTATCGCGATTTTAAGCCAAGCCCATATTGTGCAAGTGATGCTTAACTCAATTGTGCTTTCTATTGCTGTGGGGATAGGTTGTACTTTCTTTGGTTTAATACTGGCCATTTATACGTCACGTATTGCGGTGCGCTCTGCCATTATCGGCCGTGTATTTTCTATCTTACCTATTGTTACACCACCTTTTGTTGTCGGTTTAGGGGTGACGTTAATGATGGGACGTTCGGGTTATGTGACAGAGTTTCTGGCCACTTACGCAGGACTTGAAAATACCAACTGGTTATATGGTTTTACAGGGATTTGGTTGGCGCAAGTGCTCGCCTTTACCCCTATGTCATTTATGATTTTAGATGGCGCCATTAAAACCATTCATCCTTCATTAGAAGAAGCCTCTTACACCTTAAGAGCAAACCGTTATCAAACTTTCTTTAACGTCTTTATGCCGTTGCTTAAACCTGCGTTAGCCAATGCGTTTTTAATTGTAATTGTGCAATCTCTTGCTGACTTTAGTAATCCGTTAGTTTTAGGAGGCAACTTTGACGTTATCGCCACACAAATTTATTTCTATATCACAGGCTCTCAGCTTGATTATCAATCAGCCAGTACATTAGGCGCATCACTGTTAGTTTTCTCACTATTAGTGTTCTGTGTGCAGTATATGTGGATTGGTAAACGCTCTTACGTCACGGTATCAGGTAAATCTTATCGCGGTGATGTTCAACCTCTTCCATCGTCACTGATCGCATTTGTGACTACTGTTTTAGGTATTTGGGTTGTCTTTAATATCCTGCTCTATGGCAGTATTTTCTACGGTAGCTTTACCGTTAACTGGGGAGTTGATTACACCTTAACACTCGATAACTTTATCAAATTATTTGGTCAAGGAATGAGTGACGGTGCATGGCCTTCATTATTAGATACCTTGTTATATGCGGGTATCGCCGCGCCGATCACGGCAATTCTCGGACTATTAATTGCCTATATCGTGGTGCGCCAAGACTTTAAAGGTAAAAAAAGTATCGAGTTCACAACCATGCTTTGTTTTGCCGTACCAGGAACCGTCGCAGGTGTCTCTTATATTCTTGCGTTTAACGACTCGCCTTTCTATTTAACGGGAACGGCGGCAATTGTGATTATCTCTATGACAATGCGTAACGTGCCTGTGGGAATACGTGCGGGTATTGCGGGATTAGGGCAAATTGATAAATCGCTTGATGAAGCTTCTCTAAGTTTAAGAGCGAACTCAATGAGAACCATTTTCTATGTGCTGTTACCGTTATTACGCCCTGCTATTTTATCTGCGCTGATTTATAGCTTTGTGCGTGCGATAACGACAGTCAGTGCCATCGTTTTCCTTGTTACACCAGATACACGCGTTGCAACCGCTTATATTTTAAACCGCGTTGAAGATGGTGAATACGGCGTCGCAATTGCCTACGGCTCGATTTTAATCGTCGTGATGTTGGCAATTATTTTCTTATTTGACTATTTGATTGGCGAAGCCCGTGTTTCACGCTCTAAAGCCAAAAATGCACAGTAATACGGAGTATAAATCATGACACAACAACATTTCGTTGAACTGAAAAATGTAATTAAGCGTTTTGGCACTAACACGGTGATTGAAGATCTCAGTTTGTCTATTCCACAAGGCAAAATGGTTTCATTATTAGGGCCTTCAGGTTGCGGTAAAACAACCGTATTACGTTTAGTGGCAGGGTTAGAAAAACCGACAGAAGGCAAAATTTTTATCGATGGCGAAGATGTTACCGACCGTTCGATCCAGCAACGCGACATCTGTATGGTGTTTCAGTCTTATGCCCTTTTCCCTCATATGTCGTTGGGCGAAAATATTGGCTATGGCTTAAAAATGCTGGGGCGTCCTAAGGCTGAAATCAAACAACGTGTTTCTGAAGCCTTAGAGCTGGTGGATTTAGCAGGCTTTGAAGACCGTTTTGTTGACCAAATTTCAGGTGGTCAACAACAACGTGTTGCATTAGCTCGCGCCTTAATTTTGAAACCTAAAGTGCTGCTTTTTGATGAACCATTGAGTAACCTTGATGCTAACTTACGTCGTAGTATGAGAGAGAAAATTCGTGAATTACAACAACAGTTTAATATCACGTCTCTTTATGTCACTCATGACCAAAGTGAAGCATTTGCCGTTTCTGATATGGTTTTAGTGATGAATAAAGGCAAGATAATGCAATTAGGTTCACCACAAAATCTTTATCGCCAACCCGCATCTGAATTTATGGCAAGCTTTATGGGAGATGCAAACTTATTCCCAGCCACATTGGGCGCTGATTATGTTGATATTTTCCAATATCGCCTACCAAAACCAGATACATTTAATACGACTAAAACCGAAGTTAGAGTTGGAGTTAGACCAGAAGCGATTACCTTATCTCAACAAGGCGATGTCTGTCAGCAATGTAAAATAGTGCACGTGGCTTACATGGGACCACAATATGAAGTCACGGTAGAATGGCAAAATCAAACCTTGCTATTACAAGTCAATGCCACACAGCTTCAGCCGAATGTAGGTGACAGTTATTATCTGCAAATTCACCCTTATGGTATGTTTATCCTAGAATAAGCGTCTTTATCTTATTTATCTTAAAGGCACCTTTGAGGTGCCTTTTTTCATCTCTTCTCCCTCTTTCAGAGAAAATATTTTTATATATAAATTACAATAACTTATAAAAATTTTATCATTTTGAAAAAATCACCACTTGCTAATGATAATTATATTTACTTACAATATTTACAAAATGTTATGTTATAACATTATAAAATAAAGGAGGTAAGTAAAATGAAAAAATCTGTTTTTAGTTATACAACGCTTTTTATTTCAATAAGTTATTCATTATTTGCAAACGCAAACACCACAACGAAATCAGAAGAAAAACCACAAAATGAGGTATTAAAGGTTTATTCAACGCCTTTACAAACACCACAAGAAAAAATGGCAACACCCGTTGCTGTCATTACACAAGAAGAGTTACGCGCTAATCGTAGTGCATCTATTGCTGAAACATTGACATCTCTACCCGGTTTTCATGCCAGTTTTTTTGGTGGAGGCTCAGTGCATCCCGTTATTCGTGGGATGTCAGGCAACCGAGTAAAAGTATTGCACAGTGGTAGTGATCTTATGGATGTATCGTCGATTGGTGCAGATCACGCAATCACGAGTGAACCTTTTTTAAGCCAGCGTATTGAAGTATTAAAAGGATCTTCAGCATTACTTTATGGAGGAGGCACAATCGGTGGCGCCATTAATGTTATTGATAGCAAAATTCCTATGTCAGTGCCTGAAAAAGGTTACGATGGCGAATTACATTATCAATATGATTCTGTTTCTAAAGGAAATACCGGTGCAGCAGGTTTGACATTAGGGCAAGATAATTTAGCTCTGCGTATTGAAGGCACGAAACGTTACCAAAGTAACTACAAACAACCCGAGCCATTACATCAAGGGGAAGCAAGCCGCTTAGCTGGTTCTTATCAAGATAACCAATCTGCAAATATCGGTGCATCATGGATCTTTGATGAGGGTTATATTGGAATTGGCTATGGTGAGCAACATCGCCGATATGGATTACCTGGTCATACTCATTTTCATGATCATGAGGAGGAGCATCATCACGCCCCTACTCACCCACCTTTAGTTGGTCATCATCATCATGATCACAATCATGAATACCCTGATGAACAACATGAGCATGGCATTCCCTATATTATTATGGAGAGTAAACGATGGGATCTTCGTGGTGAAAAAAGTAACCCATTTGCCGGTATTGAATCGGTACGTTTCAGTGCGGCCAGAACCCATTATCATCATGATGAAAAAGAAGATCATGAAGTTAGTACCCAATTTAAAAACAAAGGAGATGAATTAAGATTTTCTTTCACACATCAACCTATTTTAGGCTGGCATGGTGTTATTGGCGGGCAATTTAATCAACGTGATTTTAGTGCTTATGGAGAAGAGGCTTATGTACCGTCAACAAAAACAAAAAATCACTCACTCTTTTTATTAGAAGAATACCAATTCGGCGATTTTCGCTATGAATTAGGTTTTCGCCAAGAGTGGCAATCACTGTTAAATAGAGAAACTCAAAAAAACAATAAACAGAGTGCATCTTCGATTTCTGCTGGATTAGCGTGGAATTTTACACAAGATTATTTTTTAAATTTATCACTATCACACACGAAAAGATTACCTGTTGCAGAAGAGCTTTACGCGAATGGTGTTCATGCTGCAAGTCGAACTATTGAAAAAGGCGATCCTAATTTAACCGCAGAGACGGCAAATAATATTGATATTGGGATAACTAAAGTAACAGGTGATATTCAATTCAATATTAGTACCTATTATAACCATATTGATAATTATATTTATGGCAAGTTTACTGGCGCTGAATTAAATAATGGATATCGACCATTACAATACGTACAACATGATGCTCAATTCAAAGGTGTAGAAGGTAATATTGACTATTACTATCACCAAGATAGCTTAATTGGTATTTCTGGTGATTATGTCAGAGCAAATTTACTGCATAATAAAGGAAATATTCCAAGGATCCCCGCTTATCGATTAAGCGTTTATATTAAACATAGTTTAACAGAAAATCTAAATGGGCAAATTCGGGTTGATCACTTTGGAAAACAGAATAAAACAGCCGAATATGAAACGCCAACAGCATCTTATAATACAGTTAGCTTAGGTAGTGAATATATTGGCTATTTAGATAATACCAATTATACCTTGTATGCCAAAGTTAATAATATCTTTGATGCAAAAGGGAAAGACAGTACCTCTTATATTAAAGATGAAATGTATTTACCAGGTCGTAATATCATATTAGGCACTACTCTTACATTCTAAGTATAAAAAATAATTATGAAAAAAAGTAAATTCTCTATTATTTTACTTATGCTTTTGTCGTCTCCTTTATATGGAAAAGAGAATAATGAAGATAAAAGCAAAGGAAAAGAAATACCAAACGATGTTATTACTGTTAAAGCAACATCAATAAAAAACAAAGAGACTTTCTCTTCATTGTTACTGAATAATCGGGAAGAGATAAAAGGAAAACAACTTGAACAAATAAAGTCCAATACCATTGGTAATACCGTTTCAAAAGTCGCAGGAGTACAAGCAGAAGGTTTTGGCCCTAATGCCGCAAGACCCGTTATTCGTAGCATGTCTGGAAATAGAGTAGGTATTTTAGTCAATAATCTTCCTATTAATGATGTTTCATTTATTAGTGGAAATATGCCTATTCCCATTGATATGAACAGAATTAATGAAATATCGATCAGTAAAAACTCTGAAGCACTACTTTATGGAGGTAGTAGCAGTGGTGGTGCAATTCATTTGTGGGATGATAGGATAATGACACAGTTGCCTGAAAAAGCGATTTCAGGCGCCGTGACATTTAATGGAAGTACCAATAACGGTAATGGTGGATCAGCAAATATTAAATTCAGTAATGAAGAAAACTGGGTTTTTAATATTTCAGGTGCCACTAAACGAGTTACTAGATATAAAATTCCAACACATTCTAAAGCAGCACCGTGTTATAGCTATCAACAACTAAAAAGTCACTTTGCGTTACGTGATCAATGCCAAGTTGATATGAAAGTGTTTACCAGCCGTAATCCTGAAGCTTACCCTTACATTAGTGAGTTTTGGAAAAAATACAAAGTTGAATATGAATTAAGCGAAGATGATAAATATACTTTTAAAGATAAAGATTATTTTTCAGGTATTGGTTATGTTGATAATGAAGCTAACTCACAATATAAACCCGGCAGTCCCACATCCATTGAACATGTAACACCGCCTAAGCATTATGTTGAAAATAATAATAAAGAAATTCCTAATAGCTTTTTAAAAAGCCAAAGTGGCAATGCATCACTCTCTTATATTGAAGATGATGGTTATTTAGGCCTATCTATTACTGATTTTCAAACATCTTATGGTGTACCAGGATATGCTTATCTCACGTCGAAAACGACACGAGAAATGTACAAACCTATTTCAGTTTCAAACCATAATCGACGAATAGATATACAAGGAAAACATTATCACTTAACGCCCTTTTTCAGAGACAGCGCTTTTTATTACTCTTATTCTGAATCGAAAGATGAGGAGTTGGTCGGTCAAATTGCATCATCGGTATTTAACACTAAAAGCCATCAATTAGCGATAGAAACTGCACATACTCCGCTATTTAATCGTCTTAATGGTGCTGTCGGAATTAACGGTAATTATCGTGATCTGAAAACGTCTGGCTATGATGCTTATTTACCAAGTGTATTGACCAAAGAGTATGGAATATATTGGGTTGAGTCGTTAAATTTATCTCCTTTTGAAATTACTGCGGGATACCGTAAAGGCTATACCCATCATCATCTAAATATTCCTGATAATTATAATAGCGGTCGAGGACAAGGTTCAAATCTGCAAAATCGTCATTTTGATACCAGTGCAAATACATTAGCCTTATCTTTTACACCAATTGATGAATGGACATTAAAGCTACAAAAAAATATTTCTTATCGTGCTCCTGAAATTAATGAACTTTATACACATGGTCCCCACTATGCTTATTTAATTGAAGAACAAGGAAACAGTAAATTTAATACAGAAAAAAGTAAGAGCATTGAATTATCATCCATTATTGAGATTGGTAATTTTTCTAATAAACTCAATCTGTATAAAACTGACTATAGCGATTTTAAGTTTAGACGCTTAACGGGCGTAAGTCGTGGTGGCGTTACAGTAATGGAATGGGATGAAACTGATCTTGAAACAAAAGGTTTAGAATACGAATTTAAATATTTATATGAAATGCCTCACGACCATAATCTTACATTCACACTATTTGGTGATTTTGTTGAAAACAGAAGTAAAAGAAAGCTCTTTATTGCAGGTAATTATTTGCCTAATCTTCCCAATGAAAAACATGGTATTAGCCTTAATTATCAGCATGAAGAGTTAACCGCATTTAGTACTGTGACTTACTATAAAAAACAAAAAGAAAGTGGTGGATTAATGTATGGTGGGGATATTACTTTTCCTTCTTACACATTAGTTGATGCAGGAATTGGCAAAAAATATCATCTTGATAAATTAGATGTTTCTGTTGATTTTATTATTAATAATCTCACCAATACAGAAGCAAGACCCGCTTCTTCTCAGTTGAAATATTTAGCCCCTTTGCCAGGTAGAAATTATGGAGTGAATATCAAAATTGATTTTTAATATTTTCTAATTTAGCAAGATATAAAGTAAGCGAGGCACCCAATGGGTACCTCTTTTTTATAATAATACTACGACATTTTCCCCTGGTGTGACATCCTGGTGTGAATGTTTGAGGTAATGCTTGGTGTAGCATATTGCTACGTTTTTATTGTTTTAGAAAAATACTTGTACTACTCCCTTTATTTTTTGAGAAGCTATCAGAACAAAAGCTGATAGCCTCCGTTCTCTCTCTATTTTCCTTGAGCGAGATATTTTTGCATTTCATCTGCTGGAACCATACCACCACCAGTAGCCCATACTAAATGCGTTGCATTTTGCATTTTTTGACTGTCTAGTGATAATCCTTGCAGATAATCTTTAGCTTGAGTGACATGTACAGCACCTGTCATTCCAGCTAAAGCCGAAGGTTCTAACTTAATCCCTTCTTCTTTATTTAATAAACTGAGTAAGTCATAAAGCTCTTGGTCATCAATAGTGTAATAACCATCAATTAAGCGCTCCATTGCTCGACCAACAAAGCCTGATGCACGACCGACAGCAAGACCATCAGCCGCAGTTACGTTATCGATACCAATCTCTTGTACAGAGATGCCTTCATGTAATTGGGTATAAACACCCAATAACATACAAGGTGAGTGCGTTGGTTCTGCAAATAAACAGTGTACTGCGTCACCAAATGCCAGTTTTAGCCCAAATGCAACACCACCAGGGCCACCACCGACACCACAAGGCAGATAAACAAACAGAGGATGCTCACTATCAACACGAACACCTTGCTCTTCAAATTGGCGTTTTAAACGTAATCCCGCTACCGCATAACCCAAAAATAATGTTTTTGAGTTTTCATCATCGATAAAGAAACAGTTAGGATCTTTCTCTGCTTCTTTGCGGCCTTCTTCTACCGCAATGCTGTAATCTTGTTCATATTCAACAACATTAACACCATGAGAACGTAATTTATCTTTCTTCCACTGACGTGCATCAGCAGACATATGAACACTCACACTAAAGCCTAATTTCGCACTCATGATCCCAATAGACATACCTAAGTTGCCTGTTGAGCCAACAGCAATGCTGTATTGGCTAAAGAATTCACGAAATTTATCAGAAAATAATTTTTCATAATTATCGTCTGTGCTCAACAATCCCGCGTTTATCGCTAATTTCTCAGCATGAGTCAGTACTTCATAAATCCCACCACGCGCTTTAATTGAGCCAGAAATAGGTAAATGACTGTCCTTTTTCAAACGCAATTGACCGCTAATGGACGTGTTATAACGCTTTTCAAGTGCGACTTTCATTTTAGGAATATCAACCACTTCTGATTCGATAATTCCTTGAGTGACAGCCGTTTCTGGAAATGCTTTTGCTAAATAAGGTGCAAAACGTTGTAATCTCGCTTGTGCGTCAATTACGTCATCTTGCGTTAAACCAACATATGGAAGTCCCTGGTCAGTGGTGGTCACTTTTGGGTTAAACCAAACCACTTCTTTTAAGTCCACTAAGTCACGAACTAGTGGAAAATTGCTTGTTAATTTATTTATATCTATATGGTTCATAGTCGTTCTCTTTTATATGACAAAAGAAAGCATAAATGTACCGCCTAATGCGACAAAGGAGGCAATAAAGGTCGCGACACTGTAAAAACGAAAAGTTTCACTTAAAGTTGCATTACAATACTGTTTCACTAACCAAAACAGTGAGTCTGTGACGATGGTACAACCAATAGCACCTGAACCAATTGCTAATGTAATAATTTCAGGGCTAATGTCTGGGTATAAAGGCATTAGTGGTGCAACAATTGCAGTCGCGCCCATCATTGCAACAGTTGCAGAACCAACAGCAGCATGAAGGATAATGGCGACTAACCAAGCCAATAAAATAGGATGCATATCTAAGTTAGAAAGAATTAACGCTAAAGATTCACTTAAACCACTACCTTTTAAAATGCCATTAAAAGCACCACCCGCACCAATAATTAATAAGATGTTGGCAATAGAGCTAAAGCTATCTTCTGTTTTCTTCAATAACGTATTCATGCCCATATTACGGCGAATACCTAGAATATAATAAGCAACAAAGGCAGCAATAAACATCGCAGTAATTGGGTTACCAATAAACTGTAATGCAGTATAAAGCGATGTTCCCTTTGTCATATTTAATTCTGCTGCTGTTTTTATCAACATCAGAACAATAGGCAGTAATACAGTAAAGAGAGTGGCACCTAATGAAGGTAAATCTTTTTCTTCACGAATTTCCATATCAGAAAATTCTTCAGGTACTGTTTTAAATGGTAAGCGTTCACCTAATATTTTTAAGAATAAAGGACCACCCACTAAAGATGCGACTAAACCAACTGCAAGACCCGCAACAATAACGGTTCCCATATCTGCCCCTAATTCATTAGTCACGAATAATGCAGCAGGATGAGGAGGAACAATACAGTGAACAGCCATTAACGCTGTACATAATGGAATAGCTAATTTTAATAATGAAGTATTTGTTTTTTTCGCAATAGAGAAAGCAAGAGGGATCAGTAATACCACACCCACTTCAACAAAGAGTGTAATACCACAAATAAGACCAACCAATACCATAATAACGTCTGGAGATAACCAACGGCATTTTTGTAATGTAATACCGATGCGTTCTGCGGCACCTGATATTTCCATCATCTTACCAAGAATAGTTCCTAAACCGATAATTGCTGCTAAAAATCCTAACGTACCACCAATACCGTTTTCAATCGCATTTACCATTTCTAAAGGATTCATCTTCATTGCAGTACCCACAAAGAAGCTTGCCAATAGTAAGGCTAAAAACGGATGAAACTTAAGTTTTATTATAGTAAAAACAATGAGCAAGATACTAATTATAAGAGTACCCAGCACCCATAACGTTGAATCCATATATCCATCCCAAATATTTTATTTATTGTTAATCATATTGAATATTAATCATTCGGTACTTACAAATGATGAAAATTTACACTAAGATGAACTCAATTAACTCAAATAAGTGACACAATGCACAAATAATCACATTATGATAAGTAGCAGCATGGTATTTCATCTTAACATTAGCTTGATTGTTAACCTACGTTACTATTAACAACAAAACGAGAATAAAAGAATGTTTGAATCTTCTAGCGTGATTTTAAGAAATAAACGATTATCTAGTTATCAATTAGCAAGACTTCACACTTTTGAAGCAACAGGTCGCCACCTTTCATTCGCTTTAGCAGCAGAAGAACTGTCCTTAACGCCAAGTGCTATTAGTCATCGTATTAATACGTTAGAAGAAGAATTAGGTATCAAGCTATTTGACCGCTTTCATCGCCGAATAGAGTTAACAGAAGAAGGTGAACGAATTTATTGGGCGCTTAAAAAAACGCTAGAAGATATTAACCAAGAAATTTTAGATATTCATAACCAAGAAGTCTCAGGCATTCTCACCGTTTATTCACGACCTTCTATTGCCCAATGTTGGCTAGTTCCTCTTATTTCAGATTTTACTGAACGTTATCCCTCTATTGAATTAAATCTACTCACAGGAAATGATGATATTAACTTTCGAGGTTATGGCATTGATCTGGCGATTTATTTTGATGATAAACAACTACAAAATCTTTATTGCGAAGATTTAATTTCAGAATCTATTATTCCCGTATGTAGCCCTGAATATGCTAAAAAACATGAGCTTATTGGTAATATTCATCATCTATCCAATTGCACCTTACTGCATGATAGGCAAGCTTGGAGTAATAACTCTGATTTCGACGAATGGCGAGCTTGGAGTGAATATATGGGGCTTTCACTTTTTCCTAATCGTAGCAATATCTGTTTTGACCGCTCTGATCTTGCTGTTATTGCTGCGGTTAACCACTCAGGAGTGGCGATGGGAAGAAAACGTTTAGTGCAAAAACAACTGGCTAATAAAGAATTAATTATTCCTTTTGATAATAGTGAGCTTTTTTGTGCTCAGCGTTATTACCTCGTCACTAGAAATGAAAAAAATAATGCTAAAGTACAGCTTTTCATTCAGTGGCTGAAAAAACAAATCAAGGAAAGAATGTAATTTTCTAAGGAAAATCCGATGAAAGAGATGACCTTTTCAACACAACAGATCGTCGCTATTGCAAAATATGCAGGTTTAATCGTCGCAAATAGAAAACATATCACTGAGAATATTATTTATTAAAATAAACCCGCCAATTAGGCGGGTCTATCGTTTATTAATTCTAAACGTCTATGATCTTATTTAGCTAGAAAGTGTTTATCTTCAATCACAATTAAAGGTTCAATATCACTCTCTTTTTTAATAACTAGAGTTGGGTCTGAACGTAAACAACAACCGCCATAATGCCCGCCCACTGTAAAGGTGCAAACTTGGATATAACGATTTGCCACTTTTGGTAAACACCATAATTCTTGGTAAATATTTTCTTGATGATCAAACTGACCACTGGTTTCATCTAACACATTATCTTTATGATCGACTAAACCAATGTTACTACCACAACGACCCGCAATCGGTTTAACCGCATAACCACTTTGTGCAAGACGAGGTGTCACTGTGAAATCAGTATCTAACAAATAAGGATTATCTGGGAACAATTGCCATAAAATAGGTAGAATCGCTTTATTACTAGGAATAAGTGTCCAAAGAGGTTCAAAAACGGTAATTTCAGGACGTAAAAGCACATCGACCAAGCGGACTTCGCCTTCAGGATGCCCTGTACGAATAGGGATCAGTGCTTGTTGTTCACTCTCTTCTCTTAGTTGGTCTAATGCTGTTTCCCAAGCCCATGTTTTCCAAACACATTCAACAACCCGCTTGTCTGCATCAATCAATTGACCACGACTATTCCAATGAAGTTCATCTAATCCACGTAGAATTTTACTGTTATAACCTGCTTGATTCAGTGATTGTTGCATAAAGAGAGCGTGATAATCTTCTTCACTATCATCATCTTGAAGAATATGCACAAAAGGTTTTGCATCACAGTGTTTCCAAGCATCCGCTAATGCATCAAGTAAGCGTTCACCAGGGTTAAAACCCTCTTTAATTCCACCTTTCTGTGCCCATTTCTCGATGATTAAGCCAGCTTCGGTATGGCAAGAGGCAGAGTCAGCATTATATTCATAAACTTTGACACCACGTTCATCCATACAAAAATCTAATCGTCCCGTGATCATTTGATGGCGTCTGTTTTGCCATGACAAACGAATACGAGGCCACAACACTTCAGGAATATCGAATAAACGCAGTAGATTATCGTCTTTCAACACTTTTTCAGTTGCATGCAAATACATCAAATGCATTTCATTACTTGCACGAATAAGTTCCTGCTCTGCACTTTCTGAAATGGTGAAATATTCATAGCTATCTTGATTGATGATATGACCGTGTTGTGCGACGACATACGCTTTTTCTAGCGGTGAACTTTCATCTAACCATTTGCCATCCAACTGGCCTTTATTCTCAAGTTTTTCCGCATGAATGGCTAACAGTTCAGGCGCAATTTTAGGTTGAGGAAGGCTATAAGCATTAGGCTCTGTTTGGATCATCCAACCTAATAGAGTTGTATTATCAAAAGTATCTTGAATAAAGTAACCGTTATCCGTCACTTTAAGCGGTAATTCTCGAGTCCACTGTTGCCCAGCAGGTAATCGAGTGTGGATAACATTTTGTTCCGCAATACGAATTTTATCTTCAAGCACTTCAGTAATAACCGCAACATGCCCTGTTACTTTAAACTCACCACCTTCTTGCCAAATCAGCAAAGCACCCACTGCTGGCGACTGTTTACTACCATTGGCAAAGGCTTGTAATGGCAATATATCGTCATTTATGGTTTTGCGTAAAAAACGCAGCGAGAATATCTCATAAGCCATTCCCACATCAGTAAATACAGTTCCATAATGTAAATAGAGAAAACGGCGAGCAAACTCAACACACTGCCACTTATGCCCCATATATTCATTACCAATATAACTACGGAATGAATCATTAGCGGCATAGTCTTCTTTATCAATACTGCTGTAATCTGAAGAGTAAATCGCGACACCACCAGGCGCATAGCCTAGCAATGTTCCAAATGGTTCATGACGAATGATATCTTTTACATTCATAATCTCGACCTTGACGATAAATAGATAATTACCCTGCAATACTTATAATTTGCCTAAGTATTATAGATAACAATCTTAACGCCGTAGACTATTAGATGTGAATGTAATTTTATAAATAACAATAAAATGAAAATTATTGTTTGGGTTTGACGCTATTTTAAGAAGGGAAATCGCAGCGAGATAAAAAAAAACTCAAAAATAACCCATTATAAAAAGCCTATAAAAGGTATTTTCGAGTATAAATACAGTCAAAGAGGGCTTTATCTTTTTTATTGTGATTGCATTATTTACTCTTTATTAATCATAAATGCGAGCATAAATAACAGAATAAATGGTGTTTAGGCAATATATAGCACTGCTTATCAAAAAATCCTCGATTATCCTGCTAGAAAAAAGAAAGATCTCAAAATAGTTTAATGAAAATTAATATCATCTTATAACGTAACGGGTATAAATAATTCATCCAATTAACCGATAACACAGTAGTATGGATTTGACTCATTCAAGCTGGAGTGCTTGTTTATTTTGAAGATCCATCACGGAAACTTAATATTCAATTTATTGGATATTATTGGTGGTTGATAGGAAGAATGAGGTCACTAATGTCAAAGATTTATCCCATTTCTCAAATTATTGGGCATAAAATTCGTAAACAACGCCAGCAACTTCGCTTGTCAGCAAAAGTTGTCGCGGAACGAGTCGGTATTAGCCAGCAACAATTTTCACGTTATGAGAATGGGCTATGTAAGATTGATGTTGATATGCTCTTTCATATTGCACAAGAGCTAAAAGTCACTCCTGCATTTTTCCTCCCACCAAATGAAGAGCAAGTTTCAGCTGTAGCGCTGACACAGTCCAAACAGTTTTGGAGTGCTCAAAGTCAAATTTAATATTCTTAATATGGAAGTCTTCTATTTTATCTTCTTATTATGATAAATAAGATTTCCATATATTATTCTTAATTAGATGATTTCATTGAGTATTATTACCTGGAATTATTAATCCCATTCATATATTTCTTTCAGAACAACAAATTTTTTTCTTTTATAAAAGAAAATGTTATCACTATTTTCACTGACTTCCCTGCCAACTTAAGCGATATTTTTCGTATAGATTATCTCCTATTTCTAATACAAATTATGTTAACCTTATTAAGAATAATAACAATTATCATTCAATAATAGGGGTTAAACATGAAATATCGCTATGCACTCTCTCTCACTGCACTCTCATTTCTTTCTGCGTCCGCTTTTGCTGTCGAGTATCCAGTTGGTCATCCTATTCTTAAAAATGGTATGGAAATTCAAGGGGTTTATCTCCAACCTATCACAATGGATACCGAAGAAGGTCATCATGCGATGAATCACTTGGCTGCTGATAAGGCAGATATCCATTTAGAAGCAGATATTCATGCTACGGAAGATAATCCGAATGGATTTGCTGAGGGTGATTGGATCCCTTACCTCACCATCGAATACACCGTAACAAAATCCGACGCGCCTGCGAAAAAACAACAAGGTACATTTATGGCGATGGTTGCCAACGATGGCCCTCACTATGGTGAAAACCTGAAACTAGACGGGAATGGTCAATATAACGTGACCTATAAAATTTACCCGCCTTCATACAACAAAGATATCGCTTTTGGTCGCCATATCGATAAAGAAACGGGTGTTTCACCTTGGTTTGAACCCTTTGAAGTGTCATGGGATTTCACCTATAGCGGTACGGGTCGTAAAGGCAGTTACTAATTAGCTTGATAACGGATAAATCCAACCCTTTGGATTTATCCTTTTTCTCTTTTTTTAAGTGAAACGCTGATGATCAAAACTCTCTCTAAATATACATTATTACTACTGTTAATGGTGACATCCTCTGTTTTTGCAGCAGAGAAATACACCGTTGAATTAGAAATGAAAGATGGCGAACTTATTCCCCAAGTACTTGAAGTCCCCGCTAAAACACCTATTAGAATAAAAATTCGTAATACAGGCACTAGCCCTGTTGAATTTGAAAGTACACAGCTACGTAAAGAAAAAGTATTAGCACCGGGCGCCAATTCTGTCGTTGTAATCGCACCACTAAAACCAGGCCGTTACACCTTCTTTGATGATTTTCACCTTTCTCATCCTCAAGGTGAAATTGTTGCAACTGAAAAGGCAGAGTAATTATGGGACAAGTTCTGTTTGTTGTTTGGCGAGAAAGTTTTGAAGCGCTATTAGTGGTAGGCATTATTTATGCGTGGATAAAACGTTCACCAACACCACAACAAGGTATGAAATATTTATGGGGTGGCGTGGTATTTGGGTTATTTCTTGCCATTATTCTAGCGCTAAGTATTTATGGCGTATTTAGCTCACTCGAAGATATGTGGCAATCTCTATTTATGATCGCAATGGAGATCCTCGCTTGTGTACTTATTGTGCAGATGGTTTATTGGATGAATGGGCAAGGAAAATCATTAAAAGCAAATATAGAAAATGAACTCACCCAAAAAACACAGCAACAAAGTGCATGGGGTATTTTATTGATTATTGCCATTGCGATTGCCAGAGAAGGCAGCGAAGTCGTGGTATTCCTCTCTAGCCATATTATGGCCCTAAATGCACAAACAGCACTACCTTTCTTTATTGAGGTCTTTATTGGCTTACTTGTCGCTGCATTCACACTATGGCTATTTTTGCTGACTTCAAAAGTTATTTCATGGCGCTATTTCTTTACCGTAACAGGATTTTTATTACTATTCCTTGCCGTTTCTCTGTTATTAAAAGCCGTAGAAGAAATTGCAAATCTATTGATTGAAATAGATTTTGAATTACCTGATTTCTTTATTTATCCGCTTTGGGATATTAGCCATATTCTTGATGATTCCAGTGTCTTTGGTAATTTTTTAGTCTCGTTTTTTGCTTATCGCTCTCAACCCATTGGTTTAAGCGTGGTGACATTTATTGTGTATTGGGTGGTTGTAGCACTGTTATTTAAGCGAGGCGCTCGCCATGCTAAATAATGTAAAGTTGCTAAGTAAAAAGATCACCATTTTTCTATTTATCTTGTTGTTTTCTTTTCCTATTTATGCCGAAAAAATTATTCAGGGTATTATTCAAGATAGCGACAATGTCGTTATTGCCAAAGGGGATATCCCCACTCCTAAAAAGTTTGAAACCGATATTTTAAATTATCGAGAAAAGGCTGTTGAAAAATTAACGCTAGTTGAAAAATCGCTCGATAAATTAATCGAAAATAGTGAAAAAAATCAGCTTATTAATGCACAAAATGCTTATCAACAAGCGCATTATCATTATGAAGTGATCCGCCCTATTATTGCCCTTTTTGGTACAAGCGAACGTTTATTGAATAATCGAGCCGATTTCTTTCTTGAAAGAGAAAATTCACCTCGTTTTTCAGGATTTCATTTAGTTGAATATCAACTGTTTAAATTAAAAGATCTTCAAAAAGCCACCGAATCAGCAAAAGCCCTTTTAAGAGGCATTAGTGACTTAAAAAAACGTGTCGCGATTGAAGATATTCCTATTCCTAAATTGGTTCAATCTGCGGGTGATAGCTTAGAGTTTATTTTAACTGACAAACTCGCTGGTATTGAAAATCAATATTCAAACAGCGATCTGGGTGATAGTTATGCCAATTTATCTGGATCGCGCTTAATCGTAGAGATCTTATCTAATCATATTCCAACGACAGAATATCAACTGCTTATCAAACAGTATGACGATATAGGTGCTCTGCTTTTAAAATATCAGCGCGATGAAGGTCTATTCCAGCCTTTAACCGCGCTTCCTGAAACAGAAAAAAGTTGGCTTTTTTCTCAAGTGACACAATTAGCAGAGCAAGTGGCAAACTTGCGTAGCACGCTCAATATTGATGTTTACTATCACTATAAAGAAGCAAGTGATGAAAAATAAAACTCTCTTTAAATCGCTATCAAAAAATCCTGTTAACCTAAATAAACGTACAACGTTAAAATGGTTAGGAGGGAGTCTATTACTCGCCAGTATAGGAGCGAAAGCAGTAGAAAAACAAAGCGCTTCTTCAATACCTCGTTATCAGCGCGCTATTGCCTATTTAGGTAAACATCAAGCGGGTGTTATTACGCCAGAACAAAAACATGCCTCATTGATTGCACTTAATCTGACAGTAACAAACGCCGATGATATAAAAAGAGTATTTACAACACTGACACAACGAATTGCATTTTTAACTCAACCCAGAGAACTTCAACAAAGGGCTAACCCGCATCTTCCCCCTGCTGAATCTGGTATTTTAGGAACACAATTACACCCTGATGAATTAACCGTCACCGTTGCTTTAGGTGATAGTTTTTTTGATAGCCGTTTTGGTTTTCAAGCTAAAAAACCTAAGCGCTTAGAGCCCATGAAACCCTTTCCTAATGACCGACTCGATCCTAAATGGTGTGGTGGCGATGTATTACTGCAACTTTGTGCGAATAGCCCAGAAAGTGTAATTTATGCGTTAAGAGATATTTTAAAACATCTGTCAGGGAAGGTTTATGCTGTATGGAAAATCGATGGCTTTCTTCCTTCTCGTGATATCGATAATCGACAAACACCTATTAATCTTTTTGGCTTTAAAGATGGCTCGGGCAACGCCCCTTCTTCAGATAATAGTTTGATGGATGATCTTGTTTGGATCACTGAGAAACAAAAAGAGCCACAGTGGTGTTTAGGTGGAAGTTATCAAGCTGTTCGCCTTATTCGTTTTGCTTTGGAATTTTGGGATAGAACACCGCTTGAAGATCAAGAAAATAACTTTGGGCGCCATCGCTCAACGGGTGCACCAATAGGTATGAAGCAAGAGATGGACGATCCTCAATTTGAAAAAGATCCCCACGGTGACAGAGTGCTATTTGATTCTCATATGCGACGAGCTGAACCAAGAAATCCAGAACGTTACAGTGCAAAATTACGCCGACGTAGTTATAGCTACTCATTAGGATTAACGCCTTCAGGTCAACTAGATATGGGGCTGATCTTTATCTCATTTCAAAATAACCTTAAAAAAGGGTTTATTGATACCCAAAAACGTTTAGATGGTGAACCCTTAGAGCGTTATATCAAACCTTTTGGCGGTGGATATTACTTTGTGTTACCCGGTGTTTCACAAGAAGGCGACATTCTGGCAAAAGGACTATTCGATTAATCAACACACGATTTTAGGCACTTTGCTTTTAATGCAAAAGTGCCTAAATACGTTCTTTAGCAAATTAATGGGAGAAATGCGCCATTTTTGCTTTTAATGCATTGCCTAGCTCCACTTGCCTTTCAGGTTCAATAAATCCCATCGTCAATACTGCCGCCACCATTTCCCCTTTTTTATTAAATACAGGACATGAAATAGATTGTGCGCCAGGAATACCATCAGCAGGCTCCTGACGAATAGCAAAACCTTGTTGGCGAATAGTATTTTGCTGCTTTTGTGATAAATCTGCTTCAATCATCAAATCACTAAAGGTGGCAAAAACAGCACCCGCGGCACTAATTTTATGAGGAACAGGAGTATCAGGCAAAAAATCGATATCAACATGTTTAAAGCTACGGTTGTAACGTGTTAAAAACAGTTGATTACCTTGAGATATCACCAATCCCGTAGACATATTATGTTCGTCTCTGAACTCACATAATAGCTGATTAATCTCATCCACAAAGGATTGTGGTTTTGGCGTTGCCTGCGCTAAAAAAAGAATTTTACTGCCCAAACAATACTGGCTTCCTTCACTTTCTTGATACAGCATTTCTGAGCGACAAAGTGAAACTAAATACTTATGTAAGCGACTTTTTGAAAGCGAACAGGCTTTTGCAATATCTGACGATCGGGCAATACCCCCATTCGACGCAATAAATTCGAGAATGGTAATAGCGATATCAACCGAGTTAACTCCTTGAGAATTCTGCATTTATTTTCTTCACACCTATTCGTTATTTACTTTGCTTTATGACGATATCCCATTATTCTTTTTTTGTCATTTTTACTAGTTTATTTCACTAAAACCTTATTTTAAATAGGGCTTTTTAATCATTTTCTATCGATTATTTTCTTTGTCTATTTTTAGATGATCTAACTCAAGGTTAACTATATATGAATTGAGTTTATATATAGTTAACTTTTCTTGTGCGTGAGAATGTCTATGTCTAAAAATCAAAAATGGGAATTAAATAGAAGAACGTTGTTAAAAGGAATGGGCGCTATTGGCGTGGCCGCTCTTTCTCCTAACGCGTTCAGTCTAGTTAATGAAAATAAACCCATATATAACCAAAAAGTACGGATCAAATTATCCGAATATAAAACCTTTCGTTCAACCTGTGCGATGGAATGTTTGCACTGTAACCTAACAGCTTTTACACATAATGGGCAACTTATCAAAGTTGAAGCCACTGAAGGCTTTAATGTGAAATGCTGTTTGCGTGGTATGAGCCGAACTAAGTGGGTATACCATAAAGATCGTTTAACCACACCTTTATTACGTGTTGGCGAAAAAGGGAAAGCCGGCTTTAAACCGATCAGTTGGAATGAAGCGCTTGATCTTATTGAAAAGAATATCAGAGAAACCATTGATAAGTTTGGCAATGAGGGGCTATTTATCTCCACTCATGCAGGCAATATGGACTCGATTAAAAACGATATGGGTAAAGCGTTTTTCGATTACTTAGGAGGCTCCACAAAACAAGCTGGCTCTTTATGCTGTTCTGCTGTAACCGCAGCGATGATCCCAATGGTGGGTCTACGCTATGCAGATACTCGAGATACGGTAAAAGATAGTCGCTATATTCTTTGTTGGGGTAATAACCCAGCAGTCACTATGCAAGCCTATTTTAAAAACTACAACCAAGCTCGCCGAAATGGCGCCAGAATGGTGGTTATTGATCCTCGCTTTAATGAAACTGCGGCTAAAGCCGATGAATGGATCCCTATTGTACCTGGTACAGATACCGCACTCGCTTTAGGAATGATCAAAATTATCATTGAAGAAAATCTCACTGATAAACCTTTTTTACGGGCGCATACCGGTGCCGTTTACCTTGTTGACTCACAACAAAAACTATTACGCCAATCTGATGATGATAAAGATAGCTATCTGGTTTTTGATACATTAAGTCAGCAACTTGTTCACCATGAAACAGCGAATATTGTTCCTGCGTTAACTCATGATGAACTGCCTGCTAATGCTGACTATGTGACAGTTTTTGAGCAAATTTATCAACAAGCACAACCTTGGACTATCGAAAAAACCAGCCAAGAAACGGATATTCCAAAAGAAACGATCATTCGTTTAGCTCGCGATTATGCCACCACCAAACCAGCGATGATTGTGCAAAATATGTCAGGCGCTCAACGAACAGAGTTTGGTGCTTATGTCGCAGCAAGCCAGTTTTATCTCGCCTTATTAACCGGCAATATCGGTAAAAAAGGTGCAGGAGTTTGTGATGCGGGCGGTGCTCGTCAAATGGCGAAATTTAGCCCGATTATTCCACCAGCACCTAATGCAAAACCCATTAAACCAATCCCTGTTGCAAAAGTCGGTGATTGGATTGTCAATGAAAGACCACACCCAATTAACTTTTGGTGGATCATGACAATGGGGGTGATGACGCAACTTCCTAACACAAATATGGTGCGTAATGCACTGAAAAAAGTACCTTTTGTTGTTGTCGCAGATAACTTGATGTCATCCACGGCACTTTATGCCGACCTTGTGCTTCCTGTTACCACTATTTTTGAAGATACCAGTTTAATGGCGGGTGTTCGTAGTCAGTATGTGCAATTAATGGAAAAAGCCGTTGAGCCACCAGGAGAAGCAAAACCTGATTATTGGATCTTTGCTCGCCTTGCTGAGCGTTTTGGCTTTGGTGAAGTCTTTAATCAGCCTATCGAACATTACATTGATGCTTGCCTAAAAGGCTCTGGTATTACTCGAGAAATGCTTGAAAAAGGCCCAGTACGCCCAGTTGAAGGCGATTGGATCCCATTTAAAGATGGTATTTTCCGTACTTCAACGAAAAAAGCGCACTTCTTTATTGAAGAGTGGCAGGGAAAAAATTACTCCCCTATTGTCACCTATTATCCAGTAAAAGAATCGATAAAAGGCTCACCTGAACTTGCCCAAAAGTATCCTCTTATGGCGGTACAACGCAAACTCGCCCGTAGTGTTCACTCCAGTCATGGTATGAATGAATGGATCTTAGAAGTACAGCGTAATCAGCCGAATATTCTTATCCATCCTAATGATGCCTTAGCTCGCGGTATTAAAAATGGTGAATGGGCTATCGCGTTTAATGATCGAGGTGAACACCGCGCGATTGCCGTTGTGACCACTCACATTAAGCAAGGTGTTATCTCATTAGACAATGGATGGTGGGAGCAACAAGGCGGAAGTAGTAGCCATGTCACCAATGATCACGTAGAGCCTTTAGGTAATGGTCATTGCTGTAATAGCACCTTAGTTAACGTAAGACGGGAGGCATGATCATGGCGAAGAAACAGTATGGTTTTCTGATAAATACCAAAGATTGCTACGGTTGCCGCACCTGCTCTATGGCATGTAAATCTGAAAACGTAACACCACCCGGTGTGCTATGGCGTCGTGTTCGTGAATTCAACGAAGATCAACCTAATGCACAAGCCTTTATTACTATGTCTTGTAACCATTGTGATGATCCACAATGCCTAAAAGTCTGTCCAGCTGACACTTATACCAAACGTGAGGATGGTATTGTCGTGCAAGATCATGACAAATGCATTGGTTGCCAGATGTGTATTATGGCCTGTCCTTATAATGCACCCGTTTATGATCCCGTTGAAGGCAAAACCAGTAAATGCAACATGTGCGCAGATAGACTGGATGAAGGCTTGAAACCACGTTGCGTCGAGTCTTGCCCTACGAGTGCCATCGAATTTGGTGACATTGAAGATTTACGTAAAAAACATACAACAAATTGGACTTTATTGGAAAAACGCTATGGCGTTCCTGATCACACCATCAGTAATCCTAATATTGTCATTATTGGTATGGAGGATTAATCATGCATGATTATCAACTGCCGTTAGTCCTGTTTACGGTGATGAGTCAGTGGGGCATTGGTGCCGTATTAGCACTTTCACTGTATCAATGGCAAAACCAGACACAAAACTCAGCGATATTAAATACCAAAGCGTTACGAACAACGATTGCACTAATTTGGCTAATTGAAGTTGTTGGCTCCTCAATGTCGATGGGGCATTTGGGTGATCCACTTAGCGCTTATCGTTCTGTATTAGGTATCGCTCACTCTTGGTTAAGTCGCGAAGCTATTGCCTTCGTGATGCTAAATGGATTGATTTCATTATGGGCATTAGCCAGTTGGGTACAACCTCATGCCATCCGCCGTAATAGCCTACTTGGCTTATTTTGTGGCGTTATTGGTTTGCCTGTTATTTTGGTTACGGCACAAATCTATTACCAAATGCAGGCACACCCGTTATGGCATACACCAGCAACACAAATTAGCTTTATTGGTACAGCCTTGTTGCTTGGCTTTGGCTCGATGATCCCTTGGTTACGTTTACAAGGTAAAACCATTAGCAATTCATTAAAAATAGGGACGTTAATCGGCGCATTATTAGTACTTGTGGGATTAGTTATGAGAGCACAAGTACTCGGTGCAGATGTAGCAAGCCTATTATTATGGTGGCAAGTCATTGCTAGTCTGATTATGGGTATTTGTATTATTACGTTGTCTCATAGTGCTTCATTTAGCAAAACATCGCTCTCTATTATCGCTATTTTGATGCTTTTTAGTGGCGAAATTACAGGAAGAATGTTGTTTTATGGCAATGTAATGGCGCAAGCACCTTGGTTTTAAGTATGTTATTTCTCTAGGTTAATAGCTGGGTTAAATAGCTTAGTTAGCTTGCTTATTTAACCTAGTTTTATCCCCGATGATTCACTTGATATTTTTTTATTTACCCTAGCATTATTTTTCATTTTACCCCGAATTTATTCGGGGTATTTTTTTATCTCGCCCATATTATTGATTTTACCTTATCAGTACTCTTTTTATCTTTGTTGAAATAATCATCTGGCTATCTTTATCAATAATAGGCAAAATTAACATTAATAATTTAGCACAATTCCCTGTTTACTATTAGAAAAGAGAGCGCTTCACATGACTGGATTAATTATTACCATCGCGTTATTAGGTCTTATTTTTTATTATTACAACCGTATTATCTCTATGCGTGAAGCGGTTATCTCAAGTGAGACTGAAATTTCAGTGCAATTAGATCGTCGTGGCAAAGTGTTTGATAGCTTATTAGCCACCGTTAAAAAATACCTTAGTCATGAGTCTGAAGTATTTACTAAAATAACTGAATTAAGAACACAATCTCAAAGCGCAAATACCAAAGAAGCCAAAGCGGCTGAAGATGAGTTATCAAAAATTGTCTCAAGTGGTGCCATTAATGTCGCGGTTGAAAATTACCCTGAATTAAAATCCGACACTATCATGGCGAATTTACAAGAAGAGATTGTTTCAACAGAAAATAAACTCTCTTTTGCAAAGCGCGGTTACAACCGTACTTTAGAGCAATACCGTGCTTTCATCGCCTCTATTCCTGCGGTATTTATCGTCAAAATTTTCCCAAGCCTTGTTATTGATAAAGAGTACTGGCGCCTTGATGAAGAAACCATTAAAGCAGAAGAAGCACGCCGCATTAATTTCGATTAATTTGATAGTGATAAAAGATACTTATTACTTCTAGATTGATAAAAACAGCACTTAACGGTGCTGTTTGGAGTCACTAATGGATTTCAGAAATGTTCTACGAAAAAATGCTATTCGAACTCGTTTTGTTATAGCAACATATTTACTCTTAATGCTTATGATCGGTTTGCTGGTGGATACTGCTATTGGAGCCAATCCTTATTTAGATCTTACTGATAATATGTTGGCATTTCTGACTTTCAAAACGCTCCCTATTGCAACATTAATTATTCTCGCCATCTCGATTTTATTGCTTATCTTTATTCATTTTAAAGGGCATAAAATTATGCTCACGGGAATGAATGCGCGATTAATTAGCCCTGATGACACTTTAAATGCACAAGAGCGCCAACTCCTTAATATTGTTGAAGAGCTTAGCTTAAGTGCAACTCTTGGCTACATTCCTAAACTCTATCTTCTTGATACACCAGAAGCGAATGCCTTCGCAGCGGGTTGGTCTGAGAAAAACGCCTTTATTGGTGTAACAACAGGCTTAT
Source organism: Proteus genomosp. 6 (assembly GCF_040139785.1). Lineage (NCBI taxonomy): Bacteria > Pseudomonadati > Pseudomonadota > Gammaproteobacteria > Enterobacterales > Morganellaceae > Proteus > Proteus genomosp. 6. The sequence continues at coordinate 386,516 of NZ_JBEEVJ010000001.1, read as the reverse complement.
TAAATCGCCTTAATCGCCAAGAAGTACAAGCAGTATTAGCGCATGAAACAGGGCATATTATTCATGGTGATTCACGACTAACGTTATATGTTGGTATATTAGCTAACGTTATTCTGACGGTAACAAATATCTTTGGTAGCCGCTTATATATTGCCTCTGGTAACCGTGGTGGTAAAAGTAATGATGCAGCAAGTAAAGCACGGCTCATTTTAATTATTCTAAACTTGGTGTTGCCGATCATTACACAGGTGCTCTATTTCTATTTGTCCCGTACTCGTGAATATATGGCAGATGCCGCTGCGGTTGATTTAACCCAAGATAATCAAGCGATGATTAATGCATTAAAGAAAATTTCAGCACAACATGACACTGAAAATTTTGAAGATGGTTCGACGGGACGTGCTTATCGTAAAGCAGCCTTTATTTTTAATAAAGGAGATTCGTTTTTCTCAACGCATCCCTCCATTGAAAATAGGATCGCAGTGCTAGAAGGTCGAAAGACGTTTTAATTCATGTTGATACAATGTAGTAAAAAGAAAAAAACGTTTTCACCATATTGATAAACAGGTGAAAACGCTTTTTAATTCTTATTTCTTAGCAACAATCCGACTAACGATGTTTTTCACCGTGATGGAAAATAGCCGTACGTAAACGCTCTTGTTGCTCATAACGCTGTGGAAACTCAATCGTTTTATCTTTACCTAATTCCACTAAAAGTTCATTCATGGTTTGAATACTGGTTGTGGCAATAGCATCATCAACCTGTTTAACCACTTCATCATAATGAGACATCGTTATTTCCTTTTTCTCATAAAAATCTTAACTGCTATCATATTACAAGAAAGAGAAATTCTATATTTTTAGTCGCACAAAGCATGACTAAATTGAGTTAAGTGGCTTATTTTTTGTCTCTTGCCCCAATAACATCACCGCTAATATTCCAATTACAATCGAAAAACTGAATATCAGAAATATTGAGCTTATTTCAAATTGATATTGAACCAAATATCCCACCATTAAAGGTCCTAATATTCCACCAATACGCCCTATTGCAGTTGCTGTTCCAGCACCCGTTGTTCGAATTCCATCGGGATATTGTTCTGGTGTATAAGCATATAAAGCCCCCCATGCCCCCAAATTAAAGAACGATAACAACATCCCGAAAATAAGCAATGTTGCAGTAGAGTCAGCCACACTGAAATAATAAGCACTAATGGCTGTTCCAGCTAAATAAGTCACTAAAACAAACTTTCGCCCATAGCGCTCAATTAACCAAGCTGCCGTAAAATAACCGGGTAACTGCGCTAATGTCATAATAAGCACATATTGAAAGCTCTTAATTAAACTAAAGCCTTTTAACATAGCGACACTAGGCAACCACAAGAAAATACCGTAATAAGAGAAGACCACACAAAACCATAATATCCACAACATTAATGTTGAACGACGATATTGAGGTGACCAAATCAATGCCATTGATTGGCGAATAGATAAGCGTGTTTTTTTCTGTGAAGTGTGAGGAGATACAGGCTCAGGTAATTTTGAACGTAGATAAAGGGCATATACCGCAGGTAATGCGCTTAATAGCATTGCCATACGCCAGCCATAATCAGGAATAATAAAATACGCAATCAGAGCCGCAATTAGCCAACCTACCGCCCAAAAACTTTCGAGTAAAACAACAATACGACCTCGTTCGTGGGTTTCAACACTTTCACTGACCAGTGTTGAAGCAACAGGTAATTCCCCACCTAATCCCATACCAATAAAAAAGCGTAAAACAAGCACGACCATTAAAGAGCTTGCTAATGCCGTTAATCCACAACCTAAGCTAAACAATAGCAATGTGAAGATGAAAACAGGCTTTCGCCCTTTTCTATCCGCCATAATGCCAAATACAAAAGCGCCTACGGCCATACCAATTGAGTTTACACTACCAATCCAACCCAATTGCGATGCGGTTAATCCCCAATCTTCTTTTAATGCTGTGAGTAAAAAAGCCAATAGTCCCACATCCATTGCATCAAAAGTCCATCCCATACCTGCAATACATAAAAGTTTATTACGAGAGATTGCCTCAGGCGCTTTGCCTGTTTGGCTTGCCGTTGTCATTACATTTTCTTTCCATCCCCATCAAAGTGTTTAGTATACTAAACAAGAAAAACCATTTTGTTAATAGCGAAGTCATTATTTAAATAAAAATTAACATTTATGCTGAAAAAATAGCTAAAAAAAATCGGTATCTCTAATTAAGATACCGATTTCAAACTTTATAACTATCGATCGTGTTTTTTTGATTAGCTTCTTAAACCACGACCTTTTTCAATTAAATACCATGCAATAACATAAAACACAGCAATGAAAAGACACAGTACGCTAATCGTCACTGTTAAAGAGACATCAGTAATGCCCAGAAAACCATAACGGAAACCACTGATCATGTAAACAATCGGGTTTAATTTAGATACACCTTGCCAGAATTCAGGCAAGAGTGACAGTGAGTAAAACACACCGCCTAAATAGGTTAATGGTGTTAAAACAAAAGTTGGAATAATACTAATATCATCAAAGGTTTTCGCAAAAATCGCATTTAATAACCCCGCGAGTGAAAACACAATTGAGGTCATCAGTAATGTCACGACGACCATTGTCCAAGAGTGTATTTCCAATGGTACAAAAAAGAGTGAAACTACCGTCACTAATACTCCAACACAAATACCACGAGCAACACCCCCACCGACAAAGCCCGCAATAACAACATGCGTTGGAACAGGTGAAACTAATAATTCTTCAATGCTACGTTGGAATTTAGCACCAAAAAAGGAAGAGGAAACATTGGCATAAGAGTTTGTTATTACTGCCATCATAATCAGGCCAGGAACAATAAACTGCATATAATCTACGCCCCCCATATCGCCAATTCGTTTACCAATTAGGTTCCCGAAAATAACAAAATAGAGAGACATTGTTATCACTGGTGGAATTAATGTTTGCACCCAAATACGACCAAAACGGGTGACTTCTTTAATCCAAATTGTTTTGAGGGCTACCCAATACAGCTGAATCATTCCCTCTCTCCTTCTACTGTATGATCTTCATTCACTAAATGAACAAATAATTCTTCAAGACGATTGGCTTTATTTCTCATACTTAACACTTGAATACCTTGTGCATTAAGTTGAGCAAAAACACTGTTTAATCCTTGTTCTCTTTTAACATCGACTTCTAAAGTAGATGTATCAACCAAGCGATATTGATAATTTTGTAATTCAGGTAATGGGCTTTTAGGTGCTAAGTCTAAAATAAATGTTTCAGACTCTAATTTACTTAATAAACCTTTCATACTGGTATTTTCAACCAGCTCACCACGTTGAATAATACCAATATTCCGACACAGCATTTCTGCTTCTTCTAAATAGTGAGTCGTTAAAATAATGGTGGTACCTTCAGCATTTAATTGTTTTAAAAACGTCCACATTGAGCGGCGTAATTCAATATCAACACCCGCGGTAGGTTCATCAAGAATAAGCAATTTCGGTTGATGCATTAATGCACGCGCAATCATTAAACGGCGCTTCATCCCCCCCGATAAAAAACGTGCTCTATCATCACGTTTTTCCCATAAATCTAGCTGAGTTAAGTAAATTTCGGCACGTTCTAATGCTAATTTACGAGGCACGCCATAATAACCCGCTTGGTTGAGAACAATTTGTAATACGGTTTCAAACGGGTTGAAATTGAATTCTTGTGGCACTAATCCTAACTGGCGTTTTGCATTTACCATATCGGTATCGGTGTCATAACCAAACACTTTTACTTTGCCGCTACTCTTATTGACTAAAGAGCTAATAATACCAATCGTGGTCGATTTACCCGCACCATTAGGACCTAATAAAGCATAGAAATCGCCAGCCTCAACGGTGAGATTAATACCTTTTAGCGCTTTTACGCCATTGTGATAAGTTTTCGTTAACTCCGTTAACTCCAATGCATACGTCATAAGTGGGAATTACCTTTTATCAACTGCATTATTCAGCATTGACTGAGCTGAAATCAGAAAATAGCTATTCAACTAAACCTTGCTAATGCTAAGCATTGCTCACACGCTTCAATTCAGAAAATAGGCTTAGTTCAATAAGATCAAAATGGAATAAGGATATTCTAGAGAAAATAAGGTCGTAAATAAACCGTTTTAGGGTTTATGACACAAACGAATAAATAAATATTTTTTAACTATTTTAATAACAAAGAATAAGACCTGAAGAGAATGTAAATTAGCAATCAAGGCTCAAGGTTCTTTTATTTCTTACTGATATTCTGATGTTTTAATAAATTTATCCCTTAGTGCAATCATTTAGCCTAATTGATACCAATAAAATTATTGCCTTTGTTTCTCAAGTTTACTGATGAATATTATCTCGCCATTCATTATCTCAATCAATGATGTTCTTTATTTTTTATCATTTATGCTTTCAGTATAAAAATAAAACCAATAATCATAATCATTAAATTTATTTATATAATATTTATAAGTGTCTATTTTTGAATAATACAACAGTAGGCTTAACAAACAGTTATCTTTTTATACATTTGATTTACATCAAAGAATGTATTGATAAATTCATTAAACAAATGCTATAAAAAGATCTATCTTATTTGAACGCGAAAAAATACAAGCAATTATCTGTCACTTGGCTTTAAAAAGCCCTCTGATTAATTCAAAAGTAATGGTATAAAAATACCCTTTCTTAACGGATCTCTCGCATCCAACAATAACACAAGAGCTATTTCGTGTTGGCGTACTGTCAGCGCAAATGGTGGGAAACCGAATTTACAGGCAGTCACGTCATGATGAGAAAAATTGAAGAGCTGTTAGCCAATAACAAGCAATGGTCAGAATCTGTTACTGAAGAAAACCCTCAGTTTTTTAAAGATCTCTGTAAAGGTCAAAAACCTCACTTTTTATGGATCGGTTGCTCTGACAGCCGCGTTCCAGCAGAAAAATTAATTAACGCAGCACCTGGTGACCTCTTTGTTCATCGTAATGTCGCAAACTTAGTGATCCACACTGATTTAAACTGTCTTTCTGTGATCCAATATGCAGTTGATGTATTGCAAGTTGAACACATTATTGTCTGTGGTCACTATGGTTGTGGTGGTATTGAAGCAGCGATTGAAGGCACTGAATTAGGTCTTATCAATAACTGGTTACTGCATATCCGCGATATTTGGTACAAGCACAGTTCCATGTTAGGTGAACTGGCACCACATGATAGATTAAACCTACTTTGTGAGCTAAACGTTATCGAACAAGTGTACAACCTTGGTCACTCGACGATCATGCAAGCAGCGTGGAAACGCGGACAAAAAGTAATGATCCACGGTTGGGTTTACGGTTTAAATAACGGTGAGCTACACGACCTTGATGTCACTTCTGATAGTCGTGAAAAACTTGAACTTTCGTATCGCCAAGCGATGGCAAAATTAAGCCATCCGCGTTAATTTACTCACCATAAAAAGTCATTAGAAGCCTTGATATTTAAAATAATATTAGGGCTTTTTCATATATTAAAAACATGAAGTTGCCTATTTGGCAACAACGAAAAAGAGTGCTATGCTGTTGTCAAATAGGAAACAAGGGACAGGGAATGCACGTAATATCACGAGAGCCTTTTGATTTAGCATCTACACGTTTCCCCAATTGTACTCAATCACTTACTGATACTTACAGAACGCTAAAGCAGAATACTTATCAAACACCTGAAGCATTAAAAAAAATCTTCCCAAGTTTAGATAGAATGAAATATAGAGAAAAATGGTGGGTTATCAATATTGGTGGAAATACGCTAAGGATCCTATTCTTTGCAGATTTTGAACGCGACAAAATATTTGTAAAACATATTTCTACTCATGCTGAATACGATAAACTCATTGATTACTATCGGAGAACAAAAGAATGATGATTATTGATGCAATTAAGGCTGCTAATAGCCTAGTCAATATAGTTCCTATTCTTGGTCGTAGCCAATCTCGTAAAGACTATGAAGAAGGTGTCAAATTAGTTGAATACTTAGTAGAACACGACCCAGATAATCCTTTAATTGATATGCTTTGTCATAAAATTGATGAATATGAGAATAGTGCTCCTGAATTTAGAGCATTCAATGCAAGACTAAATCAATGTGATGATGCCATTGCTGTTTTGCGTACATTAATGGAGCAATATCAATTAAACACCACTGATTTTAAAGAAGAATTAGGTTCGCGCTCTTATGTAAGCCGCATTTTAAATGGTGAACGTAATCTCACGCTAGAACATATTAAAAAACTAGCAGCTCGATTTAATTTACCTGTATCTATTTTTATTAAATAAGACCAACAAAAAACCCGCCTACAGCGGGTTTTTCACTTCTATTTTAAGTAAATTCATTACTCATCTAATAACGTTACATGCCCAATATAAGGCAGGTGGCGATAACGTTGTGCGTAATCGATGCCGTAACCGATAACAAATTTATCTTCAATGGAGTAGCCAATCCATTCAACAGGTACATCAACTTCACGGCGTGATGGTTTATCCAATAAAGTACAGATAGAAATAGAAGCTGGCTCACGTAAGCTTAAAATCTCTTTAACGCGATTTAAGGTATTACCTGAGTCAATAATATCTTCAACAATCAGAACATCTTTACCACGAATATCTTCATCGAGATCTTTAATGATTTTAACGTCACGCGTTGACGTCATACCATTACCGTAACTTGATACAGTCATAAAATCGACTTCGTGGTTCACATTAATTTCACGACATAAATCTGCCATAAAAATAAAAGAACCTTTTAACAAGCCGATTAAGACAAGATCGTGTTGTTCTTGACGTGGGCGGTAATGTTCTGTGATTTCACGACCTAGCTCAGCAATACGCTGTTTGATCTCTTCTTCAGAGATCATGACATCAACAATATGTTTCATGATTTATTTCGATTGGGTTAACGGGGAAAGCAAACGATTGTACCAGAACTTCCTTCATCATGCGATGATCTGATTTAATGAAAATAAAGACACAAAATATTAATCTTGTGCCTTCCATTAGTTTATCTTACTGATATTAATGGTTTTTACAGTGTTTGATTATTTACTAACGGTAAAACCCGCCATCATACCGGTATCTTCATGCTCTAATAAATGGCAGTGCGCCATAAATGGATGCGCTTTTGTGGCTAAATGATCGAATTTCACCAAAATTTCGCTAAATTGACCTTCAACTTTCACGATATCTTTCCAGCCTTGGCGATGTTTTTCTGGTGCTCGACCATTTTCAGATAAAATACGGAATTGCGTACCATGCACATGGAATGGATGTAACATCATGTCACCACGACCAGAAACAACCCAACGTTCATAAATACCCTGTTTCACATCGAATGCAGGCTCTGTCATTGAGAATGGAATACCATTGATACTATTAGCAGTATAAATATCTAGATCTCCATTACCATGACCACAATTCATTCCACCGCCCATCATGCCATTGCCATTACCTTGGCGCATATGACTCATTCCATGATGAATGCCCGCTAATGCTTTATCACCATAACGCTCTGTTAATGCCATCATACCTTGCATATCTAAACGCATATCCATACGTAAATGTAATGTACGAGTTGCAATGTTACTGAGGGTTGGTAATGCTGGAATTAATGCTAATTGATCGGGTAAAGTACCTTGTGCTTTTTCTGCTGACGGTAATAAACGTAATACAGGTAATACATTATCAAACGGTGCTAACACCATGCCCATTTGACGTACAGGTAAAGTGACAATATCAAAATCACGACCATCTGAGGTATCCACTAAAACCTCAAAACGCTCTCCCATTAAAATAGGGAGTTCTGTCACTTTTACAGGTTCTGCTAATAATCCACCATCACTGGCGATCACATACATGGGTCTGCCATCACTAGTGGCCAGATTTAAGCTACGTGCATTACATCCATTTAAGAATCGTAATCTTACCCAGCCTTTTGGCACAATATGCTGTGGTTGGATCGCCCCATTGGTCAACATCATATCGCCAAACCAGCCAATCGCCGCACTCATCACATCAAGCTGATAATCAATTTGTCCTTCACTATCTAAACGTTTGTCTTGCAAAATAACGGGTAAATCATCAATACCCCAGCGATTAGGTAATTTTCGGCTTGCAGTTTCATCATCTTCAATAATCACTAATCCGCCTAACCCCATAGCCACTTGTTGACCTGTTACACCATGCGTATGAGGATGGAACCAACACGTTGATTCAACTTGGTTTGGTGTAAAGGTCACTGTGCGAGATTTCCCAGGTGCAATCGTTGCTTGAGGGCCGCCATCTTCTTCGCCACTAATTTCAAGCCCATGCCAGTGAACGGTTGTCGTTTCGGGGAGCTGGTTATTGATATTGATAGTGACAGGTTGACCACGTTTCAATTTCAATGCAGGTCCTAATAAACTGCCGTTATAACCCCAAGTTGTTGTACTTGCCGTCGGAATAAATTGAGAAACACCTTGTTGAATATTAAGAACAATCTTTTGTTGAGCATCTGGGGTAATTTGAGGTGGAATAGCCAATGAAGGCGTGTTACTTTGGGCAAACGCAAAACGACTCCAGCTCGGTAATAATGTTACAGCACTTAATGTGGCGCCTAATTTTAAAAATTCGCGACGTTGCATAATATATTCCTTTGAATAAAAACAAGTTATTATGTATTTATCGAAATAAGATGAATAAAAAAGCTTTGTAAACTATTACTGATGCTAAAGTTTCCCCTTACTGGAAGGTCAATTTAAAACCCAACAAAATAGAAGGTCTTTGCAAAACTTTTAACTACATTAAGCCAAATAACAAAACTTGCTAAATCATCACACAAAGGAATAGCACGCCTAATGAAAAAAATGTTCGCCTTGTTCTGCACACTAACGCTTTCTTTTACTATGCTCTTTTCTTCGAGTACAAAAGCGTTAACTTACACGCAAGCAGAAGACTTGGCAGATTTAACCGCTATCTATCTTTTTCTAAATAAAGATTGTGGTTATGAGCAAATATCAAAACCTAAAATTGAAAGAGCATTAATGGTTTTTTCACGATCACAACAATGGGATGTCAGTAATTACTCAACGTTGCCAATGAGCCAATTAAATGAAGATAGCTATAAAGATTTAAAAGGTATTGAAGTAACACACAGTAAGAAATGTCAGCTATTAGCGAATAAATCGCTAAGTTTATTAAATTATTAATACTTGTGTTAATTCACTATTGGATAAATAAAGCGAGATAACCTCTTTAAATACAGTTGTGATATAAAATGACTCATAGAGGTTATCAAAAGATTTTTCTACCTTTCTTTATGCTAATTATTTTTCTTCTGTCTATATTCGTTCCAATACAAAGCCACAGATGGAATACTTTGAATAATCAGCATTCGAAAAATATGATTCGACATAACAAAGGCGGCATCGACATTCATGGTTATCGCAGCAAAAGTCATTGCTTCCATACTTCCCGGCGCCCAAGCTAATACTAACGTTGCCCAAGGCACACCTGTTAGATAAGCCGCCCCATACGCCACAATCACGGTTAAAATCACATTAATAATCACAACTTGCACAGAAGAAAATGCATTTTTAATCAGTGATGAAAGCGGGAAAACAACAAAATGTGCGCCAATATTCATACCAATTAATACCATGCTCAATTCATTAAGAAGCATTGGAAACGTAATAGGCTCACTCACAAAAGATTGAACCAATATCGCGCTGCCTAATGAGGTCAGCATAAAAGGCGCGGGAAATCGGATTTTCTGTAATAAAAGCCCAGAGCCCAACCCTAACGCAATAATCAACAATAACCACAACAGAGAAATTATCGTCATTTCGGGTATTGCAAATTCAGGCATATTGGCTTTATCGGCTCCCACAATAAAACCCGCCATAATAATCAGCACCATTAAACGAATGGTATGAGAAATAACGATTTTTTGTGGTGGTGTTTTAGTATGATCAGTAAGAGCCAAAATAGCCGCCATCGCACCGGGTACGGCACCTAACATCGACTCTTCTTTTGTCCAACCGATATGACGATGAAACCAAAAGAAACTCACAAAAAACTGAATGGCTAAACAAACAACTAATGTCAGTAATAGAATAATTAAGTTATCAGCACTGCCTAAATGAACTTGATTAAACATTAAGCCAACCGACGAACCTAAAGTCAGTTGAATAAATGTCAATGTATGCTTAGGCACTGACAATTCCCATTTAAAGCGATAAGCAATGATGACAACAATAATCGGCCCAAACATCAGTGCCATAGGTAAACCAGAAAGGGTTAGCACACCACCAATTAATGCACAAAACAAAATACCCGGTAGAGTTTTCAAAAACGACATGTTGTGTTATCCAGCTTTTTTAATTATTGTTTCCATCCTAGCATTTGTATAAATATTTAATAACCAAATAGTGATAATGTAATTATTATTTTTTTTAATGCATAGAGCCGATTATGTCGCTGAAAATAACCACAAATCCCACATCAAATGAGATCAATGAAATTTATGAAGGTTTATTAACACATAACCTCAACTATATTCATATGGATCAATACACACCACTTGCGGTCTTTAAGGAAGAAAATGGTAAAAAGATGGGTGGGATAACAGGTGATATTTTAGGAAATTGGTTACGTATTCGTTATTTGTGGGTAGATAAAGCCTATCGAGGAAAAAATATAGCAACAGAATTACTGCAAGCTATGGAATTTGCTGCAAAAGAAAAAGGTGCCAAATATGCTGAAGTGGATACCTTTAGTTTTCAAGCCCTGCCTTTTTATAAAAAGCAGGGATTTGAAATATTTGGCATGTTAGAGAACTATCCGATTAGTGATAAGAAGTATTATTTAAGGAAAAATTTATAGTTTTTTGTTAGTTTTGTCTTCTTCACTTATTTCACTCGTATTTTCTTCCGTATTAACATTCAATTGATAATTATCTGGTGAAAATTTTAATTTATCACTTAAATCTAAAGGAGTCTCTTCTTCTGTAAAACTATCATCTATATCGAGTATAATCGAGTCTAATTTATTATTTATTTCATTGAAATTCTTATCTGACTTTAGCTCTGAATTTAAATTCTTTATTTTTTTCATTAAAGCATCCAATTCTGATTTTTTATAATGAACATGATTTATATTAAAACCTTCATAATCCCATTGATGACCAAAATCATCATCTTCATTCATTTCTTTTAAATTATCTAATTCACCATCATCAATATCTTGAGTGTCATCCTCATCAATTTCACTTATATTATCTATTTTTATTTTTAATAACTCGTTATTTCCTTTAACATCAAAATCATCAATATTGATATATTTTCTACTCAAGTCTTCTTTAGGTCTATGTCTTGGTAATTCTATTTTTGTTTCTTTCTCTACATCATTAATTATAATTATATTTGCTTGTATATCCGTGTCTACAGTCGTATTTGTATCTATTTGTGTAGCTGTATCTACTGTTATATTTGTATCTACTTGTGTACCAGTATCTACAGTTATATTTGTATCTACTTGTGTACCAGTATCTACAGTTATATTTGTATCTACTTGCGTACCAGTATCTACTATCGTATTTCTTTTTATCGAATTATGGTTATCACTAATATATTTCCCTATCCATTCTTGCATTAAGTCATTAAAGGAATATTCACTGCCCATATTTTTATTAAGTGCTATCATCATAATAGTAGATAATTTATTTTCTATTTTATTTTTTATAGTATCATCAAACTTATTAAGCACTTGGGCTTCTTCAATACCAATAAGTAAAATGTTCATTGATTTTATAAAATTATCTCTTTCTTTACCTGTTGAAAAGTTACTCATAAAATCATATCTTTTATTTAAATGAATATTTTCAAAATTAAAAATTGAATTTATTAACTTGAAAATATTTTTCATACTTTTATCATTTATTGAAGTTATTCTATTTACAATAATTTCATTTAAATATTCTACAATTAATTTACTGTCAGAGCCTTCATTCTCTATATCATCTAGTCCTGAGAAAAAATCTTTAGCTCTTTTTACTTCAGTTATATAATCACAGAAACTGTAAAAATCAAATTTATCATTTGCATGAGAAATTATGTTATTTATAGAATTTAAATTTTTATTTTTTATTTCAATATTTTTTTCATCTATTTTATTAAAAATATTACTATGTTTGTTTATATTAACAGTATCAAATAGCTTATTATTTTTTATATCTTTTATAAGAAAACCAATCTCTAGTTTATGAAATAAAGAAGTCAACACATGAATAATTCTCTTACCAAAAGAAGGTGAAACTGGTGTATTTCTTATTTCAGTTATTTTTTTTGTAAAAATATAATCTTCCTTTTTTGGAAGATAATGCTTTTTATTTAAAAATAACACGTTGGATTTAAATAGATTTGTTTTGCTAATCATAAATCACCCACCTATAAATCAATAAATATAATTAACTCATTAAAAATACAAATAAAAATAATTTAATGAAATTATTAAACATGCTCAAAATAATTAGCAAAATACTTTCTTAGCACTTCATCTTTAGATTTATCTAAATCATCAATACTTAACCCTAGCCGGCTAAAAATACCTTTTAAGTTATTTTCCACTACTGTTTTTTGTGTACTACTAGTACCATTACCGCCATCTGTCACTTTACCGCGACTAACGTAATCAATTGTTACATTCTTTTTATTTTCAAAATAGCTATAATTAATTAATAAAACAACAGCATCTTGCGCCCATTTATAATTAATATTATTACTTGAGTTTTTAAATAGCCGAGTAAGAAAATCATGTCCATTATCATTTTTCTTTATATTTTCATAAAAACTATCATTAATTAATTTTATTTTTTTATCCGTTTGTTCTCCCATATTCTTATAAATATCTTTGCTCACCATCCTTATTAAGTTGTCTACTTTAGCAATAGAGTCTTTCTCGCCAATAAATTTTTCATCTTTTGATAACTGGTTAAATAATTCTTTTGTTAAACTTAAAGATGTTTCTTGTTTGATTTCTTCGAAATTACCATCAACAGTTTTTTCAATTTCTAATATATTCTCTTTATTAAAAATAGAACCAATAATTTTATCAATAAAATTCTCAATCTTTACATCCTTATCCTGACTATTGATTTTTTCTTTTATTAAATTTTTTAACTTATCGGTTGTCTTAGATGAGGATAATTCATCTATATTTGGATTTGAAATAGCGTTTAATTCATTCATTATTTTACCAGGTAGATCAGAATAATTATTCTGGAATTTATTTTTAGCTAAATCAGCTTTAAGTTCATCATTTATCAGTTTAATATCATTAACAAGCTTACACTCCAAAGCTTTTTCTAATGTATGATATTTGATCATAATATCTATTTTGTTATTACTATTTACTTTTTTAGATATTACCTTATTAACATTATCAGTAAATGTTTTATTAAGTTGTTCTAACTTAATTGAGAAATTGTTAAACGCATCATTATCATTTGATATATTATCAAATTTAAATGTATTTAACGATTTATTTATATTTTTATTCTCAAAGTTTATTTTTATAGGTAATAATGTTCTATTTATAAATTTAAATGGTGAAATTAAACTTACAATTAGATTTTTAAAGCTCCTTTTTTTCTCACTTCTAAAATAAAGTTTTTGTTCTGTATTTAATTCCTTCTTTCCTGAATTAGTAATAAATTCTGAAAGTTTATTTCTAGCTTCTTTTTTCAAATCACGCCCAGAATCTATTATATCCTCAGCACCACTGACTAAGTTAGTAATTGAATCCGCACTTTCTATTATTTTATTAAAATAATATTCTATTTTAAGTTCATCCGTATTTTTATTAAGTATATTTTTTTTATCAACTACATTTTCTGCTCTAAGATTTCCAGAATGGGGTTTATAAATATCAGGATTTGTTTTATTTAATATATTCTGACATTCTTTAATATACTTTGAATAATTTTCTTGTAATATTTCTTCTCTTTTTCCTTTATCAAAAGGAACAGTAGTATTACCGATGGAATTTATATTTTTTGTTAAACCAAATTTTTTATTTATTTTATTATCAATCGTATCTATAGATGAAGATAAATTTGGTTGTATTTCTGAAATTTTCATTTTAATACCTATCAATTAAAAATTATTATAGACAGTCTATTCCTTTTGTTTTTTTATGTTTATAAAAATCACACACAAGTAATTAGTTAACTAGTTTCAATAAAAAAACACTATATTATTAAAATTTAAAAATAGAAATAAAAAAAGATATCAACAAGTGATATCTTTTTTTATTTTACTGATTTATCTTCCGCTGGAATTTAAAAATAATTTATTTCTTAATCATTCTTTTAAATCGTTATATACCGTTGCTCTTGAAACACCAAGGTATTGGGCAGTAATTTCCATCGCCTTACGCAGCGAAAGATAACCTTCATCTTGTAAACAGAGTAACAACTCGCGCCGTTGATGCGGTTTTAATGCTCTTGGTGTGACTGAATAAGTCGCAGAAAACTCATCAATACGTTTTTTTAGCGAATCTTCCGTCACTGAACTAAAGGTTTCAATAATGTCATTACCTTCTTCAAGGGTTGCAAATTGGTTAAGTACCATTTGTAATCCTTTGATCATCGAAATATCAATATTTAAACATAACGCTGCAACATAATTGCCCTGTTTGTCTTTAATACCGATAGACGTACTTTTTGCCGTTCTTCCATCCGGAAATTGATTGGGGTAATTCGCCACAATCTGAGGGAAATCTGACGATTCAATACGTGCCATTCCTAGCTCAGTTGCTCTATCCCCTACTTTTCTACCTGATAGATTATTTTCAATGACCATAATGGTATTTTCACTATCGGTTAGATCATGAAGTACAACTTCACAAAAAGGCGATAATGTTTTACCAATGCCTTGTGCAATAAATTGTAGTTGTTCTACCAGCCACTCTTGGTCTTCTGTTTTATGTGACATAACGATCCCTGCAATAGCTAAAACGTAAATGATTTATACAATTTTAACTGATTTATTCAAATAATTAATCGTTATCTGCAGGATAATCAGATTTTGCCTGATTTAGAATAGCTTTTGCCATCCATTGAGTCATATCAATGACCTGCTGATCATCCATTTTCCAGATATCTTTCATTACCAAAAAGACTTCAGACCCATAAATTAAAGAGAAAGATTTAATCACCTTATCCCACATTTCTTCAGGATAGTGTGCTTTTAACGGTTCAATAACTTTGAGTAAAATCTCTTTACGATGACCGCGAATAAATCGTTTTTCTGCATATTCACTTGATTGCCTCTCTTTTGCCCACTGCTGTAATGAGACTTGTAATGCACCACGCAGTGCACCTTCATGTTTAAACATTTGAGGATAGGCAAGATTGAGCAATTCAGTAATGCGCTGTTGCGTATTATCTTCAGGAGTGGGGTTCCATGCAATGATCGGTGCTAAACTTGCATCAACAGTGGCACTAATTAAATCACTTTGTGTTGGAAAATAACGATATGCGGTTGCTCTCGAAACACCTGCATGTGCCGCTAATTCCGACACTGTCGGTAACATTCCTTGCTCAAAAAGTCCCAATGCTGTTGTCACCAATAATTGATGGGTTCTTTTTCGTGTACCGGACATAGCATCCGTTTCGTCATTGTCACTCATAGAAAATCCTTCGTTATTTCCACACTTTATGTGTCTAATTTATTTTAAGTCAAATACTCACAACACTTAACGTTTACTTTAGGTGATTAATCACACCTTATCGACCTCTAGAGTATAAAAATAAAAATAATGAGACAAGAGTCTCAAAACGATGTTATGATAAATGAAACTCGAGTCTCATTATGGTTATAATCTATTCGTCGATAATCATAAAAGGTAAGGGAAGGCTTATGAAACAGTATTCTGGCTCTATTTATATTGCCACAACGCTTGATACTAAAAGTGCTGAGATTTTTTATGTCAGTGATTTAATTAAAAAAGCAGGCCTTCCTGTTAAAACCGTCGATTTGACAACTAAACCCACGACACTCGCCAAAGAAGCTGATGTCACCGCAGCAGAAATCGCAAGTTTTCACCCTAATGGTAAAGACGCGGTTTTCTGTGGCGATAGAGGTAAAGCCATAGAAGCGATGTCTATCGCATTTGAACACTATTTAACTCACCAAGATGATGTCTTAGCCATTCTTGGACTAGGCGGATCGGGGGGAACGGCACTGATTACACCAGCAATGCAATCTTTGCCAATTGGTGTACCTAAATTGATGGTATCAACGATGGCGTCTGGCGATATTTCAGGCTATATCGGTGCAAGTGATATCTCAATGATGTACTCCGTCACAGATGTATCCGGCTTAAATCGCATTTCTCGCAAAGTCCTAAGAAATGCGGCGAACCAAATAGCTGGCGCTGTTTATTTTTACCAAGAAGAACATGTTGTTGATAAACCGGCTGTCGCATTAACGATGTTTGGTGTAACTACGCCTTGTGTACAACAACTTACACAAAAACTTGAAAATAATTATGACTGCCTTGTTTTTCACGCAACAGGAAGTGGCGGTAAAGCCATGGAAAAACTGGCAGACAGTCACCTACTTCATAGCGTGCTCGATCTTACAACAACAGAAGTGTGTGATTACTTGTTTGACGGTGTACTTGCTTGTGATGAAGACCGTTTTGGTGCAATCGCCCGAACCAAAACCCCTTATATAGGTTCTTGTGGCGCATTAGATATGGTGAACTTTGGTCGCCCATCGAGTGTTCCTGAGAAATATAAAGGGCGTCAATTTTATCATCACAATGCGCAAGTCACCTTGATGCGTACAACACCAGAGGAAAACCGTCAATTAGGTATCTGGATCGCTGAGAAACTCAATCAGTGTGAAGGTCCATTGCGGTTTGTATTACCACAGGGCGGTTTTTCAGCTCTGGATATTGAAGGAGCCCCTTTCTGGGATCCTCAAGCAAACCAAGCTTTTTTTGATGCATTTATAACAACATTTAAAGAGACAGAGGCTCGTCAGTTAGTCATCAGTCCTTATCACATAAACTCTGCTGAGTTTACTCAGCAAATTTATGATTTACACCAGGAACTTATTTGTTAACCACGGAGAAAGAAGAATGACTCATTCACGTGAAACGTTACTAAAAAAATTCAATGAAATGATTGCACGCCATGAGCCAATTATTGGCGGTGGTGCGGGTACAGGGCTTTCAGCTAAGTGTGAAGAAGCAGGTGGTATTGACCTTATCGTTATTTATAACTCTGGTCGTTATCGTATGGCTGGCCGTGGCTCTTTAGCGGGTTTATTAGCTTATGGTAACGCCAATGAAATCGTTATGGATATGGCAAAAGAAGTATTACCTGTTGTTAAACATACACCTGTACTTGCTGGCGTTAATGGTACAGATCCTTTCTGTAACTTTGATAAATTCTTAGATGAAGTTAAAGCAACAGGCTTTGCTGGCGTACAGAATTTCCCAACGGTAGGTCTGATTGATGGTAATTTCCGCGCTAATTTAGAAGAAACAGGTATGGGTTATGGTCTTGAAGTGGATATGATCCGCAAGGCTCATGAAAAAGGTTTATTAACCACACCTTATGTCTTTAGTCGTGAAGATGCGATTGCAATGGCTGAAGCTGGCGCAGATATTATTGTACCTCATATGGGATTAACAACTGGCGGTAATATTGGGGCTGAAACAGCATTAACCTTAGCGGATTGTGTTCCTTTAATTAATGACTGGGCAAAAGCGGCAAAAGCAGTGCGTGCTGATGTGATTGTGCTTTGTCATGGTGGTCCAATTGCAACACCAGAAGATGCACAATATATCCTCGATAACTGCCCTGATTGCCACGGCTTCTATGGTGCAAGTTCAATGGAACGCTTACCAACAGAAGTGGCATTAACCGCAACAACCAAAGAATTTAAAAGTATTAAACGCTAATTCAAAATCATCAAGTTTGCCTAAGCGTTAATCTATATTGCCCACGTTATGTGGGCAATATTTTATGCAGATACTCTTAATCGATTAGACGAGTTTTGCAATTAATGTATTTAAATCCCCAGCTAAGAAATCAACAGGTGGAATTTCAATAACCGTATAAGCACCTGCACGTTGTTTCATACTTGCTCTTGCAGCAGACACCATAAATTGAGACGTCAATGCAGGGTTGTTAATACGCATTGAATATTCAAATAATTGATTATGTGTTTTACCCGAAACCCCTTTATGAGACATTTGCACACCATGTCCCACATCTTTTAAGCTATCAACACAATCGACTTGCTTAATATGAGTTTCATCAGAAGAGAAATAGCTATCTGCTTTAATGGCTTGCTCTACTTGATTAAAATCTACTCCAGCTTCTAATTCCACGTAAACCATACGACGATGAACGCCAGTTCCTAATGGAATAGTCATTGAAAGTGCATCTTTTACACCATCAATTGCTTTAGCCGCTACGCTATGCCCCATGCTCATACCAGGCCCAAAATTAGTATAAGTGATCCCTTTTGGTGCCATAGCTAACATTAGCGTACGAATAATAGAATCAGAACCCGGATCCCAACCTGCTGAAATAACAGCGACACGGTCATGTTTTTTTGCAACTTCATCTAACTCTGTTTTTAATGCCACAATTTCACTGTGAACATCAAAACTATCTACTGTATTAATGCCTAAGCTTAAAATAGATTTAGCTAATTCTTTAATTGCACGAGTCGGTGAACATAAGAGAGCAACATCAACATTACCTAATGTTTTAATATCGTTAGTCACGGTAATATTTTGCAGTTCTTCTGGAACATTATTGATATCACGACGAACAACACCCATTAATTCAAAATCTTGAGCAGCTTGAACCGCTTCTAATGCAAATCGACCAATATTGCCATAACCGACAATCGCCACTTTTATTTTAGTATTCATTCATTCCCCTGACTTTAACGTTAATCATCTCTTAATGATAATAGTGATTAGTTATCAATGAATAAACCATATAAACATCTTTTTTGCCAGATAAACATTATTTGCACTATTACCTTATAAATAAACCTTGTAGAATCTCTTATCTTCCTACGCGTTATATTAATAATATCGATTTCACTCTGTTTTTAAGAAGGTTTTCAATGCATCAGTCTGATGTAGCGGATCGCTCGCTTTTTTCCCTTAGTTGGCCAATATTTATAGATATTTTCCTACATCTAGCCACACTATTAATTAATACTTACATGGTAAGCCACGTTTCTACGGCTTACTTAGCTGCTATGGGCGTCGGTAACCAAGTCTTTGATCTTTTTATCACTATTTTTAGCTTTATTAGTGTGGGATGTAGCGTTGTTATTGCCCAATACTTAGGCGCGGGTAAAAAAGAAAAAGCCAGCCAAGCAATTCATATTTCTATCGCGTTTAACTCTTTGTTAGGTATTAGTAGTGCTTTGATCATTCTTTTCTTTGGCTACAATATTCTTAACATAATGAATACGCCTGAGCACTTGGTGCAACATGGCTACAACTACCTGCATATTATTGGTATTTGCCTTATTCCTGAGGCCATTTCGATTATTCTTGCAGCTTGTCTGAGAGTTTATGGTAAATCTAAAGCAGCAATGTATGTCACACTGATCGCCAATATTGTTACTGTCATTGGTAATATGATTGTGCTTTATGGCTTTTTTGGTTTACCACAATACGGATTAGTGGGTGTTGCGTGGTCAACGGTTGTTGGTCGTATTATTGCAGTTATTTTATTATGTGGATTACTGTTCTACGGTTTGCGTATTAAATTCGAAGCCAAACAACTCGTCGTATGGTCTAAAAATATGTTAGGGAAAATCCTACATATCGGTTTACCTGCTGCGGGTGAAAACTTGGTTTGGATTTTACATTACATGACTGCATCGGCTTTTATTGGATTAATGGGCGAAGTTCCTCTTGCAGCACAAACTCTCTATTTCCAACTGTCACTGTTTTTAATGCTTTTTGGCATAGCGATTAGTATTGGTAATGAAATATTAGTGGGTCACTTAGTGGGTGCAAAACGCTTTGATGATGCTTTTAATCGTGGGTGGAAAAGTTTAAAAACGGGTGTGATATTTACCATCGGGGTGGTTATTGTTTATTGGTTTATGCGTGATCCTATTTTGTATTCGATCACAGAAGACCAACGCATCATAGACCAATTGATCCCGCTGTTTATTTTGTCCGTCTTTTTAGAACCAGGTCGTACTTTTAATATCGTGATGGTGAATGCCTTGCGTGCTGCTGGTGATGCTAAATTTCCGCTGATGACAGCTATCTGCTTTATGTGGGGTGTTGCTATTCCGGTGGGCTATTTCCTTGGTATAAAAATGGAAATGGGCCTAATTGGTATCTGGATTGGTTTTCTTTGTGATGAATGGCTACGTGGCTTAACTAACGCATGGCGTTGGCGCTCTCGTAAATGGCAAACTAAGCGCTTGGATATTTAAATTAATATTAATATTAATAATTAATTTTCTGATAAAAAAGCTCCCTCATATTTCAATATTTTTTGAGGGAGCAACTTAATGTAATATCTATTTATTCTTAAAATAAAGAAGTGTTAACTCTATATCAATCATATAATAAAACTGGATATCATTAGGTATTTTATTTATATTATAATCTTTGAGTTCTTCAATAAAAGAATTAATTACACCATTGGTAAATTTTCTATTTTCTTTACTTAAAAGCAATTCCACTGGTATATACTCTATTTTTTTTAAAAAATCACTCGTTATTTTCTTTTTTACTTCACTTTTATCAATAATTGAACTTGATAAATCATCCATTGATAAATCATCCATTGACAAAAATGATTTATTTACACTTGTTTTTATCATTTTTATTATCAGCATTTCTTTACTTTCTTCTGATAGTTTTATTTTATTTAATAAACCAGTTTTATTTAATTTTTCTACACTGGATTCAATTATTTTCTTTAACTGCTTAAAAGTATCTTCCTTATTTACAATAAACTTACCCTTATATTTAATTAATTCATTTAAGTAATCTAATTTTTCTTTTATCTTTTTTTTTCTATTATTCAAAATACGTACTAACGATTCAATTAACGTTTTTTTATCAATAATACAGTCTACTATTTTCTCTACAATATTTGCATATAAATTTATCTCTTGGAGTTCATGTAATTTATTAATCTTAGAAAAGTCTTCTGTAAAAAAACCAGTAACATCTTGTTTCACATTTTTATTAAAGATATAAGAATACACAAATAAATAGTTTTTAATGTCATTAATTAATTCTTCATCATTTTTAACTATCTTATAATCCAAGGGTAAACCACTATCAATATAGTAATATATCAAATCTTCAATATTTACATCATCTATATTTTTTAGTGAAAATATTTTCAAGGAAACTTCATTATTAAATCCTTCAATTAATTTATGTTTAGATATTTTAATTTTTTTATTAGTAAAAGCATTTTCTATATATCCTGCTAGTTCTGATTTTATCTTTGATGTAAGAATTTCTTTTTCTTCAGAGGTCAAATTTCTTTGGGGGAGTTTTGGTCTTGAATTTCTAATTTCTTGTAGTTCACACTCATTAAAATCGTTATTACCACGCTCTGCTTCAACATTCTGTTTATCTATACTATCACTCGTTTCAAGAACAACATGATGTGATGCTTCAGCATTCTGTTCATCTGTACTATCATTCTGTTCAAGAACAACATGATGTAATGCTCTAGTCATATCCATATAGATACTCTCAGTAGCTTCTGAGGACTGATCGCTATTGCTAACAATATCCGTTGAAACATTGCTATCATCTAACGGCATATATTTTACATAAATATCCTCTTCGACGTAGTTTGAATAGCATTCTTTATTTTCTTTTAAATCATGAGAGGTTAATTTTACGCTTGATTTATTAGCCATGTTTTTATTTTCGACTGATAAAATTTCCTCACTAACATAATTTATAGGTTTTTCTTTATTATCACTTACAAAATGGGATTCTAAATATATGTTAGGAGTAAAAACAATACATCCATTATCTAATGATGAAAATTTTTCAGCCATGATATTATCTGATTTTTTTTCGAAACTATTATTAAAAAAATGATTTAGAACTATATTAGATGAAGTAATATTAGAAGGCATAATTATATCCTTATTAATCTATTTGTCATTATTATAATATCCTTTACAACTTATCTAACTATCAATTAATAACCTAAAAAAAATATTTTATTTTAAAAAACTTTTTAATGGTTTTTCACAAGAAATATGGCTTAACATAAATTTAAAAATATTAACAATAAAAAATAACCATTAATCAATATTAAATATTTATTATAAAAAATAATTATTTTTCTATAATTCTAATCGTTTTTTATGGTACAAGTAAGTGTTGTTTTTTTCTTATCAAGAAGATGACTTAGATTAAATAAAGAGAAAATACAAAAATAAAATACAATGCAATCTTATAATAAATCTCGTTGATGGTTTATTTCTTATCCGAAAGTTAATACCACCACAAATAGGGAAAATGACTCTGCGGGAATTATGCCGTTATCAAAAGACCCGCGTGTGCTTGTATTATAATGAGTTAAAGAATTAAAGGCGTTGGATGTTAAGAATATTAAAATCCACGACACTATAATTGTAACAGCAATACTACCTTCAGATCTTAATTACGATATTCCTACCATTGCCTTCTTTGGCCATTTAGGTACCAGTGCAGAACAAGTTAATAAGAAAAAAGCGCAAGTTATTCCTTATAAAGGTGGTTATCTTTATTTAAACAAGTAACTTGATATCTATTACGTCATTTAGCATGGTAACAAAACCATTTTGTGTGTTTTTATTTTTAAACATTATCAATTTCATCATTGAAATTTAAAATACAGCCACAATAAAAACCATGGGCACCACCATCATAATTTTAGTTTTTTTTAACTTTCTCCAATAATTCTTTTAATGTAAGATGCTTATTTTCATTCGATATTTTAAGCTGTTCGTCTATTTCATCTAAAAAACCACCAATTAATTTATTATTATTTATTAAATTAAATCTAGCTTTATGTACTTTCTCTATCAATGCTAGATTTCTTTCATTTATCTTATCCTTTCCTGCTAGAATTTCTTTTTGTTCCTCTGTTTCTTTTAATTTCTCCTCTTCACTAGGCTGCTTAATAATTTCTTCTACAACACCATTTTCATGCTTGCTTTGCTCATTTTTTAAATATTGTAAGTAAATAATATCATTAACTTTTTTATTTAATTTGAAAAAAGAATCTGATTCAACCAATTTATTTAAATAATTTTCCTTATTAAAACCGTTTGATTTTTCTTTATTTTCAATTCCATTATCATCTTCTAAAAAATTAGAGACTTTAGCAAGAAAAGTATAGCCATAACTATTATCGCCATCTGATAATCTATCTAATAATGATATGTCTTTTGTTGTTTCAATCAAGAAAGATTTAAATTTGTCCTTTTCAATATCTAATTTGTTTTCATTAGAATGAAATTCAACTTTACTATCATTAGATTCTATCGGTGTATCATCGTTATTTAAATTAGATAGCGTTGATAATTCTTTTTCATCATGTTCACTTATTTCATAAGAATGAAAATTTACAGATTCATATCTTGCATCATCAAATTTACTTTCTTTTAAATAATTAGAATTGGATTTCTCTAGTAATTCAACATTATTATTCATTCGAGGTTTAAATTTCATATCTGTAATATAATCAATTAATAACATCTTACTCTTCAACAAACTATCTTGTTTACATGAATGAAGAGCGTTAATAGCTTCATCAATTGGAATCAATTCTCCATTCGGAAGCTCAATATCTTTCAGAATATTCAGTCTTTCTTTTAAAGTATTTTTTTCATTATCTATGTGAGTAGACTCTATCATCTCATTATCTATATTGTTTTGTTCTTCATTACTGATAATTAAAATTTTAGGTTTTAAAAATGTACTCTTTGTATTATATATAATTTTATTTTCATAACGATTAGGGTGAATAAATTCATTTATTGTATTCACCACCTTGATGGATAGATTAGAAATAGAGAGTTTTATTCTCCCGCCTATGGAGATTATTTTATTCGCAATAGAGGGTGACTTTCTACCAATTTCATTGATACCATTCATTATCATAATACTCATGTTATTTATATATAAATAATATTTTACTCTCAGTATTTCTCTCATCTATCACTTCTCTTTTCTATTTTTTTAAATAAATAGCATTTATTTTAAGAAAAAAACTTAATAACTTTCAAAAAAATATATTAATTATGATAAAGAAATAATAATGAATTAAATGAAGTTTAATGATTAACTTCACAAAAATAGAAGTCATAAAGTAAATAAAAATAACCTCACCTATACAAAACACGATTTTTTTTAATAAAGAAAAAACCAAAAATTAAACATTGATTAACATTAAAAAATTACTGTAAAAAAAATTATTTTCCTCTAATTCCCTGCTGGTTTTTTTATGATACAACAAGTAGGTGTTGCTCTTTCCAATAAATGAGACAACTAAGCTTTAATAGAGAGAATACAAAAAATCAAACACAATGGAGTCTTGTCATGAATCTCGTTGAACGTTTTATTTCTTATACAAAAGTTAACACCACCACTAATAGGGAAAATGGCGCTGCTGGCATTATGCCTTCATCAGAAGGTCAGCGAGTGCTTGCACTGCAATTAGTTGAAGAGTTAAAAGCGTTAGGTGTTGAGGATATCAAAATTCGTGATACTGCAATTGTTACCGCAACACTCCCTTCTAACCTTGATTATGAAGTGCCAACGGTTGCTTTCTTTGGCCATCTAGACACCAGCGCTGAACAAACGAACGATACCAAAGCTCAAATTTTACCTTATAAAGGTGGTGACCTTTGCTTAAATAAAGAGCTCGATATTTATCTACGTCAAAGCGAATTTCCTGAATTAGAAAACTATATTGGTGACGATATTATCGTGACCGATGGCACAAGCCTATTAGGTGCTGACGATAAAGCCGCTATCGCCTCTATTATGGATATGTTGCAGTACTTTAAACAGCATCCTGAAGTTAAACACGGTACAGTTAAAATTGGTTTTGTGCCAGATGAAGAACAAGGTTTACGTGGTGCAAAAGTTTTTGATACTAAAGAATTCGGTGCTGATTTTGCCTACACCTTAGATTGCTGTGGTATTGGTGAATTAGTGTACGAAAACTGGAATGCAGGCGATGTTGAAATCACCTTTACAGGCGCATCAGCGCACCCAATGTCCGCCAAAGGTAAATTAAAAAACTCACTGTTAATGGCACATAAATTTGTTGCTATGTTACCGGGCGGTGAAGCACCTGAATATACAGAAGGCCGTGAAGGTTATTATTGGGTAAAACAATTAGCAGGTAATAGCGCGCGTACTGTATTAAAAATGGATGTGCGTGATTTCACCGAAAAAGGTTATGCGCACCGCATGGCATTTTTAAAACAACTCTCAGATTATTGTGAAGGTTTATGGGGTGAAGGCTCTGTCACTTGTAAACTCGCAGATCGTTATGCCAACGTGTTTAATAGCCTGCAAGGCGATAAGCGCTATCCTATCGATATTGCAGTGGCTGCTTATGAAGCGAATGGTATTACACCTCGCCCAATCCCAATGCGCGGTGGTTATGATGGTGCAGCACTCTCTCAAAATGGCCTGCCTTGTCCTAATATTTTTACTGGTGCTCATAACTTCCACTCTATTTATGAATATCTGCCAGTTAAATCGCTTTATGCGGCAAGTGATGTCTTAAAATCTGTCGTTAAGATCACCGCTGAACGTTTTGCACCTGGAGCTAAAGCATGATCCAAATTCTTGCGGTCTTAGTTGTCGTTGTTATTGTCGCTAGAATGATCTTGAAAGGATATAAAGCAGAACCTGTTTTGTTAGTGGCGGGTTTAGCCTTAATGGCGCTAACGATGATGTTTGGTTGGGGAGATATTCTTCCTAAAAATGTCAAAACAACAGGTATTGGCTGGCTAGATCCTTTTGAAGTAATGCGTGATCTCTTTAGTAGCCGTGCGGCTGATCTTGGTTTAATGATCATGGCGCTGATGGGATTTGCACATTATATGGATCATATTGGTGCCAATGAGGCCGTTGTCCGTGTTGCAACTCGCCCATTGAAAAATATGCGCTCACCTTATGTGTTGCTATTTTTCTCTTTTTTACTCGCAAGTATTTTGCAACTTGCTATTCCTTCAGCAACAGGATTGGCCGTTCTATTAATGGGTACGATGTTCCCGATTATGATAGGACTTGGCTTATCCCCCGCTTCCGCGGCAGGCGTAATTGCAACATCATTGGGCGTTGCTTATACCCCAACAGCAATTGATGCCATTCGTGGTGCAAAAGCGGTTGATTTAGGCGTTGTTGAATATGTGCTTTATTACCAAGGACCTGCGGCGATTGCTACCGTATTAGCCGTTGGTATTACACATATCTTCTGGCAACGCCATTGTGATCGCAAAGCTGGGTTTGTGCCTCAATTAGGCAAAATGTCTGAAGAAGCAAAGAGTGATAAAAATGTACCCGGCTTTTATGCCTTACTGCCAATGTTACCTATCATTATGGCAGTAAGTTCATCAAGCCTATTTGTTGAAGGTATTCACCTTGATGTAGTCACTATTGTATTGATTTCAATGGCAATTTGCATGCTGATTGAAACATTACGCTTACGTGATTTTAAATCAGTGTGTGCGGGCTTCCAGCATTTCTTAAAGGGTATGGGTTCTGCATTTAGTAATGTTGTGGGATTATTAGTCGCAGCGGGTGTTTTTGCTCATGGTATTAAAGTCAGTGGTGCAATAGACAGTCTGATCGTTATGGCGGAATCTGTTGGCCTACCACCATTTGCAATGGCATTGGTCTTCGCTGTCGTAACATTAGCTGCCGCGATTATTATGGGGTCAGGTAATGCACCTTTCCTTGCCTTCGTTGAACTTATTCCACAAATTGCCCATAGCATGGGCGTAAACCCAATTGCGATGATTTTACCAATGCAACAAGCGTCACATATGGGACGAGGTATGTCTCCAGTGGCGGGTGTGATCATTGCCGTATCGAGTGGCGCAAAATTACAGCCGTTTGATGTTGTAAAGAGAACAGCAGTACCGCTTATGGTCGGTTTTGTATTCCATAGTGCTATTATTGCTATCTTCTATTATTAATAAATATACCTGAAGCAATAATTGTTGCTTCAGGTTATTTTCAAATAATAAACTTCTTAAAAATAAGTGAAGATAATTTATTGTTATTTTCATAAATAAAAAATTAGTTATATTTTATTTAAAATATATTTACTCAATCATTTTAAAACAAAGATAAAATCACTAAATTAATGAAAATATTAACAAAACAATAAGATGTTATTCTTATACAGCAGAAAATAAAACGCCTATTATTTATTTTGTTAAAATGATGACATGGTATTAAACGCACTCACTCATTGCCATTTATTTTAACTATTCTGAGTTAGCCCACATTAAGTATGATAATTATACTAGCAATAGAATGGTGTATTCGTTCTATTGCATTTTTATTTAATCTTATTATTAGATATTAAAACCATCTCATTCTTTTTTATTTCTCATCACTTCTTTTTAAGAAAAAAACACAAAATGCCTCTCTTTTTATCAATAAATACTGCAAGAGAGCCAAAACGGTTGCTTTATCTTTGATATAGAAAAAATTACCAGTTTTAAAGTTAATAAGGGTGATATTTTCTCAAAATTTGTGCAATCTTAGTAAATTCAGAAAAAACTTTCTCCCATAAATTCAGTATGATGTTTGTATTAAAAATAGAATAACCTATTGAATTTTCATACTGTTTATTGGATGCATGCAATGAAAGAACAATTATCTTCTCGTTGGAAAATATTGATAGCGGCAGTTAAGCAACAAGTAAAACCCGCTTTAGGTTGTACAGAGCCTATTTCGCTTGCATTAGCGGCTGCAACAGCAGCAAGTTACTTACAACACGCGATTACCCGCATTAGTGCTGAAGTCTCTCCTAATTTAATGAAAAACGGTATGGGCGTAACCGTACCAGGTACGGGCATGGTGGGATTATCCATTGCCGCAAGCTTAGGTGCCGTTGGTGGTGATTGTAAAGCAGGTCTTGAAGTATTAAAGAATGCAACACCAGAGCATGTTGAACAAAGCAAAGCACTATTAGCCGCGGGCATCGTGAATGTTTCAATTAAAAAAGAGTGCCAAGAAGTTCTATATAGCGAAGTGACTGTTGAAGATAGTGAAAACAGCGCAACTGTCATTATTGCAGGTAACCACACTAATATTGTTAAAATTATTCATAACGGTCATGTTGTTCTTGATAACACTTGTGCTGGCGCAGAACAATCTGCATCACCTTGCGAAATAAAAGAAACGTTAACCCAAACCAATACTCAAGAAATTTACCAGTTTGTTACCCAAACGCCAGTAGAAGAAATTTCTTTTATCCTTGAATCAGCACACTTAAATGATGCGCTATCAAAAGAAGGTTTGAACAATACTTATGGTTTACATATTGGGCAAACTTTACAGCGCCAACAACAGCGTGGCTTATTAGCAAAAGATTTATTATCAGAAATCATGATCCGTACTTCTGCGGCGTCTGATGCACGTATGGGGGGTGCCGTTTTACCCGCAATGAGTAATTCTGGCTCAGGCAACCAAGGTATTGCCGCAACGATGCCTGTTGTCGTGGTTGCTGAATATTTACAAGTTGGCGAAGAGAAAATGGCAAGAGCATTAATGCTTTCCCATTTACTGGCTATTTATATTCACCATAAATTCCCTGCACTATCTGCGTTATGTGCAGCAACAACCGCATCAATGGGCGCAGCTGGTGCAATTGCATGGCTAATGGATGAACGTTACGAATCTATGGCTATGGCAATTAGTAGCATGATTGGTGATATCAGCGGTGTGATTTGTGATGGTGCTTCAAATAGCTGTGCGATGAAAGTCTCAACTGGCGCGAGTGCAGCTTATAAAGCTGTGTTAATGGCTCTAGATAACACTTATGTGACAGGTAATGACGGTATTGTCGCTCATGATGTTGATTCTACAATTGAAAATCTATGTGCACTAGCAAGCCGTGCAATGCAACATACCGATGTTCAAATTATTGAGATCATGGAATATAAAGCCGTTGCTAATGGCTAATTTGAGCGTTTAAAAAAAGCACCCCATAATATTGGTTATTATGGGGTGAAACATAAGATCCTAGGAACAGGATCCTCCTCAAGTCAGGAGCTTATCAATATTCGTTACTGCTATTTACGGATACTACGGTTCAACGACTACGGTTACTTTACTGCTCTACTTCTTACTGCTTTTTAACACTCACTACAGGGTATTAGGTTAATAAGCCTTCTCTTCTGTGCTAGGCATCAATGCATCAAAATTGGCTCTTATCTCTTCTTCTGGTAATTGAATACCAATAAAGACCAATGTACTTTGACGAGTTTCATCTTCATTCCACGGTCTATCCCAATCAGCACTATAAAGGCGTTGTACACCTTGGAATAACAAGCGATTAGGTTGGTCTTTAATATTTAATATCCCTTTATAACGCAAAAGATTATCAGCAAAGCTTAATAATAATTTTTCCATTACGTCTGAAACTTCTTGTAACTCAACAGGGTAATCAAACTTTAGTACAATCGAATTAATGTCATCTTGCTTATCAGCCTGATAACGAAACAGAGGCTGTTTTACATCGAGGTTATCGTTCAACATAAAACCTTTTACGTTAAACAGTAATCCTAAATCAATTTGTCCATGAATAACGGTATGCACAGGCGCTCTAGCATTAATACGTCTTAGTCGTGCCATTAATTCAGGAGAGGCTGGAGTGACGTCTGTTTTCGTTAACAGAATGCGGTCGGCATAACCAATTTGTGATTGTGCAATCGTAAATTGATCCAGTTGTTGCTGAGCGTGAACATTATCAACAAGCGTGATAATGCCATCTAATAAGTAGCGCTGGCAGATGATCTCATGAGAAAAGAATGTTTGGCTAATAGGACCTGGATCAGCCATTCCTGTGCATTCAATAACTAATCTATCAAATTCGATTTCACCACGATCTAGGCTGTCACATAAGTCTAATAGCGTATCTTCTAATTCATTCGATTTACTGCAACAAATACAACCATTGGTCAGTGTTTTAATTTGAGTGGCTCTATCACCAATGATTTCATCATCAATAGGGACTTCACCAAATTCATTTTCAATAACGGCAATTTTATAGCCATGCTCTTCATTAAGCATATGACGTAAAAGTGTTGTTTTTCCCGATCCTAAAAAACCGGTCAGTATTGTCACTGCAATAGGTTCCATCATTTATCTCCTTTACGGATCATTAGCAACAGCGAAAACCGCCTTTACCATCACCACCGCCATAACGGGCTTCCTGACGCTCACGGAAAAACTCGTTATAGGTCATAACAGGCTTATCTGGATGGTTATCTTTCATGTGTTGCACATAATTATCGTAATCAGGAATACCTATTAGCATACGTGCTGCTTGTCCTAGATATTTTCCAGCTTGTCCTAAATTACCAAACATAAGTTTCTCCTAAGCCCCGTACTGGCAAGCCAGCACGGAGGTTTAACCTATCTACCTAAATTAGTGACCTGAGGACACTTTTACATCTTTTGGCATAGGAACATACGGTGTTTCTTGTGATGTAT
Source organism: Proteus genomosp. 6 (assembly GCF_040139785.1). Classification (NCBI taxonomy): domain Bacteria; kingdom Pseudomonadati; phylum Pseudomonadota; class Gammaproteobacteria; order Enterobacterales; family Morganellaceae; genus Proteus; species Proteus genomosp. 6. The sequence continues at coordinate 355,663 of NZ_JBEEVJ010000001.1, read as the reverse complement.
CTTCTGGGTTTTTACGCGCTTTCATTGCGGTACGGAAACCGTAGAAAATGATGCTGTAAACAACCACTAAGAACAGAATACTTAAGCCAGCATTGGTATAGTTGTTAATTACAATATGATTCATATTGGTAATTTCAGCCGCAGTTAAGTCAGCACCACCTGCTAAGATCTTCGCTTTGTATTCATTTGCTAAGTAGAAGAAACCTTCCATTTGTGGATCATCGCTGAGAAGTTTCAGACCTAATGCCCATGTTGTACAAATTAATAACCATACTGCTGGAACAACTGTCACCCAGATATATTTAGTACGTTTCATCTTAACTAAGATAACAGTACCTAATACCAGAGCAACTGCCGCTAACATTTGGTTTGAAATACCAAACAGTGGCCACAAGCTCTTAACACCACCTAATGGGTCAACAACACCTTGGTATAACAGATATCCCCATAATCCTACGCAACCCGCAGTACCAATCACACCCGGAATGAACGAGTTTGTTTTCTTCAGGTAAGGGATAAAGTTACCTAACAAGTCTTGGAACATAAAGCGACCAGAACGTGTACCCGCATCTAACGCCGTTAAAATAAAGAGCGCTTCGAACAAGATCCCAAAGTGATACCAGAAGCCCATATCCGCAGCAGGAATGATTTTATGGAATACCATCGCGATACCAACAGCTAAGGTAGGCGCACCACCAGCACGGTTTAATACAGAAGGCTCACCAATATCTTTCGCCGTTTGTAGAATTTCTTCTGGCGAAATAACAAAGCCCCATGAACTCACCGTTGCAGCAGTATGCACAGTAACTTCTCTTAACTGCTCCATAATAACTGCTGTATTTTCACCACCTAATTCATGAAGGTTCGGCATAGTAATACCTAAACCTGCTGGTGGTGTATTCATTGCAAAATACAGACCGGGTTCAATGATAGATGCAGCGACTAATGCCATGATCGCAACGAATGATTCCATTAACATTGCACCATAACCGATAAAACGCGCATCCATTTCATTGGCAATAAGTTTAGGTGTTGTACCTGAAGCAATTAGTGCGTGGAAACCAGAAACGGCACCACAAGCGATAGTGATAAATAAGAATGGGAATAAAGCCCCTTTCCATAATGGTCCTGTACCATCGACATATTGAGTAACCGCTGGCATTTTCAGTTCAGGGTTTAGGATAACAATACCAACGGCTAAACCAACGATAACCCCAATTTTCAGGAACGTCGCTAAGTAATCACGAGGAGCAAGGATCAACCAAACTGGCAGTAATGCAGAAACAAAAGCATAACCAATAAGACCAAAGGTGATTGTTGTATCTTTAAAGGTGAGTGCAGGTCCCCAGTATGGATCATGAGCAATAACGCCACCAAACCAAATCGCAGCAATCAGTAATACAATACCGATAACAGAGACTTCACCGACACGACCCGGACGGATATAGCGCATGTAGATACCCATAAACAGGGCAATTGGTACTGTTGAACAAACAGTGAACACACCCCATGGGCTTTCTGCTAATGCTTTAACAACGATAAGCGCAAGCACTGCAAGAATGATGATCATGATAAGGAAACAGCCGAATAAAGCGATAGTACCCGGAATAGGACCCATCTCTTTCTTTATCATCTCACCAAGTGAGTTACCATTACGGCGTGTTGAAATAAACAACACCATAAAGTCTTGTACTGCACCAGCAAGCACAACCCCAGCTAATAACCAAAGCGTACCCGGTAAATACCCCATTTGAGCAGCAAGAACAGGCCCTACTAAAGGACCAGCACCCGCGATAGCCGCAAAGTGGTGACCAAATAAAACATAACGGTTAGTTGGAACGTAGTTCAAACCGTCATTATTAACAACAGAAGGTGTTGCTCTAGTTGGATCAAGCTTCATCACTTTTTGAGCGATATAAAGACTGTAATAACGATAAGCAACTAAATAAACGGCAACAGAAGCAACAACTATCCATAGTGCACTGACGTGTTCACCACGGCGAAGCGCAACCACTGAAAGACAAAAAGCACCGATAATCCCTAGGATCACCCAAGGTACGTGCTTTAAAAATGCATTTTTGTTCATGAGACACCTTTTTTTCAGGCAAGACCGAACAGCCAAAGAGTAATGCGGGACAGCTGAGAATGATTTGAGCGAATATGAGAGACAACTGCCCGCTACTACATAATAAGAAGAATGAGATATAAACAGTGCGACAAAATCGCTTAGCGGTTGTATAACGAATTAAGCGGTCTGTTTTTTGAGTTGAGTGGTTCTGTCTTTTTGAAATGGCTATTTTTTTGTGATCTAGATAACAATTTTATTTCTTTCAATAAGTTAGAAAATCATTAAATAGAAAAAAACCTCCTTTTCACTAACAAAAAAGGAGGTTTTTTATAACATTATTTAATCAAGTAGTAATTATTGGCTAAATTGAACGGATATCAAAAGCACGTTACCTTTTCGAGCAGATGAACCATTAAAACGCCATTGATATGCAGCATCAATAACGGCATTATCTATGCTCATATCACCACTGCCAGATTTCAATAGCACCACAGTAGGAACACCTTGAGGGTCAACATCAAGTTGTAAGATCATATCCCCTGTTTTAGGTGCTGTATCAGGTGCATTCACTTTCGGTAATGCCTGATCACTGCCTTTGATATTCGCTGATGAGAAATCAATACTAAATGTCCGATTTGATTGCTCAACAACCTTGTTGTTTAGCGACTTACGTATCACTTTACTATTAGGATCTGATGCAGGTATTACACGTTGAGCTAATTGAATCTGAGTTAAGTCATCACTGAGATAATCATCTGAAGGTTTAACTTCAATACCTTCAGGTAAATAACGCATATCCATTCGCGCTCGTAAGGTTTGATAGCGTTCTAAGCGAGCGCCCTCAAGTGTATGTATCACCATTCTCATTTCTAACATTTGCATCAGCGAACCAACACTTTCTTTTGATTTTTGCTGTGACGCTTTAGCAAATGCCCCTGCTGCAATTTCAGGATCTTCATCGAGCCATGTTATACCCCATCCTAACCAGACATCTTCACGATCGGGTTCTAATGCGATGGCCTGTTCAAAATGAGTACGCGCATTGAGTAATAAAGTTTGCCAATATTTTTTCTCTTGAGGATAAATTTTAGGAGAACTGGTTAAATTGTTGGTTCCTACGTTGTAATATTGCAATTCAAAACGTGCCACTGTTCTCACGATATCGGCATTATCCTGATGAAGAGCGAGTTTTTCATTTAAAAAGCGAATACTGTTATCCCAACTTTCATGGTTATTTTTACCATTAGGCAATGTCTGCAACTCTTTTAAGATGGCTTGTAACGCAGCACGTTTTTCTTGCTGTTGTTGAGATAATCTAGGGTAATAAGATGAATAAGGATCATAGCTGGAGCGAGTTGCTTCTCTTCCATCATTTAATTCTGGCGCTTGCTTTTTCAGTTCTGTATAAGCATTTTCAGTCAGTGTTATCCCTTTTGCATCTTGTCTCGCATAAGCTTTAACCAGTTTTATCAATGTTGATTGTTGCTTAACCGCATACTCTTTCCAACCAAGACGGGTACTTTCAAAACGAACTGTCACACGTTGGCGATATCCGTCTTTGTTTGGCATAAAACGCCAATGACGAGCCGCTTTCACTGCTTGATCATCGAAAGCATCAACACCACTACTGTTTTGCACCCAAAGCCCTGAAATACGCCCTTGAGGATCGACATCAACGGATAAAATAACATCTGCACGAGGGATATATTTTCTGATTGTTGGATAACGGATCTCAGTTAAGTTTTTCACTTCATTAGGTGATTCAACAATCACTTCTCCGGGATACTCTTTTCCCATCATTGATTGCATTTCAAGATAAGTGGTTAAATCATTATTGATTGCATTACTCACTGGTAATCGCTGATTAGCAAGCTTAGTGACTTCTTCTGGTGGTGTACTGTTTTGTCGATAAAAACGATCTTCAATAACACGCGCTTGTAATATCTGATAAACCTGACGCTGATTTTCAGTAAGCTCTGAAATTGCTTTTTTCAACAATTGTTGCGCTGAAATATCATTATGACCTTGCTTAGCCTGTTTGAGCGTATCTGCCACCATTAAAGCTAACATCGCTTTTTCAATTTGTGCATCCAAAGAACGATGGGCGATATAAGTAAGTGATAAAACTTGCCATGCCTCAGGTGATAATGGCGCAACAGCAATAACATTAATACCTGATTGCGTTAATTGAGCATCATTACTATTTGAAAGGGAAGCTAATGCCTGAGCGACCATAATCTCAGGTTGATTTAATAGCCAGTCGCCATAAAAATTGAGTGTTTTTACAGCTTCCGCACGTTCTGATGTTCCCTTGGTATGAACTAAATAAGCTTCTTTCGCTTTTGTCGCCACAATCACATCATCACTAAAATAATCCAATCCTGGTAAAGCAATTCGCGCTTTCTCAATAGCACTAATAGATGCCAGCGCTTTCGGTTGATTAGACCGAATAATGTTACGGATCTCATTTTCACTATTAACAACAAAATAATGATAATTTTGCCATTCAGATTGTTCTATATTTTGTAAAACAAAGCGACGACGATCTTCTAATTCACTCTTTGGTATCACCGAGAATGACACCCCCAGCGCCATTAAAAGGACTAATCCACCACCACATAAATAGTAAATGTTTTTAGCTCGCCACGATTGCAATAACATAACAATCGTCATAATAAGAGAGCCTAACCATAATCCCAGTAAGAAATTACGTTCATCAAAGCGAACAGATGAGGGGAGAATTTTACTATTAAAACTATCAATCAAGCTAAAGGTTGAAACTAAGAAGGCTGGCAACCAGAAAGGGAACAGTAACGTTATAACGCCAATAATAATCAGGATCAGCTTTATTCTTTTTTTCATGTTATTTTCCCTAAATTATGGCTTTCTTTTCAAAATATGCATTGAAGGGAAAACAAAAAGAACTAACAAGATAATGGCTAAAACCATTAAAAACATCACACTCAACATCGTTATTAGTATTTGCTCAATATAATCCGCTTTGATTAAATCTGCGATCCAACTAGAACCTAAACCACCGCTGGCTCCTTGTGGAATAAAATTCATCAGTAATAACCCCAAAAATACAGGGACTATCATGGCAATAGCGGTATGTAATATGACTTTGGGTACTTGGTTTATTGCATTTTTAACCGCAATAAATATCGCTGGCGGTTGAATAGGTTTCGCTGGCGTAGTTTGAGTTGGCGCTTGTCGGATATTCGCATTTTGTACTCTTTTTTGACGAACTGGCTCACGTTGCGTTTGGTTTTGTTTCTGAGTAATTGCAACTTGCTGTAACTTCGCCTCTCTTGCACAAGCTGCGCAAGCTTTACCTGCAAAATGCTGGTGGTTTTTATCTTTTTGACAAATGACTAACTGTTGCTTTTCGGGTTGTGCATATTCATAAAGTGCTGTCGTCCATGTTTTTGCACTTGGTCTTTGCGAAGGTGTGCCTGAAAATGCTTTATCAAAGAGCGTTCTTAGCTTATCAGGTAATTGTTTATGTCCACTGGCGACATTTGGGGTGATCAAATTATGCGCCTTTATGCCATAACCATAAAAATGCCCCGCAATACGTCTTGGTATATCCGTAGGTACAGTGTCATTTTTAGGTCGGCCACTAAAAGGGTGGATACCAAAATTAAGCAACTGAAAAATAATAACGGCTAAGGCAAATCGGTCTTGCCACTCTTCTTGAGATTCTGGAACGGTTTGTTTTGCTTGAAATTCAGGGGCAAGATATTCAACAGTAAATTGCCCAGCAGGAAAACGCGTATTCTCACCTTGGATACTAAATCCATCACAATCGAGAAGAGACATATACAGACTTGATTTATAAAACCGCAAATTCAGCGGTTTCATATCAATAATACGGTGCCCTTGCTGATGTAAAGCATCAATCAATGAGCAAAGGTTATATGCGAGACTCACTTTCGCCCCCATTCCCGTGGGTAAGCCATGCGCTTTGGCTTGGCGTTCTTGAAGAATGTATTCCAACTCAATCGTATTTTTCACATCAAGTTCAGGCATCACAAAGCCAACAAATTGCTTTTGGCTATTGTATAAACGTGCTTGAGGCCATGCGAGTTGGATAATGGGCGTATCGTTAACAGAAACGGGCTTTAATGCAGGTTCTAACTTCTGCATTGCCGTGATCTTTTTCAGATAATAGGCTTTATCAATTTTGTCATGATAAACTTTTGAGACTTGGAAAGGTGCATTATTAATATGGCTAACGCTACCCGCACCACCACTTTTTATCAAATCACCTATTTGATAAATCTTACCGTTTTCATCTTGTAATTGCCTAGATACTGGTTGAACTATCCCTTTCTTTCTCGCTTTTACCACAACTCTTCATCCCTGATGCAAATAACTAAGGTTTTATCATCGCCTGTGATTGAGTGTGTTCGAGGATCAGCTAAAGTCCCTGCTAATGCCTCACTTCCACTATCTTCTGATACAGTTTTTAAATAACGGATCACAGGGGTGATAAACGGTTCATAAAGGGCATCACCCGCTTTATTCATGGCAAAAGGCTGTACACCATCAGACATCAAAATAACTTGTTTTACTGGTTTATTTAGGGGAATAACGCGTAAATGCGCTTCCCAATTTTCTGACGTTACAAACCAAGTTTGATTCGCATATTCTCCATTTTCAGGTTGTGATACATAACTTGTACCATCACAGTATTCCACCACAGCAATACCGTCACCCAAATGGAATAAATAGCCACTATCATCACCGACCCAACATGCAACCAGTGTTGATGCATATTCATTAAGCGCACACTGCTTTATTTCTGCATATTCAGCAAGTTGGAGGTGAATATCTTCAATAAGTTGTTTAGCTCCTTGTGTTATCTGTTTTTCGGTTAACAAATCAATGTTTGGCCACTCTGTAATACGTAGCGTAAATAACCGAGCAACAAGCTGAGCACCTTGTTCACTATAACGAGAAGAACCAGCACCATCACAAACAGCAGCGATAAGATATTCACCTTTACGACGAATAAAATAAGCATCCTGACAGGGAATTTGACGTTCTTGATGGGCAATGCCTGTCACAGATGCCCCATAAGCTAACCAATCATTCATCAAACAGGTACACTCGCCCAAGAATCAGTTGAAGGTAATTGTGCCGTACCGCCTGGTGTAGATTGTGAAACAACCTGCATACTGGCGCTTAGCCACAAGAACAGTTCTTTAAATTGCAACCCTTTAAGCATTTTCACGCCGTTAACGCCATTACGACTAAAACTCCCCATGACTTCTGCTGATGCGCCATCAACCATAATCGGAAACACCGCTGTTTTTTGGCTTTCTTCTGCTTGGCGACAAAGCTGTGCAGCCTGTTCCCATTGGTCTGTCGGAACACCATCAGACATTAAAAATAGCCAAGGACGTGTATAAGCAACACCCGCTTGTTTAAAGCGCTGTTTTTCTGCTTCAATTTCTTCAAGCGCTAAAGTAATGGCTTGTCCCATTGGGGTTGTGCCATTAGCTTCTAAAACAGGGGCTGTGAAATCCATAGCATCTTTCCAATCACCATGAACCGTACATTGGTCATATCCGCCGTATTCAATCACTAAAATACGTACACGTTTAGCCGCAATCACATCATTTTTGAGTTCTTGTTCGAGTAATTTAAGCCCTTCATTTAATTGTTGAATAGGTTGACCATACATACTGCCAGAGCTATCTAGCACTAAGATCAGAGGGGTACGTTGTTCACTGTTATCAACCAAGGCTACGTCAGGGATCATGGGATGCTCCATCATTCAGTTATTATTTTTCATGATAATGATTAATGTAACATAAAGACGCAAAATTCATCAGAAAGAAAAAAGCGATAAAAGGAAGATAAAGATATTTCTGAAAAAAAACAGGTTTTGAGGTTTTAAATAGAGTGTTTTAAATTAAATTTAAGAACATTTACGCGATTTTAGATGAAAAAAAGCACCTCATTACATTAAGTAAAAGGTGCTTTTTAAATAAAATATTTATGATGTTAATAGTGGATCTTTTGGCGTCCAGCAATAGAGTGTGAAAGCGTTGTACCGTCAACCATTTCAAGTTCGCCGCCCACTGGAACGCCGTGAGCTATCCGGCTTGCCGTAATATCATACTGAGCACAGATTTCAGCAATATAATTGGCTGTAGCTTCACCTTCAACAGTCGGATTGGTTGCCAAGATCACTTCAGAAATCGTCTCTTGGCTTAAGCGCTCTTCAAGTCTATCTAAACCAATGTCCATAGGACCGATACCATCTAAAGGGGATAAATGCCCCATTAAGACAAAGTATCGCCCTGCAAACTGCCCTGTCTGCTCGATAGCATGAATATCCGCAGGACTTTCGACAACACAAATTTGCCCATTTTGCTGACGACGAACATTCGCACAGATGGTGCAACGCTCTTCTTCAGTAAAAGTTCGGCAATCACAGCAATGACCGATTTCAGACATTGCACGCGTAAGTGCTTGTGCAAGTCGCATACCACCGCTTCTATCGCGTTGAAGTAGTTGGAAAGCCATTCGTTGCGCTGACTTAGGCCCGACACCGGGTAAACAACGCAACGCTTCCATTAATGATTCAAGAAGTGGGCTGGTTTGCATTAGAATGGCATCTTAAAGCCTGGTGGCAATTGCATACCGTTAGAAACAGAGGCCATTCTTTCTTTTTGTGTTTCATCAATACGACGCGCAGCATCATTAAAGGCAGCAGCAATCAGATCTTCCAGCATCTCTTTGTCATCTTCTAGCAGGCTAGGATCGATTTCAACACGACGGCAATTATGAGCACCATTGATAGTGATCTTAACTAAGCCAGCGCCAGATTCACCTGTCACTTCTAAGTTTGCGATCTCTTCTTGCATTTGTTGCATTTTTTCTTGCATTTGTTGGGCTTGCTTCATCAGATTACCCAAACCACCTTTTCCGAACATAATTGTCTCTCTTTGTAAAAGCCACACAGTATGAAGTCATACAACATGTTGCGATTAAACAGGTCGGATACTCTCTTCATCCAATTCAGCATCAAAATATTGCTGTAATGTTTGAATCGTTTTATCCGTAATAATCGATTGACGCGATAACGCCAATTTTTCATCATAAATGGCTTGTCGCCACTCCAACGGTGTTTTTACCGTTGGATCATCATCTTCTATAATTGTGAGTGAAATTGCTTTTCCATGCAATTCACTTAACGCATTAGTAAGCGTGCGTAACGCATTTGCAGAATTTAAATGTTTCTGTTTAGTTCGTAAATGCAAAATAACGTTTTCTTCGTTTACTGTCTCTTTATACGCATTTAATGCCAGTTGTTGCACCAATTTAGGGAGTGGCATTTTGTCAATTTCAGCCGCCCAAGCATCTCTTTCTTGCGACTCTTTAGCAATTTTTGCTGCTAATTCAGGTGTTTTTTCATATTCGAGAACTTCTTTGATCTCTTTTGGTGAAGAAACAACCTCTTGCGTTGACATTAACTCAGGGTTTTGCGGACGCCACTGATACTCTTCTTTTTTCTTTTTTTCAGGCGCATTAGTCTGACGCTTCGCTGCTTGCTGGCGTTTTTCACTCACGGCTGCTAGCCGCTCTAATGCACTAGCAGCCGGCTTGGCCCGATTAGGCGTCGCCGGTTCAGACTTTTTTGGCGGGGTTTGTTGTTCCGTCCCCTTTATTGCCTGCCTTGCCCTTAGAAGTTGTGCTGCGGGGCTATTGCCTAATGAAGCACTATTTTCTATTGGTGAAGAAGATGGGTGATCCACTTGAGGCGAATGAGTCTGCACAGTTTGCGGAGCATAATGTTCAGACATTCTATTTGTAGGCAATGATGCTGAAGGTAAAGTTTGTGCTAATGGCGCAGAAGGTATTTCATCAATCACTGTTTTAGGATGAAAAGCAAGCGCACGTAACAGAGTCATTTCAACCCCCATGCGTCTATCTGGCGCATAAGCCAGTTCTTTTCGCCCTACTAATAAGGTTTGATAATAGAGTTGTAAATCTTGTGGAGAAACAGATTTTGCCAATAAACGTAGGCGTTCTTGAGTAAATTGCTCTTGAGGATTTTCTTCACTAGGCAATAACTGCAACATCGCAATTTGATGCAGTAATGAGAGTGTTTCAACCAAGAAATTTTCCCAGTCAGTACCTCTTGAAGCGACTTCATTAACCAGCGACATGACCTGTTGACCATCCGCTTTTACTAGCGCTTCAATCAATGCTAATGGTTGAGCGTCATCAATCGTGCCAAGCATTTGGCTAACCACTTCTGCACTGACAACACCTTCGCCACTTGCGATAGCTTGATCTGTTAAGCTTAATGCATCTCGCATACTGCCATCGGCAGCGCGTGCAATAAGTTGACGCGCTCTTACATCATTTTCAATATGCTCTGCTGATAGCACTTTTTCGAGTTGTGTCGCAATTTGGTCAATATCTAATGCTCGCAGATGAAATTGCAAGCAACGTGATAAAATCGTGACAGGTAATTTTTGTGGATCAGTCGTCGCTAATAAGAATTTAACGTGCTCTGGCGGTTCTTCTAATGTTTTTAGTAGCGCATTAAAACTGTGACGAGAAAGCATGTGAACTTCATCAATCAAGTAGACTTTAAAGCGTCCTCGCGCTGGCGCGTACTGCACATTGTCCAGCAGTTCACGGGTATCTTCTACCTTAGTACGAGATGCAGCATCGATTTCAATTAAATCGACAAAACGCCCTTGTTCTATTTCAAGGCAATTTGCACATTGACCACAAGGTTCACTCGTAATACCTGTTTCACAATTGAGCCCTTTGGCAAATAATCGGGCAATAGTGGTTTTTCCGACACCTCGTGTGCCAGAAAAAAGATAGGCGTGATGAAGTCGCTGATGATCAAGACCATTAGCTAAAGCAGTCAACACATGACGTTGACCAACAACATCGTTAAAAGTTTGTGGGCGCCACTTACGGGCAAGTACCTGATAGCTCATTGATTCCGCTAAATTTGAACAAGATTTATCTCTATGCTAACACAGGGACGACCTATTGAGCGAGATCTGTAAGAAACAAATGAGATATTGGAGAAAGAACCAGCAGAAATTTAAGGTAAAGATAAGAGGTAACAATTGTGCGGGCAATATACATTTATAAAAATAGAAAAATTATAAATGATATATAAACACCCGCACTCTTACTTGTGTTTACGATAAGAACTTAATTAGTTCTTCTCTAAACAGTGAAGATATTAATGTCCTGGAAAATCAACCAGTGTAAAGCTATGAACACCTTGTTTTTCTAAGCGTTCGATACCGCCTAAATCAGGTAAGCAGATAATGAATGCAGCTTCTGTCACAGTACCACCTAAACGGCGGATCAGACGAGCAGTTGCTTCAATGGTGCCACCTGTTGCTAGTAAATCATCAACCATTAATACTTTGTCTTGATCCGTAATGCTATCTTTGTGGATCTCTAAAGTATCTGTGCCGTATTCCAGATCATAAGTTTCACTGAGCGTTTCGCGAGGCAATTTACCTTTTTTACGAACAGGAACAAAACCAACACCTAGGCGTAAAGCGACTGGAGCACCAAATAGGAAGCCACGCGCTTCGGTACCCACAACTTTAGTGATACCCTGACCTTGATAGTGTTCTACCAATAAATCAATGGTTGCCTGATATGCAGCAGGATTATCCAATAATGTAGTGATATCACGGAATAATATCCCTTCTTTTGGATAATCAGGAATGGTTTCAATACTGTCTTTAATAAATTGCAGTTGTTGCGCGTTAGCAGTCATAATCAGTGCCATAATAAAAAACGAAACGATAGAATCTATGCAATATGCCGTTAAAATGCAACAGAAAGCCAATTAACAACTCTTTTTTGTTGCTTTAAGTCAATTCATGTTTTTATCAAAACAGGGGCAAGAACCAGATGAATAAACCTGATCCTTTAAGCTTATTTAAAAAACAGATAGACAATCTAGCCGAAACAGTGGCGCCTATTGCAAACAAAAAAATTGCAGCACCTTGCTTCGACACGACACTATTCCACCGCCGAAGTGATTCCCTTGGTGGCTACATGCAACAGATCCGCGATAATTTTACCCAGTTAATCGCTTGTGTTGAGGCACAACGAAGCCAGCAAGTTAAATTTCTGGCCACACAAATCCTACAACAAATTGAAGCATTAACTCGTGAATTATCGACACAAACACTAAGAAAGCAAGAGAACCAGCTTACTCAACGAAAAAAAAGTGTCGATTTATACCAAAAGCTTGCCCAACATCAGGATTATGAGCGCCGATTACAAGCCATGATCCAAGATAGAGAGCTTTCATTAACGCAGGCACAGAGCTTTATGAAGCAACAAGAGTTACAAAAGGAGATTGCCGCTCTTGAAAATCGCCTTGCGCGCTGCAAAAATGCCCTGTTCTCTATCGAAAAGAGCATTGAGAAACAAGAAGATAAATTTTAAAGGGAGTGATAATGAGTTTAAAAGACGCACCAGAGTCTGTTCAATTGGCAGTCGATCTTATCTATTTACTTGAAAGCCACCATATTGATCCTAAAACAGCACTAGAAGCCCTCGAGATTGTGCGCCAAGATTATGAAAAAAAATTAGTGGCACAATCTACTCATTCATCCCTTTAATTAAGCAAAAGGCGTATTGGCTTCAGGTGTTGAGCCATCAAGAGGACGTTTTATCTCTTGTACTTCATCACCTTGTTTATTATGCAAATAGACATCAAGTTGGTTAAACGCAATATTGATATTATTTTCATTACACAGCTTATCAATAGCGCGGTTAACTTCATCTATTGCAATATTTCTGTCACCTAATGTTCTGACATAAAAACGCAAATCATGATTCAGGGTGCTTGCCCCAAATTCAGTAAATAGCACCACAGGTTCTGGTTCAGTCATCACTCTGGCATTCTCTTTAGCGGCCTTCATTAAGATCTCTTTGACCTTATCGAGGTCAGATCCATAAGCAACACCCACTTGAATAATAATACGTGTCACCGTATCAGATAATGTCCAGTTAATAAGCCGTTCAGTTACAAACGCTTTATTTGGAATAATCACTTCTTTGCGATCAAAGTCAGTCACTGTCGTTGCTCTAATACGAATTCGGCTAACCGTACCAGAATAAGTACCAATAGTAACCGTATCACCAATTCTGACGGGTCTTTCGAACAAAATAATTAAGCCAGACACAAAGTTTGCAAATATTTCTTGTAAACCGAACCCTAAACCAACCGTTAAAGCTGCGGCTAACCATTGCAGTTTTTCCCATGCTACACCTAATATTCCCAGTGATACGATGGTTCCGATAGCAATAATAATGTAGGTCAAAATGGTTGTGATCGCGTAAGAAGCGCCTTGTTGCAGTTTTATACGAGATAAAATTAATACCTCTAATAAACCCGGTAAATTTCGGGTCATAAACCAAGAAATTGCCATAATAGAAACAGACAATAATAGGTCGGCAACAGTAACCGCTTTAACGACATTACCAAGCTCTGTCGGCAAAGTGTAACTCCAGAGCGTTATTCCATCTAAATAGGTAAAGACCGTAATAAAATCAGACCAAATACCATAGAAACTAGACGCAAAGATGATAAATAAGATCATCGTTGTCAGTCTTAATGATTGTTGATTGATTTGATCCATATCCATTGGTGGTTCTTGAATAGGTTCAAGAGTGTTATCTTCGCCTTCTTTTTTCTCTTTAAGCATTGCTTGTCGACGCTCAAGTGCACGACGATAGGCAAGGCGTCGAGCCGCAACAGTTAAGCCGCGCAAACTGGCGTGATAAGCAATAAACCACAGCATGAGTAGATATAAGCTATCAATCCAACGATTTGCTAAACGCAATGCGGTGTAGTAATAACCAAAAATAACCAATCCCATTAAAATAAGGGGTGAAAACGTTAATAAGGTAATGACGACCGTTCTAACAACATGATTGCCCTTTTCTTGCCACATTTCACGGCAAAATGGCAACGCACATAAACTAATACCAAATAATGAAATAATCGCAACCAATTGCCCAATAACATCCCCCACCAACAGCAATGGATTATTAATGCCATAAGCTGAAAGCAGAATAATTGGCAACATTGGCAGTGATAATCGTAATAAACGTTTACGATTTTGCTGAACGCGTTCGAGAGGAATTTTAAAATGTTTTACTGCAACACCATTGTCAGACATTAAGCGATAAGACCATTCAAACATCAGCCAAAATACCGCAAATTGCCATGCAAAAGACCAAATAAATTCTTGCTGAACATTAAAGCTATTAATTAGCCAATACCCTATTGCTAATACAATACAAGAAAGGGGTAATGTTTTTATAAATACAATCCCTAATGCTAATGGCGTATGCAGTTGTGAGTCTTTATTAAGCTTATTAATATCCGCATTCAGTTTTTCAAATTGCATATCTAGCTTTTTACGTTGCCAAATAATCAACAAACTGAACGAAATAAGTGCAATAAGTACAGGAAGTGATTTCTTAGCCCCGATCAACAGATTTTCATTTGACCAGTTAAGTTTAAAACCTTGAAATTCGGCAACCGCTTGAGTCGGAAATACTGCAAACCAATTAAGGTTAATCGGCTTATTACTGCTTACCCAGAAAATTTGCTGAGCCAATGTGTTTTCGAGTGAACTTACCACACTGCGTAATTGTTGCTGATCCATTTGGAGATTAATCGAACCCGAAATTTGATTACCTAATTGGTTATTCAGTTTATCGAGCAGTTCTCTACGAGCATCAACTAATAGTTCCAAAGCATTGCGTAACTCTTTTTGCGCATTAGCATCAGCGGTTTCAGGATGTGTTGATTGATACTCTTTCATCAACTGATCAATATAAATATTAGGTTGAATGATTTGATCACGTTGCTTGTTTATTTCAAATTGTTCTAATCGCAGATCGGCAATTTTATCAGGCAGATTATTAATAAATATACCATCGGGTAAATCAACTTGCTCTTCAAACAGAATACGTGACAGTAATAAACTGCCTTTAAGCACATCAATTTGTTCTTTTAAATTACGTTCAGATTGAATAGCTCTATCTAAGCGATTCTTGACTAGTAAGCTATGGCGATTTAAATCATTATTATTTTGCGTGGTAACAATCAACTTATCGCTAAGCTGTTTATTGATTTCTGTTTGTGCCAAATAAAATGGATCATTATTAATGATCTGATTCTCAAGCCCTGTACTTTGAGCTTCTTTGGCAGTTTCCTCTGAGCTATCTAAGCGTTTATCATTGATAGCATCCTGAAGTAATTGAGCATGCTCTTGTGAAAGGTCGATATAAGCAGAACTATAATCTCGCTGTAGTTGCAATAAGCTTTGCAGTTGCACATTTGATTGGAGAGTTCGCTTTTGAAAATTATTTTGTTGTTGAAGATAATATTGTTCTAATTGCAACAGTTGCACTGCCGAAGTACGCATTTGTGCTTTATCAGCACTGCTTTTATTCAACAAGGTTCTTATTTGTTGCAGTCTTTCTGAATTGCTAAATAAAACAGATTGCGCCCTTTCAGGTTGTGTTTGTAATACAATAAGCTCATTACTGTAGTTGGCTAAATCATCTTGAGATTTTTGTAATGACTGTAATACCGTTTCAAGTTGAGATTCTAATGTTGCAAGCGGTAAAGCCTCTAATGATTTTTTATAATCGTCAGCTTCTTTATTAGCGACTTTTTGTTTTAATTGATCGAGTTGATATTGAGTACTACGCAATTTTTCTGGTAATTGATCGACTGTTTTATTGTAGCTTGTCGATTTTTTTTCTAATTGTTGAATATCATCAAGTAATAAAAGCGATTGCTCGAGATCAGCAATAGTTAATTTATCTTCTGCACTTAACTCACTGCGCTTATTTAATAAATTAAGCTGGTTTTGAATGCTTTCTTGAGTCGGTAAATTACTCGATACCGCGGCTAAAACAGCGGTAATGGAAAGGCTCCAAAGAATAAAGACAATAATCGAAGCTGTAATAACCGTCTTTATTTGACTATTAAATTGAGAAAAAAGAGTTTTTGTACACATGGTTAAGCAACTTGTTCAACTAATATTGAAAAACTGTCTCTTAGTATAATCCAATTGCTTTAAATTGGCAGTGTAAACAGAACAAGTTGCTTGGGATGTTTCTCGCCTGAGAAAACGAAATAGTGATCAGAAAGTCAGGATTTTATCGGCATCTAGTGTCCACTGCGCTAAATCAACTAAAGTTCCTAATTCTGCACCATCAACAAGTGGTAAATCACTGATACCACGGGTGTCTGTACAGGTTTTACATAACTTAACAGGCACATTTTGCGCTGTTAAAATTTCCAGCATTTGCTGTAAGTTGTAGCCTTCTTTAGGTTGTTGACGAGCTAAAGCCCCAGTCACAGCATCAGACATTAAAAAAATATTTAATTGAGTTTCTGGATGCTGTTCTTTTAATGTAATCGATAAACGCAGTGCGTTAAATAATGATTCATTGCCATAAGCTGCACCATTAGCAATAACTAACACCTTACTCATGAATGTCTTCCTTTTGTTTAAAAATAAATTAAGAGGTCGCAGATATTCTCATATTTGCACTGTGCTTTATCATATCAATAAAGCTATCAACCAAATATTGACTTTCATCTTTGATAGAAAAACTTTCTGGTGAAAATAACCAATTTTCGGCAAGATCTGTCATCATGGCTCTTAACATAATGGCGGCTCTTCTTAAATTAAGGTCCGTAGGAAGCTGTTTTTTTTCAATACAACGAGATAAAGACTGTTCTATTCTAGAGTGATCCGCTGCACACAATTCTCTGCGAATTTCAACAATTGGTGTCATTTCACCGACAAATTCGCATTTATGGAAATATATTTCTAAAAGTGCATTATGTTTGGGATCTTCGACAATTGATGTCAATATGTAAATAAGCAATTCTCTTAATACAAATAGTGGATCATCTGGGTATTTTGATTGATACTCTATTTCTAAAGATTCTATTTTTAAGTCGGTGAGTTCGCACGCTTCAGTAAATAAATCCACTTTATTTTTAAAGTGCCAATATATTGCGCCACGGGTAACACCTGCCGCGGCTGCAATATCTGAAAGTGATGTGGCAGAAACGCCTTGCACAGTAAACAGCCTAAGTGCAGCATCAATAATCTGCTGTTTTGTTTCTTGTGCCTGCCGTTTAGTTTTTCGTGCCATTAATCCTCGATTTTGACTGAAGTTAATTTACATACATTCATGTATGTTTGTACTATACATCGCAATCAATCATCAACTTAATTATTTTTATCCCGGGAAACAACGTTTGAATAGAGGTTTTCTTATGCGAAAAAACAGAGGGGTTTTGCCTCTGGCTCTGTTAGTGCTATCAGGCAGCTTGGTTCTTGCTGGATGTGACGACAAAGCTAAACAGTCTGCTGGAGGTCCACCTCCTGCACCCGCTGTAGGTGTTGTGACGTTAGGAGCGCAAGCTCTGACAATCACTACTGATTTACCAGGTCGTACATCAGCCTTCCGTATTGCTGAGGTTCGCCCTCAAGTTAGCGGCATTATTTTAAAGCGTAACTATACAGAAGGTAGCTATGTAGAAGCAGGTACATCACTGTATCAAATCGACCCAGCTCTTTTTGAAGCAACGTTAAATAGTGCGCAAGCTGAATTATCAAAAGCGAAAGCAAATGCTGAAATTGCTCGCCTCACTGTAGAGCGTTATAAACCGCTACTAGGTACAAATTACGTCAGTAAACAAGATTTTGATGCCGCAACATCACAATATGCACAAGCGGCTGCCGCAGTTAAAGCAGCAGAAGCAGCAGTGACAAGCGCAAAAATCAATCTTGAATACACCAAAGTAACATCACCAATTTCAGGTCGTTCAGGCAAATCAACCGTAACTGAAGGCGCTTTAGTCGCCCAAGGTCAACAAGTTGCACTGACAACAATTCAGCAAATCGATCCGATTTATGTCGATGTGACACAATCGAGCGAAGATTATCTGAAATTAAAAAATGAAATTGAAAGCGGCATTATTCGTCAAGAACAAGGTAAACCTGTTGTTCATTTAACACTGACGAATGGGCAAGCTTACGCACAGAAAGGGCATTTAGAATTTTCTGATGTGACTGTTGATGAAACAACAGGCTCAATTACAATGCGCGCTATCGTACCTAACCCGAATGGGGAATTACTACCAGGTATGTTTGTTCGTACTAAGTTAGAGAATGGTATTCGTCAAAATGCAGTTTTGATCCCACAACAAGCCGTTATTCGTACAGCGCGTGGTGAAGCGACAACAATGGTTGTAAATAAAGACAATGTTGTTGAAGTTCGTCCCATTGAAGTGTCACAAGCTGTTGGTAATAAATGGCTCGTTAATAGTGGTGTTCAGGCTGGTGAGCGCGTTATCGTTTCTGGATTGCAAAAAGCAAAACCAAAAATGACAGTAACGGCTCAAGAAGAGAATTTAGATGCGAAGCCATCACCTGAACAAACTGAGCCAGCTAAGAATCCTCAATAAGGAGTCGGTGATCCATGCCTAAGTTTTTTATAGATAGACCGATATTTGCGTGGGTAATTGCGATAATTACCATGCTCGCAGGTCTTCTGGCACTCATCAAACTGCCTGTTGCCCAGTATCCAACGATTGCACCGCCAGCGATTTCTATCTCTGCGGTTTATCCTGGTGCTGACGCCACCACTGTGCAGAATACTGTTACCCAAGTTATCGAACAGAATATGAATGGTATCGATAACATGGTGTATATGTCTGCGACCAGTGACTCAGCTGGTATGATGAATATCACTCTGACCTTTGAAGCAGGTACTGATCCTGATATCGCGCAAGTACAGGTGCAGAATAAACTGCAACTTGCCATGCCGTTATTACCTCAGGAAGTGCAACAACAAGGGATTAGTGTTGATAAATCCTCAAGTTCATTCTTGATGGTTGCGGGTTTCATCTCAAATGACGGCTCAATGTCACAAGATGATATCGCAGACTATGTGGGTGCAACGATTAAAGACCCATTAAGCCGTGTAACCGGCGTGGGTGAAACCCAGTTATTTGGTACTCAATACGCGATGCGTATTTGGTTAGACCCAGATAAACTGGTGAAATACAACATGACCACACTTGATGTTATCGGTGCGATTAGAGCACAGAATAACCAAGTGGCCGCAGGTCAATTAGGGGGTACACCTCCCGTTCCTGGCCAGCGTTTAAACGTATCTATTATTGCTCAAACTCGACTCAATACCGCAGAGCAATTTGGCGATATCCTGATGAAGGTTAACACCGACGGTTCACAGGTTAAGCTAAAAGATCTTGGTATAGTTGAAATGGGTGCTGAAAGCTACAGCACTATTGCTCGCTTTAATGGCCTACCCGCTTCTGGTATTGGTATTAAATTAGCAACAGGTGCTAACGCATTAGATACAGCAACCGCGGTACGTGCAGCATTGGCTGAAATGGAGCCATTCTTCCCTGCGGGATTAGAAGTTGTTTATCCTTACGATACAACGCCATTCGTTAAGATCTCTATTTTCGAAGTGGTAAAAACGCTGATTGAAGCAATTATGCTGGTATTCGTAGTAATGTATCTGTTCTTACAGAACTTCCGTGCTACGTTAATCCCAACAATTGCAGTACCCGTTGTATTGTTAGGAACCTTCGCCATACTTTCGGCGTTTGGTTATTCGATAAATACCTTAACGATGTTCGCGATGGTACTTGCCATCGGGCTTCTGGTGGATGATGCTATCGTTGTGGTAGAAAACGTCGAACGTGTTATGCAAGAAGAAGGCTTATCGCCTAAAGAAGCAACACGTAAATCCATGGGACAAATCCAAAGTGCGCTGGTCGGTATCGCCCTAGTACTTTCTGCGGTATTTATTCCAATGGCATTCTTTGGTGGTTCAACAGGTGCAATCTATCGCCAGTTCTCTATCACCATCGTATCAGCAATGGTTCTGTCTGTTTTCGTTGCGTTGATTTTAACACCAGCACTTTGTGCAACGATGTTAAAACCTGTACCGAAAGGCAGTCACGGTGTGCAAACAGGTTTCTTTGGTTGGTTTAACCGTACCTTTGAAAAGAGTAGCCACCACTATACTGACAGTGTATCCCGTACTCTTCGTGGTACAGGTCGTTACTTACTAATTTACGTTTTATTAGTCGCAGGTATGGCGTTAATGTTTATTCGCTTACCAGCATCGTTCTTACCTGAAGAAGACCAAGGTGTATTACTGACAATGGTTCAGTTGCCTGCGGGTTCAACACAAGAACAAACACAAGACGTACTAGAAAGAGTAAACGACTACTTCAATACTGATGAGAAAGAACTCGTTAAATCGGTCTTTACCGTAAGTGGCTTCGGCTTCGGTGGTCAAGGCCAAAATATGGGTCTGGTCTTCGTTGTATTGAATGATTGGGATGAACGAAAAGCAGATGAAGACAAAGTTCCCGCAATTGTAGGACGTGCCAATAAGGCATTATCCCAAATTAAGGAAGCCTTTGTTTACTCATTTAACATTCCAGCGATTGTTGAGTTAGGCTCTGCGGGTGGTTTCGAATTCGAGTTAGTGGATAAAGCTAACCTCGGTCACGAAAAACTCATGGAAGCTCGAAATCAATTACTAGGAATGGCAGCGCAACAGCCTCAAATGTTAACGGGTGTGCGTCCTAATGGTCAGGAAGATACTTCACAGTATCGTCTGTATATCGACCTAGAAAAAGCACAAGCTCAAGGTGTTGCAATCAGTGATATCTATTCAACATTAGGTACGATGTTTGGTGGTAGCTATGTAAACGACTTTATCGACCGTGGTCGTGTTAAGAAAGTTTACGTTCAAGCTGAATCACAATACCGTATGTTGCCACAAGATATCGGTAATCTTTATGTTCGTAACAATGTCGGTCAGATGGTTCCATTCTCATCGTTCATTGATACAAGTAAAGATCCTTGGTTATACGGCTCTCCTCGTTTAGAGCGTTATAACGGTTTACCAGCAGTTCAAATTCAAGGTAGTGCAACACCAGGCCAAAGTAGTGGTGATGCAATGCTTATGATGGAAGATCTCGCAAGTAAACTACCAAGCGGTATCGGTTATGAATGGACAGGAATGTCATATCAAGAACGTTTATCTGGTAACCAAGCGCCTGCGCTGTATACCATTTCCTTGATAGTTGTATTCCTTTGTCTTGCTGCTCTTTATGAGAGCTGGTCAGTACCATTCTCCGTTATGTTAGTCGTTCCACTGGGTGTTATTGGTGCTCTTGCATTAACATCAATAAGAGGCCTTGAAAACGACGTTTACTTTAAGGTTGGGCTCTTAACAACCATTGGGTTATCGGCGAAAAACGCAATCTTGATTGTTGAATTCGCCAAAGACTTGATGGAGAAAGAAGGTAAAGGACTCATAGAAGCAACGTTAGACTCTGTTAGAATGCGTCTACGTCCAATTCTAATGACTTCACTTGCCTTTATGTTAGGGGTTATTCCTCTAGTATTAAGTAACGGTGCAGGTTCTGGTGCTCAGAACTCAGTAGGTACAGGTGTATTCGGTGGTATGATTGCCGCAACCTCTCTTGCTATCTACTTTGTTCCTATTTTCTTCGTCGTGATCCGTAGACGATTTGCGAAGAAAAATGAAGATTTAGAGCATCCAAATCATTCACACTAATTTGAATGAATTTGAGTAGTAATGCCAAAAAGGTCGCGAAAGCGACCTTTTTCTTTATCTATTGATGCAATATCTATTGATACACTGTTTTAAATGAAAACTTATCTCATTATATTATTTTTAGAAAATATCTCTTTAATCAATAAATTCATTTTATTTTTTTTCTTATATATGACTTTTTGTCAAAATTAAGCAGTTCTGTTATTTATAAATAACAACGATAATTATGCCTCATTTACACGCTTAAACATTTAAAATATAATAAAAACAAATAAAATCACCAAGTTAAGAGAAATGCTCTTTAATCGGGGTTTCTTGATTTTTACGAAAATAGACAAAATTCTGTTGTTCAGATAGTGACTTATGCAATAATAGTGCTATATTAAGCAAAGAAATACTTATTGTATAAATTTTAAACTCATTCGTGTGCAATTGAGTGTTTAGTGTTGTCTTTCGATATGCTATTACTTTGTTAGAAATAATAAATATAATTATTAAACTCTTTTAGCATACGAGTAAATATAAACACTCATTTTCAAGTTTATGTTTTTTATTAATCCATTAATGAATTATGTGATGTATCCCGTTAATAAGTTCAACTTTAAGTATTTATCATTATTAATGAATATTTTCTATTAATTCAATTACGATATGTTATGGACGAATATTCACCAGAAAAAGTAGATTTAGCCGAATTGTCGTTTTTGTGCGAAGAGCTATTACAGCAAGCTTTAGGCTCATTAGATAAAGGAAGCACAATTTGGCACAACGATCTGAGTAGCACAAAAAGCGTTGACCTTAATGTTCTAATTGAACACATTATGGACTTTAGTTGGAAATTTAAGATTAAACACCCAGATAAACATGTAATTAATACGCTTATAGAAGAGTACCTTGAAGAGACTTATCGTTTATTTGGTAATACATCAATTTCTTACTCAGATATCAATAATTGGAAAGAGTTAAACCAGTCACTTTTAGCTCTCATTGCCAAAAACCCAAAAAGTTATATTAAGTAATTTTAATTATCTATAGTTTTATTTTAATAATAGAGAAAAGACAACATGACTAAGACAGACTATCTAATGCGTTTAAGAAAATGTACTTCAATCGAAACATTAGAACGTGTGATTGAAAAAAACAAATATGAACTCTCTGATGATGAACTGGAGCTGTTTTATTCAGCAGCAGACCACCGTTTAGCAGAACTCACAATGAATAAGCTATATGATAAAATTCCAGCGTCTGTTTGGAAATTTGTAAGATAATCTAATTCTATTTAATTGCCTTAGTTTTATTTTTGCTATTTTTATTTTTTATAGTAGTAGGGTTATTAGTTCTTAATTTAGATATCGTTTTATTCACGTTTTCTTATCAGTAGAATGATTACACACCATCATGCCGTTGACTTATTACGGCATGACTGCACTGCTTTACTCAAATATTCCTTTCATTTATAAATACGACCGTAAATTTTCCAATAATAAATTGATACATTAAGCATACTATTTTCTATTCAATAATATTGACTCTTAAACCCAAAGAAAACAGCGCTCAAAAAACACGTATGGAGAGTAAAAATATAAGGGGAAATAACAATCTTAGAAGATAATAATTATGAAAGATTAGATATTATGAAAGGCTAAAAATTGGGTGGGGCCTTGCCAGCGACATCCCGGCACACACGACACCTGCCATGGCTGCTTCCTTCCGGACCTGACCGAGTTAACAAGTTAGCGTTGCGGGAGAACCAACAAGACCCCATAGATTGTCTTATTGCTAAGACGTCACGCATTATGTTTTAAACTGATCCAAATAGCAAGGAAAGTGAGCCTAAGTGATGATTAATTACCCAAATCTACACTCGCTGATTATTCAATTGCCTTTAACGCTCTTTTTGCCTCCCATAAATTCATCAGAGAGTATTCAATAAGTGGGTAAACCATAATCTCATCAACTCTGTTTATTTATCATTAAATTGCTATCTAAGATAAAAAGGGAGATTATTTTTTATCTTCTTAGGATTGTATATAATCAACTTTATAAAAAATAACCAGATCTAATGATACAGGTACACTATGAGTCAAGCATTGAAAGATCTCATCAATTTGATGGCACTTGAAAAAATAGAAGAAGGTCTATTTAGAGGTCAAAGCGAAGATCTAGGATTACCTCAAGTTTTTGGTGGGCAAGTTGTAGGACAAGCACTATACGCTGCAAAACAGACTATTGCAGATAACCGCTATATCAACTCATTTCATAGCTACTTTTTACGTCCTGGTGATAGCCATAAGCCTATTGTTTATGATGTGGAATTTATCCGTGATGGCGGTTCATTTAGTACTCGTAGAGTCAGCGCTATTCAGCATGGCAAACCTATTTTTTATATGACCGTTTCTTTTCAAGAATTTGAAGAAGGTTTTGAACATCAAGATATAATGCCTGATGTTCCTTTTCCAAATGAACTTATCTCACAACATGAGATTTTAAAGAAATTAGCACCCAAATTACCCGAGCCGATTAAATCTTTAGCACTACGAGAAACACCTTTTGAAGCGCGTCCAGTGCAATATTTTAGCCCTTTTGGCTACTCTAAAGCGCCTGCTGAACGCTATGTTTGGTATCGTAGTCGTGGTGAAATGCCATCAGATCCTTTCTTGCATCAATACTTGCTTGGTTATGTTTCTGATTTTGATTTTTTACCAACCGCTCTCCAACCTTATGGCTTAGGTTTTATGGATACAAGTCTGCAGGTCGCTACGATTGACCATTCTATGTGGTTTCATCGCCCATTCCGTGTAGATGATTGGTTACTTTATGTAATTGAAAGCCCTTCAGCATCAGGCGGTAGAGGATTTGTGAGAGGTAAATTCTTTAATACAAATGGTCAACTAGTAGCCTCTTCTGTTCAAGAAGGGGTTATTCGCCAAAAACGTACTAAACATTCAAAATAATATCTTGGCATATTCCCCCCTCAAACGAGGGGGAATAGACAATTATTGTTGATAAGCTCTTTCACCATGAGTTGTTAAATCTAATCCATCATGCTCTTCCTCTTCTGAAACACGTAAACCCACCAGCTTATCAGCGATTTTAAAACTTATATAAGCGACAACACCAGACCAAATCACGGTGATCACAACACTCATTAATTGAATTAAAACTTGTTTACTGAGTGTCATACCATCGCTATATCCCACTCCACCTAAGAATGAAGCCGTAAACACCCCGGTTAATAAGCAACCTGCAATACCACAAGTACCGTGGATACCGAAAACATCACAAACATCATCCGCTTTTAGCCAGCGCTTTAAAACAACAACGCCCCAAAGCCCGATAATGCCCCCCATTACACCGATAAATAAAGCCCCCATCACTCCGACCGTGCCAGCAGCAGGTGTAATCGCCACTAATCCAGCAATACAACCAGAACAACTCCCTAGCATGGAAGGTTTTCCTCTGGTGATCCATTCTGATGCCGTCCAAGAAAGTACAGCGCCTGCGGTTGCAATTACTGTATTTAGAAATGCTAAAGCCGCAATCGCATTTGCACTACCAGCAGAGCCTGCATTAAAACCAAACCAACCAATATAGAGTACCGCGGTGCCTGTGAAGACCATTGGTAAATTATGAGGTTTAAGCGCTGTATGCTGACTATCACGTCGCTTACCAAGTAAGTAAGCACCAACAAGAGCCGCAATAGCCGCATTAATATGCACGACAGTTCCCCCTGCAAAATCTAATGCACCATCATCGATTAACCAACCACCTTCTCCCCATACCATATGCGCAATAGGGATATAAGAAAACGTAAACCAAATAACCGTGAAAATAAGCAGTGCGGAAAAACGGACTCGCTCGCCTAATGCACCAACAATCAATGCAACAGTGATAACAGCAAAAGATCCTTGAAAAGCAATATGTACATACTGATTAATTGAACCAGAGAATGAATCTAGTGATACGTTATTCAAAAAAGTAAGTGACCACCCACCCCAAATTTTATTACCTGCGGTAAATGCCAGACTGTAGCCAAATATAACCCAAAGAATAACTACAACACTGAAGATCATCATCACTTGCGTGATCAAAGAAAGTACGTTTTTCCCTCTTAATAAGCCGCCATAGAACAGAGCAATACCAGGTATAGTCATAAAAAAGACCAAAGCAGTACATATCAACATAAAACCGTTATCAGCTTTATCAACAATCACTGTTTCAGTCGCAAATACAGATGAAGAAAAGTGTGTAAGCACTAACATTAATAACAAAGAAAGTAAGCGTTTCATCGAATATCTCCTTTAAAGTGCTTCATCACCAGACTCGCCAGTACGAATACGGACTGCCTGCAATAATTCCAAAACAAAAATTTTTCCATCTCCTACCTTCCCTGTATCAGTCGCTTGCATAATCACTTGCATAACTGACTCAAGTTGCTCATCGCAAATAGCGAGTTCTATTTTTACTTTGGGGAGAAAATTAACTTCGTATTCTGCGCCTCTATAAAGCTCTGCATGCCCTTTTTGTCGTCCATAACCTTTGACTTCACTGATTGTCATTCCCTTTATACCTAACTCAGAAAGCGACTCTCTTACCTCTTCTAATTTAAATGGCTTAATAATGGCGATGATATATTTCATATAAACCTCGTCGATATTTGAAAGAACCAAGCAAATATAGAAAAGCAAAAGGCATGCCATTATTTAATCAATTGATATTTAAATAGAAATTTAATTATTGAAATAGTTAAAATGAAAAAACTCACCGAGTTGGTGCAAAAATACGGCTGCTATTTTGATAAAAGCGAGATAATGAGGAAATAAAAAAAGACACATACATAAAGATGATGTGCCCTCTAAAATTATATTTTTTATTTAAGGTTATTATTCTACTTCAACAGGTTCTTGTTCTTGTAAAGACTCTCTGACTTGCTGTAATTGATACATATTATAATATCGACCTTTTTGTGAAAGTAACTTAGCATGATCACCCTGTTCAACAATTGCACCACGATGAAGCACCACAATCTCATTGGCTTCAATAATAGTGGAAAGTCGATGAGCAATAACAATCAGTGTTGTTTTTTCCCTAACTACTTTTAACGCCTTCTGTATGGCTTGTTCTGTTCCTGAATCAATATTTGCTGTTGCCTCGTCCAAAATAAGAATACGAGGAGGTATTAATAATACACGCGCCAATGCAAGTAATTGTTTTTGTCCAGCGGATA
This sequence comes from Proteus genomosp. 6, assembly GCF_040139785.1. NCBI lineage: Bacteria > Pseudomonadati > Pseudomonadota > Gammaproteobacteria > Enterobacterales > Morganellaceae > Proteus > Proteus genomosp. 6. Next base: position 328,670 of record NZ_JBEEVJ010000001.1, on the reverse strand, counting down.
AGCGGCTACCTTGCTCACCGAGTTCTGTTTGTAGTCCTTCAGGTAAGGCTTTAGCCCATTGATCAAGTTGAACTGTTTCTAATACCTGCCATAAATGTGACTCATCACATTCACGCCCTAACGTAATGTTGTCATGCAGTGAACCTGATAATAAAACGGGATCTTGCTGCACCATTGCAATACCACTGCGTAATGCAGTATGAGAATAGTCCTCTAAAGGTTGCCCATCTAAATGGATATTTCCTTTTTGCCAAGGGTAATTTCCCATTAATAAACTTGCTAGAGTGCTTTTGCCACTCCCTGTATGCCCAACGAATGCGACAAAATGACGAGCAGGAATAGTTAAATTGATATCTTTTAATACCCATTGCTCATCACGATACGCAAACCAAAGAGAGTTAACATCGATATTACCTTGAGTGATGGAATGTGATGATGAACCGTAGTGCTGTAAAGGCGCATCCATCAGTTCAAAAACACGCTCACCAGAGACTACCGCCTGTTGCAAAATCGATTGCTGAGATGTCAATGTGATCAAGGGTTCATTTAATCGACCTAAATAACTAATAAACGCATAAATAACCCCAACACCAATAACTGCACTGCCCTGATACCCAAACAACATTAATAAGCCACACAGAACCAACGCAGAGAGCATACTTAATAAAGGACGTAATAACAGACCATCCAGTTTTAACGCTTTCATACGTGCTTGGTAATGTTGCCAACTGTCATCTGACATTCTTTCACCAAATCGAGCTTGCTGCCTAAATTGCTGAATAACTGACATGCCATTGATAACTTCGTGGAAACCATCATTTATATTGGCTAAAAAGTGGCGCACATTGCGAACTATTGGCGTGCTTAGTCGCTGATAAAGCATCATCACACCTATCACCGCAGGAAATATCATCATTGCAACAAGCGCCATTTGCCATTCTAATAAAAACATAGCTATCAGCATTACAACCACTAAAGCAATTGCTCGGAATAATGTCGGCAAAACGTTCACGAACAAATCTTTAATCGTCTCTGTATCATTTGTTACACGAGAAATTAACTGCCCCACAGGCTGATTATCAAAAGCACTTAATGGCTGTTTTAGAGCCGCACTCATTACATCAGTACGTAATTGTTGTACAACCCCAACAGCGGCATGATTAAACACAATGGCCTGATAATAGTGAAGTGTAGCGGCGATCACCTGCAAAAGAATAAAAGCCAATGCTAGACCTAATGATGACATTAATTCCACATTATTCGTGGCAACTTTTGCATCAATAAAATAGCCAACAATTAATGGTCCCCCCACTTCTGCAACGGCGGCTACCCACAACATAATGACACCCCATGCCATTGATTTTCGGTAGGTTTTACCATAAGTCAAAAGACGCTTTAATGTAGGCAATAGCGCTTTAACGGATTTATTTTTATTCATCGTCATCCAGCGCGGCCTCTAATTGCTGATAATGGTACATATCTTGATACCAACCTGGTATTGAAATTAATTGCTGATGTGTACCTTGCTCTATAATCTCACCTTGTTTTAAGACTAAGATATTCGTAGCACCAACTAATGCAGATAAGCGATGAGCGCTGATAATTAATGTTCTATCTTTTCGCCATTGTGACAAATTTTGCAGAATTTGATATTCAGTTTGTCCATCAACAGCAGATAATGCGTCATCTAATAATAAAATTTCGGCATCCAATAATAGTGCTCGGGCAATAGAAATACGCTGTTTTTGTCCACCAGATAACATCACACCTTTTTCACCTACCTGTGTTTGATACCCTTCAGGTAAGCGTAAAATATCCTCGTGAATATTTGCCAATTTCGCAACAGACTCTATTTCTTCTTTTGTCGCATCAGGACGACCTAAGGCAATATTTCCCGCGATGGTGTCTGAAAATAAGAAGGGGGTTTGATTAACAACAGCCAATCGTGCTCGCCATTCATCTAGTTTCAATTGATAAATAGGAACTGATTGAAAACAAATTTCACCTTCAGTGACATCGTAAAGTCGTTGAATGGCACTAAGTAATGTACTTTTACCACTTCCTGTCACACCACAAATACCTAGCATTTCACCCGGTGATAATGTGAAATGAATGTTTTTCAGTGTTTGTGTCGTTTGTTCGGGATATTGGAAACGTTTGATATTAACAGATAAGACTCCTCGACCTTGCTTTGGTGATAATTCACCATCAACCATATCGAGTTTTTCATCCAATAAACTATTAATTCGACTATAAGCAGCACTGCCACGCTCAACAATATTGAACATCCATGCTAAAGCCAGCATTGGCCAGATCATTTGCCCCAAATACATCACAAAGCTGGTTAATTCACCCAATGTCATTCTGCCATTAATAACAAAATAGCTGCCACCAGCAACAGCGAGTAAATTAGCAAAACCAATAGCCATAAAAATAGTAGGATCAAATAGCGCATCAATTCTTGCAACGCGCATATTTTGTCGTCCAGTTTCTTTTGCCACATCATCAAAACGGGAGGCATGCTGTTGCTCTAGTCCGAATGATTTGATCATACGAATACTACTCAAGCTTTCTTGTGCTTGATTATTAAGTGAAGAGAAAAGTGCCTGTGCGGTTTTAAAGCGACTATGTAATTTATCGCCATATCGCTTAATCAAAATTGCCATGATTGGCATAGGTAATAATGAAATCAGCGTCAGTTCCCAACTTAACTGAATACTCATCATGACAAGAACAGCAAGCCCCATAACCATAGAGTCCACTAAGGTCAGTACACCTTCACCCGCAGCAAAAACCACTTTATCAACATCATTGGTGGTACGTGCAATTAAATCGCCTGTGCGATAACGATGATAAAATGAAGAAGATTGTTGATTAAGTTGTTGATAAATTTGCATCCGCAGTTTTATTGCTAATTGATAAGATGCACCAAATAACCAAAGACGCCAAAAATAACGTAAAAGATAAACCGCGAGGGCAATTAATACCATCACGCCAATCCAGTTGATCACTTGGCTAAACGTCAGACTATGGTTATCGACACCATCCACAATGATCCCAACAATCTTTGGAGGGATCACCTGTAATACTGCGATAACCATCAATAAGAAAATGGCACCTACATAACGACGCCATTCACTGAGAAAATACCAACTGAGCTGTGAAAATAGAGCCACGCCTTAAATCCTAAGGTTATACAAAAAATAAAAGTGCCAGTTGGTAAAGATGAACCTTATTCAGGTATCGGCATTGCCGTTGTGTATTTAATTTTTTCCATTGCGAAGTTAGAAGTCACATCAATAAGACCCGGTACGCCATTAACCATACGCTTATAAAATAGGTCGTAACTTTTCATGTCTACTACTTCAACATGCATTAGATAATCACACTCACCCGCCATTCGATAGAATGTCAGTACTTCTGGCATTTGCTTAACAAATGAAACAAACTGTTCGTACCATTCGCTATTATGTTGCTGTGTTCTAATCATAACAATAACTGTTAGACCTAGCCCGATTTTTTCACTATCAAGCAGCGCAACGCGCTTACGAATATACCCTTCATCCTCTAGTCTTTTCAATCGTTTCCAGCAAGGTGTTGAGGTTAGGTTAACAGCCTCAGCCAAAGTATTCAGTGAGAGGCTTGAATCTTCCTGTAACAGCGCTAATAGTTTACGGTCAATCTTATCTAACATAGATACTCCTTCAAAATATGCCCCTACAAAAAATAATGATAACCTGCCCCTTACTATAAGAGTAATCATCTAATGATAAATCGGTAATAAATTGCCATAATATATGTACTTTTATGCGTACTAATCCTTATAGAAATTCAATATTCAGGAGTATTCTGATGAAAAAAACGGTCGTTGTCTTTAGTGGTGGACAAGATTCGACAACCTGCCTTATTCAAGCGTTGGAAGAGTACGATGAAGTACATTGCATTACATTTAATTATGGGCAACGCCATAAAGAAGAAATTGAGGTAGCACAAAAAGTTAGTCAATTACTAGGTGCAACCGCTCATAAAGTTTTAGATGTAAGTTTACTCAACGAACTCGCCATCAGTAGCTTAACTCGAGACAATATTCCTGTTCCTGATTTCAAAGAAAGTGAAGAAAGTGATATTCCTAGTACCTTCGTACCAGGTAGAAATATCCTTTTCCTCACTTTGGCTGCAATTTACGCTTATCAAATTGGTGCAGAGAGTGTCATCACTGGTGTTTGTGAGACAGATTTTTCTGGTTACCCTGATTGTCGTGATGAATTTGTAAAAGCTCTGAATCATGCTGTCAGCTTAGGTATTGCTCGTGATATTCAATTTATCACGCCATTAATGTGGCTAGATAAAGCCGAAACGTGGGCTCTCGCTGATTACTATAAAAAGTTAGATTTCGTTCGTCATGAAACTTTAACTTGCTATAACGGTATTCAGGGGGATGGCTGTGGTGAATGCGCAGCTTGTCATTTAAGACAACGCGGATTAAACACCTACTTAGCCGATAAAACACCAATTATGCAGACAATGAAACAGAAAGTGGGTCTTAAATAATCATTGGAATTACCTTATTAATTATCATTGCTACCTGCCATTCTATTCACTTATGCAGTGATAATTCATCAAACATTATCACTGCATTAAATTATCTTAGATTAGCCTGAAAGCATTTAATAAGAGCTCTCTAATACTCTCTTTGTGTATTAGGAAGATTGGCGTACATATTCAAGCTTCTCTCTTAACTGTTCTGTTAATGTCAGTGCTTTTTTGGTATTGATATCAACAAGAACAAAAGTAATTAATGCATCAGAGATAAGCGCACCGTCTTTTTTTCTCACAATCTTTTGAGAAAGTACGCCACTTTTAATTCCCACTTCAGCAACATCACAATCAATAAGTAGCTCATCACCTAAACTTGCAGGTAAGCGATAATTGATATTGATATTAGCAACCACTAATGCCAAGCCATTGCGCTTAAACCAATCAAAATCTAAATGTTGCTCAATCCAATCCCATCGAGCTTGTTCTAAAAACTCAAGGTAACGCGCATTATTCACATGTTCAAAAACATCTAAATGAAAGCCATAAACTTTAATTAACGTACTCATATCAATTTATTACCTCTTGATTATTCTAATAAACTTTTTATAAAGTTTTTTTGCGATACCATAAATATAGCCAAGAAAATAAATTTAGTAATTTCTGATATAGGTTTATCTTGTTTTCTTTTAACAAAGAAAACGCTAAGAAAACGTGTTTCTCTCATCAAAATAAAAATCAAAGAGAAACACGGAGATTTTCAATCAGTATTCACGTTTCTGCTATCACTTATACTCAACATCGTATAAGAATGAATACCTTAATTAATAACGATAAAATCACGATTTTGATCAACTAACTTCATACCAATTCCAAAAACTTTTTCAAGTTCATCAATAGAGGTAAAACGCCCTAACTGTTCGCGGTAATCAATAATGGCTTGCGCTTTCGCTTTTCCGATCCCTTTTAATCCCATTAGTTCATCTACTGTTGCTGTATTTAAATTAACTTTACCTTCTGCACTGGCTTTGTTTTCTTTAGCATCACGAGTAACAGATGAGTGAGTTTCAATAGAAACTGTTGGTGTTGAAGCTGGTGTTTCTTCTGCATAAGAGAAAGGAGAAAGCCCTAATCCCAAGGCAAGACAGATAGAAGCCATAAAACCTGACAACATTTTTTTATCCATTTTCATAATCATAATTTCCTTTTATTCAATAATTTTAAATTCAATAGCAAACAGAGATTTCTGAATGCAGAAAAAGAATGCCAATATACTGATAAATCATCAATTGTATAAAAAGAGAACTACGAGAAGGCAGGAAAAATAAAAATGAATAAAAGAAACATTACAAGAAATTGTCGGGCTTGCTCTCAAATATGAATTTTTCGAAAAGCGAAGCATTTGCTTCAATGATCAAGAATAGTAACCATAAAAAAACCCAGCTTTATGCTGGGTTTTCAATGCAATAACTCAAATTCGATTATTGATAATCTTTATCAAAAATTTCAATTTTAGCGTTATCTTTTAGGTCACGTAATATGAGTTGTAACGCTTCTTCGCCCATCTGAGCACGATAGAGATTAGTCATAAACTCTAACTGTTCAGATGTTGGTTTGCCGTCTGTTACGCTATCTAATTGAATAAGGACAACTTTAGTACCTGGTACATTAGTCATACCATACTCTTTTTTGCCTTCAGCTGGCTTTGGCATAGAGAAAATCGCGGTTTGTACTACATCTGTTGCAGATGAGTGAACAATGCTTTCTTCACTACCAAACGAAATGTTAGCAGCTTTCAGTGCTTCTTCGCCTTTACCTTCTTTTAATGCAACTAAAAGTTTTTGGGCTTCTGCATTCATTGCTTGCGATGCTTTTTGCTGTTTAACCAGCATAACAACTTGATCACGTACTTTGTCTAATGGTTGGGTTGCTGAAGGCTTGTAACCTTCTACACGCACGATAAATGCACTGTCATTACCTAACGTCACCATGTCTGAATTCATGCCTGTTGGGCCATTTTCATCCACTAATGAACCACCAAAAATTAACTGGGTGAGTTTTTCATTATTTAATGGTGCAGGAACCGTATTTTCATCAAACCAATCAGTATTAACCACGGTCACGTTGCCCGCATTTGCAGCAGGAGCTAATGTGTCGTTGTCATTAGATGCAGCTTGGCTCACTTTTTGTTGTAATGCGAAGAAATCATCAATTGCTTTGTTTTCACGCATTTTTGCCAGTAAATCTGTTTTCACTTCATCAAATGGTTTTACAACAGATTGTTTGACATCATCAAGGCGGAAAATTGCGTAGCCATTGCTGATTTTAACAGGTTCAGAGATTTGACCTTTTTCTGTCAAACTTGCATTAGCAAGCTCTGGTAACTCTTGTCCAATAGTTATCCAACCTAAAGAACCATTTTGTTTCTTAGAGAAACTATCAATAGATTTTTCTTTCACTAACGAAACAAAATCAGCACCTTTTTTCAGCTCGTCTTCTGCCGCTTTAGCTGCTGCTTCATCAGCTAAGACTAAGATGCTGTACTGTTTCTGTCCTGCTGCCGTGAACTCATCAATATTACTATCGTAGTAAGCCTTTGCTTCTTCATCAGTAATGTTGATCTTATTAAAATCTTTTTGAGCATTTAATTGGATATAGCTAATTTTAAATTGCTCTGGCGCGATGAACATTTGGTTATTTTGCTCATAGAACGCTTTCACTTCTTCATCAGATGCCGTTTCTTTTTCAAGGAATGGCTGAATGTCTAATGATGCTAAACGTACATTACGGCTTTGTAGCATTAATCCCGCAAATTCTTTAACTTCGCTATCTAAGGCAAAATCCGTACCTTGGATAGAAAATTTTAATTGCTGATTAATAAGGTTTTGACGAATACCTTCTGCAAAAGCATCTGCATCAATATTATTGCCTTTCAATAAATCGACATATTTTTTATTGTCAAATTTGCCGTCAGTTTGAAAGTAAGGAAGTGCAAAAATGGCATCTCTAATTTGCTGATCACCGGCTGAAATACCCAGATTTTGTGCAAATTGATCAAGTAATGCTTGGTTGATCAGTAAATCAAGCGCTTGTTGGCGAATAAGTTTCTGACCTTCTTCTGATGAAGCAAGAGCAGCAAAATTTTCACCCATATCTTGTTGTAATTGAGCACGACGTTGCTGATAAGTTTGCTCTAATTGAGAACGGCTAATTTTATATCCGTTAACTTCAGCTGCATCATTAACGCCTGAACTAAAGAGATATCCGCCCACACCAGTTAGGACGAAGGAGAGGATGATCACAGCTAATAATATCTTTATAAATGGATTATTAGCAGTGGAACGAATGTTGTCCATCATAACGAGACGAGGCTCCGTTTGGTGAAATAAAAATTATTTTTTATGGGTGTTACACGACTATTTTGAGCACAGCGAAAAGATAATATGCCCATGCTGGCTTAATATCAAAATGTCACGACACGCGACAATCATTAAAAACAGCCAGTCCCGTATTAATGCGCAGTCTTAACACGCACTTTCTATAACTAAGAAAAAACTAAACAGCATTATTTGATTCATTGATTACGATAACCATTTAACTCACCACTGAATCATTCATTGTTGTCTATTTCAGTTATAGAACAACGCGTCATTCTATCAAATGACTACTTCAGTTTCACGTCTTATCGCCAGAGAATACAAGGTTTAATCGTGATTTATAACCTAAAAAAGAAAAGCGCATCTCAAAAAGATGCGCTTCATTTTTTAATTGAGTCGTTTTCTGTTTACCCATAACGTTAAGCTAATAACAAATTGGCAGAAAATAAGTTCAACTATTATTGATTAACTGCGTCTTTTAAGCCTTTACCTGCACGGAATGCAGGAACTTTTGCAGCTTCAATTTGAATTTCTTTACCTGTTTGTGGGTTACGGCCTGTACGAGCTGCACGATCACGTACAGTGAAAGTACCGAAACCTACTAATGCTACATCATCACCTTTTTGTAAAGATTCAGTGATAGAAGCAACCAGAGCATCTACAACACGACCTGCTGCCGCTTTTGAGATATCTGCATTTGCAGCAATTTTGTCGATCAGTTGAGTTTTATTCACGCTTTCATCCCCATAATTTTATGCGTTATTTTTCACCATTAATGGCAAATTTTGCAAACGTCGTTATATCAAGCCTTTTTAGATATAGCAAGACCGATAAAACAGCATTTTTAATTAAAATCCCCATTAAATTAGCGACACAAAAAAAGGCTGGCAAGCTTTTATTACTTATCCAGCCTTTTTTTTAGCTATTATTTATGACTAATATCACTCTTTAGTGTGATTTATCAGTCACAACTTCCATGCCAAACGGCGAGTTTTGCAGGGCTAGCGATAAAACTTCCTCAATTGTTTTCACCGGGTGAATATCCAGGTCAGCAACAATATTTTCAGGAATTTCTTCTAAATCACGTTTATTTTCATCAGGGATAAGAACTGTCTTAATTCCACCACGATGTGCAGCAAGTAACTTTTCTTTCAGTCCGCCAATTGGCAAGACATGTCCGCGTAACGTAATTTCGCCCGTCATTGCAACATCAGAACGCACAGGATTACCTGTTAGGCTTGATACCAATGCAGTGCACATTGCGATACCTGCACTTGGACCATCTTTTGGTGTTGCGCCTTCAGGAACGTGTACGTGAATATCACGTTTTTCATAGAAATCGCTATTAATACCAAGTTTATCCGCACGAGCACGAACTACCGTCATTGCCGCTTGAATAGACTCTTGCATTACTTCACCTAAAGAGCCGGTGAATGTCAGCTTGCCCTTACCTGGTACACTTGCTGTTTCAATAGTCAGTAAATCACCACCAACTTCTGTCCATGCAAGTCCTGTTACCATCCCTACTCGGTTTTCTGTGTCAGCACGACCGTAATCAACTTTACGAACACCTAAGTAGTCTTTGAGATTATCTTCGTTAATCTCAATATGTTTGATTGTGCTATCCATTAGCAGTTGTTTTACTGCTTTACGGCATAATTTAGAAATTTCACGCTCTAAACTACGTACACCCGCTTCACGCGTGTAATAACGAATAATGCCCATAATTGCGCTGTCATGGATTGTCAGCTCACTTGGTTTTAACGCATTACGTTCAATCTGTTTTGGTAACAAATGTTGCTTAGCAATATTCAGTTTTTCGTCTTCGGTATAACCTGATAAACGAATAACTTCCATACGATCTAACAACGGTGCCGGTATATTCATGGAGTTAGATGTCGCCACGAACATCACATCAGACAGATCGTAATCAACTTCCAGATAATGGTCGTTAAATGCGATGTTTTGTTCTGGATCTAACACCTCTAACAGTGCAGAAGCCGGATCGCCTCGCATGTCTGATGACATTTTATCAATTTCATCTAACAGGAAAAGAGGGTTTTTAACGCCAACTTTCGCCATTTTCTGAATTAATTTGCCTGGCATAGAACCGATGTAAGTACGACGGTGACCACGGATTTCAGCTTCATCACGCACACCACCTAACGCCATACGAACATATTTACGGCCAGTTGCTTTAGCAATAGATTGACCCAGCGAGGTTTTACCCACACCTGGAGGCCCTACTAAACACAGGATTGGCCCTTTAATTTTGCTAACACGAGACTGTACCGCGAGATATTCAAGGATACGCTCTTTAACACGTTCTAAACCGTAATGGTCAGTATCAAGAACTTCTTGTGCTTTCACTAAGTCTTTTTTAACTTTGCTACGGCTATTCCAAGGAACTTGAACCATCCAATCAATATAGCTACGCACAACCGTGGCTTCTGCTGACATTGGCGACATCATTTTTAATTTCTGAAGTTCCGCTTCTGTCTTTTCTTTTGCCTCTTTTGGCATTTTAGCAGCGTCGATTTTACGTTTCAGCGATTCCATTTCATCAGGTGCATCATCCATCTCACCTAATTCTTTTTGAATAGCTTTCATTTGTTCATTGAGATAATACTCACGCTGACTCTTTTCCATCTGCTTTTTAACGCGGTTACGAATGCGTTTTTCAACTTGTAGCAGATCGATTTCTGATTCCATCATTGCCATTAAATATTCAAGGCGTTCTGTGACATCAGACATTTCAAGTACAGCTTGCTTATCTTTTAATTTCAGCGGCATATGAGAAGCAATGGTGTCTGCTAATTTCGCTGATTCTTCGATAGCATGTAATGAGGTCAATACCTCTGGCGGAATTTTTTTATTCAGCTTGATATAACCTTCAAACTGATTAATCGTTGTACGATTTAAGACTTCCTGTTCGCGCTCATCAACGGCCGGCGTTTCAAGGTATTCTGCTTTCGCCTGAAAGTATTCACCATTGTCAGATAACGTCGTAATTTTGGCACGACGAATACCTTCAACAAGCACTTTCACTGTTCCATCAGGCAGTTTTAGCATCTGTAAAACAGACGCAACTGTACCAACAGAAAAAAGATCATTAACACCTGGTTCGTCAGTAGATGCATCTTTCTGCGCAACCAGCATAATTTGTTTGTTGTCGTTCATCGCAGCTTCTAAGCAATGAATAGATTTTTCACGACCAACGAACAACGGGATCACCATATGCGGATATACAACGACATCACGTAATGGCAATACAGGTATTTCAATACGTTCTGGACGCTCAGGATTCATAGAGCTCTCTCTTCGTTTTTAGCTTAACGCTTTTACAGGTAATTTTATTCGCATGTCACCAAATAAAATTAATTCCACGGATTGTCAAAATATATAAGGGCACTTTTCTGACATTCAATAGCCTTACCCATTAAAAAAACAAAATGAGGGAAAATTCCCTCATTTTTATTGCGTTGGCGCGCCTTATCTTAAATTTCCCTCTTATTTTGAGAGAAAACTAGATAATGTCAGACAAGAGACATTGCCAAATTACGATGTATTATTCACCAGACGCTTGGTTTTCTAGCTGACTATAAATAATCAGTGGCTCAGATTTTCCATTAATAACGCCTTCATCAATGACCACTTTTTCTGCATTTTCAAATGAAGGAAGGTCATACATCGTATCAAGTAATGCTGCTTCAACAATCGAACGTAAACCACGCGCACCTGTTTTACGTACCATGGCTTTTTTCGCAATCGCAGTCAGCGCTTCCTTACGAAATTCTAAATCTACACCTTCTAATTTAAATAATGCCTGATATTGCTTAGTCAGTGCATTCTTAGGTTCTTGTAAGATTTGGATTAATGCTTCTTCGTTTAATTCGCCGAGTGTTGCAACAACAGGTAAACGACCAATAAATTCAGGGATAAGACCAAATTTAATCAGATCCTCTGGCTCAACTTGAGCTAATAATTCACCTTCGCTAGCTTTCTCTTTTTGGCTTTTAACTTCTGCACCAAAACCGATACCTGAATGTGTATTTAAACGTTGTGCGACAACTTTATCGAGCCCAGCAAATGCACCACCACAAATAAAGAGGATTTTAGAAGTATCAACTTGTAAAAACTCTTGTTGTGGGTGCTTACGCCCGCCTTGAGGAGGCACAGAAGCCACAGTGCCTTCAACTAATTTCAATAATGCTTGCTGTACACCTTCACCAGACACATCACGAGTGATTGATGGGTTTTCAGATTTACGGGTGATCTTGTCAATTTCATCAATATAAACAATACCACGTTGTGCTTTTTGCACATCGTAATCGCATTTTTGTAGCAGTTTTTGAATGATGTTTTCAACATCTTCACCCACATAACCCGCTTCTGTCAGCGTTGTGGCATCTGCCATAGTAAAAGGAACATCAAGGTAGCGTGCTAATGTTTCTGCTAATAACGTTTTACCGCTACCAGTAGGACCAATCAGCAAAATATTACTTTTTCCCAGCTCAACACCATTGGCTTTATCGCCATTACGCAGACGTTTATAGTGGTTATAAACGGCAACAGCCAAAACTTTTTTAGCCAATTCCTGACCGATAACATAGTCATCAAGGTGCTTACGGATTTCATGTGGCGTTGGCAATTCACTGCGTTCATGATGAGGCGCCAGTTCTTTTATTTCCTCACGAATGATATCAACACAAAGATCGACACATTCATCACAGATATAAACCGACGGACCAGCGATCAATTTTTTTACTTCATGCTGGCTTTTACCGCAGAAAGAGCAATACAGAAGCTTCCCTGAGCTATCTTTGCGCTTATCTGTCATCAGTCAACCTCACTTAGTTATTCTTCTTATTCAATTAATAAGAAGAAGAAAGACTTTTTACATAGAGATATTAATAGCCGTTTCCTTTGCGCGATTCTATAACAAAGGAAACGTGTTAATTCAATTGCTATTACAACGTGTAATGATTAGCTACGTTGAGTATAGACTTTATCCACTAATCCGTATTCTAACGCTTCGTTAGCGGATAAGAAACGATCACGCTCAGTGTCTCTTTCTATTTCTTCAATAGATTTACCTGTATGTTGAGCCATTAGCTCATTCATACGGGATTTTACTTTCAAAATTTCTTGAGCATGAATTTGAATATCTGTTGCTTGACCTTGGAAACCACCTAATGGTTGGTGGATCATCACACGAGAGTTAGGTAAGCAAATACGTTTACCTTTCGCACCAGCAGATAATAAGAAAGCGCCCATTGAACACGCCTGTCCCATACAAATGGTGCTCACATCTGCTTTGATATACTGCATGGTGTCATAAATAGACATACCCGCGGTAATCACGCCACCTGGTGAGTTGATATACAGGTTGATGTCTTTCTCTGGGTTTTCTGCTTCTAAAAATAGCATTTGAGCAACGATAAGATTAGCCATGTGATCTTCAACTTGGCCAGTCAGGAAAATAATACGTTCTTTTAATAAACGTGAGTAAATGTCGTAAGAACGCTCTCCTCGCGAAGTTTGCTCTATAACCATCGGCACCAGAGCCATATTAGGTGCGAATTGTTCCTGTGTGTCGTTAAATGACATGTCTGTCTCCTATTGCATTCTTATTGGTGCCAATGACAACAATTTTACTTGAGATAATTGATCATGACCATTTCTAATGATCTAATCTCTCACAAGACATTCAAGGCGCCTCGCGAGGAGTGATAAAGAGAATATAGAATTATCTGGAGATAATCGCTCAAATTTCAAGGCAAAATTTGATAAATATATACAAACTGAAAAAAACCCGTGGTAAAAACCACGGGTTTTTGCTTAAAACCGATATTCGCGGTTAAGAATTAACCCATTTGAACTTCGTTCATCAGTTCAGTGAAGTTAGTTTCTTTTTCAGTTACTTTAGCATTTGCTAAGATTTTTTCTACCGCTTGCTCTTCTAACGCAAGATTACGGATGTTATTCATCAGTTGTTCGTTCTTGTTGTAGAACTCAACAACTTCTGATGGATCTTCATAAGCTGAAGCCATTTCGTCGATCAGTGCATTCACACGGTCGTCTTCTGCTTTCAGTTCATTACTATTGATCACTTCACCTAACAGTAATCCAACGATTACACGACGTTTAGCTTGTTCTTCGAACAGTTCACGAGGTAATTGCAGAGCTTGTTTCTCGTCGCCACCAAAACGTTGAGCTGCTTGACGTTGCAGAACTTCGATTTCACTGTCAACAGCGGCTGCTGGTACGTCAACTTCGTTTGCTTTAACTAAGCCATCGATAACTTGTGATTTAACACGAGTACGGATTGCATTTTTCAGTTCACGTTCCATGTTTTTACGTACTTCAGCACGTAAACCATCAACAGAACCATCAGCAATACCAAAACGCTTGATGAACTCTTCAGTTAATTCTGGCAGTTCACGCTCTTCAACTTTTTTCAGGTTGATAGCGAATTGTGCTTTTTTACCTTTCAGGTTTTCAGCGTGGTAATCTTCTGGGAAAGTCACATCAATTGTGAATTCTTCGCCAGCTTTATGACCGATAACGCCTTCTTCGAAACCTGGGATCATACGACCTTGACCCATTGCCAGTACGAAATCTTCAGCTTTTCCGCCTTCAAATTCTTCACCGTCAATAGAACCGTTGAAATCAACAGTTACGCGATCTTCTGCTGCAACTTCGCCGTCTTTGTCTTTCCACTCTGCTTGTTGCTTACGCAGTGTTTCTAACATGTTATCAACGTCTTCGTCTTTAACAGTAACAACAGGTTTTACAACTTCAATGCTTTCCAGATCTTTCAGTTCGATTTCTGGGAAAACTTCGAATTCTACAGAGTAAACAAAGTCTTCACCTTCTTTGTATTGCTCTGGTTTGTAGTCAGGCGCGCCAACTGGGTTTACTTTGTTTTCGATGATAGCGTTAATGAAATTACGCTGCATCAGATCACCCAGAACATCATTCAGCACTGACATACCGTAACGCTGTTTAACCATTGACATTGGAACGTGACCTTTACGGAAACCATCAATGCGAACAGTTTTAGCAGCTTTTTTCAGTTCACTGTCTACAGCAGTTTGGATATCAGCGGCTGGTACGGTGATTGTGACACGACGCCCTAGGCCTTGAGTCGTTTCAACAGAAACTTGCATCTTGTTACCTCAAAATAAGTTTTAGTGCTCGGTCTACTTTAAAGGAAACTAACATGATATTGACATGTTTAGGTTTATTTTCCTTTCAGAACCGGGGCCGCCACATTTAAAAAAACGAGGATCCCTGATATCAGAAGCATCCCGAAACCTTACTGAAAATTAGACGCGACATTATAACGATCTAGAGGGGTTGAGTCGAGAAAGAGCCGTTTTATTCCTCAATTTTTTCATAAAATCGAGCAACTCACCCCTTTTTCCCTCTATAAAGAACAAAAAATACGCATCTTAGGATCTATTTACTCACGATTAACGATAAGGTTGTTAATCTTCTTGGCTTCCGCCACGACACCCAGGAGAGCGCAATGCTTTATCCTGCTGTTCATTCCATTCGCTCAAAGTAAAAGTGTGTAATGCTAATGCATGAACACCATTTTCCATTTCATGAGCTAATGTTTGGTACACATCACGATGGCGCGAAACACTACGTTTCTCATTAAAATCATCACAAACGATAATGACTTTAAAGTGGCTTTCAGAGCCTTCGGGCACATTATGGCGATGGCTTTCGTTTATTACTTGTAAAAAATGCGGTGAAAAGCGTGAAATCAGCTTATTCTCAATATCATCACGGATCATCTCTGCCCCTAATACTCTAGCCTTTATACCACGGCAAACCAAAAACAAGTCAACCAGACTATATCGATTTAGTCGTTATCAATACAAAATGATGGGCTTATTCTTTTTAATTTTGCTGATGATAATCGCTTATTTTTCATCTTGAGTAAAACCATTGACCGAATATTGTCAAATACATGAGCAAAAATGAGAGTAATTTGAAATAAAATCAATTGATAAAATCAGATAATTTCGTTCGTTAAGGGGATATTAGCAACCTACCAGCAGTGGTATGATAGGCTAAAGTTTGAAGCCTATTCTACTTGTTAACACAACAGACATATTTAACCGAGATTACCTCATGATTAAAAATTTACTCTGTGCTGTTTTTGCATTAACACTGCTTTCAGGTTGTGCAACTCCTAGTAACAAATTATCTATTGAGCCCACGATGTCAGTTCCTGCGGCTGACCCTACGATGCGCCCTATTTCACTGAATATTTCAAGCCAAGACAAACGTGCATCAAAAAATCTAGCGGAAATCAACCGTAACGGTAAATTAGATATCCTTGTTCCATCTCGTGACATTGCATTTTTAATGCAAGAAGTTCTACAAAAGCAAATGGCAGCGCGTGGTTTTATGATGGGTTCTCCTGCTTCTGCTGATGTGATTATTGTTATCAATAAACTCAGTGCAGATGTGGGTGAAGGAAGTGTTCGTCATAATATCAGTGCAAAAGCGGATATTTCAGTTATCGTCACCTTACCGAATGGCAGTTCTAATACCAAAACATTCCGTACTAGCTACAATGTTCAAGGTCCATTTGGTGCAACTAATGAGAAAATTGCCGCCGCGATTAACAATGTCTTAAGTGAACTCGTTAGCGATATGGCAAAAGACGCTTCAGTCAGTCAATTTATCAAATCTAACGCCCGTTAATTTTATTAGAATAAACGACCTGTTATCTCAAACAGGTCGTTGAAAGGAATTTTTGCATGGTTCAGCCCACCTTCAAACAAACCACTTGGTATAAATCATTTATTCTTCTATTACTTGGCTTTACTTCTGGATTACCTCTGGCACTCACAGCGGGTACATTACAAGCTTGGATGACAGTAGAAGATATCGATTTAAAAACCATTGGTTTTTTCTCATTGGTGGGACAAGCCTATGTTTTTAAATTCCTCTGGTCACCCTTTATGGATCGCTATACCCCATCTTTTCTTGGTCGACGCCGAGGATGGATGTTGCTCACTCAAATAGGGTTAGTGCTTGGTATTGCAGGGATGGGCTTTTTAAATCCTAACGACCATTTATGGTGGCTTGCCTCTTTAGCTGTCATTGTTGCCTTTTGTTCCGCTTCACAAGACATTGTTTTTGATGCCTATAAAACCGATATTTTAAAAGCCGATGAACGTGGTACTGGTGCTGCAGTTTCTGTATTAGGCTATCGCATAGCAATGCTTGTTTCTGGAGGAATGGCACTTTGGTTAGCGGATAAATATATTGGCTGGCAAAACATGTACTGGTTAATGGCTGCCTTAATGGGTATTGGTATTATTGCCACATTACTTGCCCAAGAGCCCGAAACCGCCGTAAAGCCGCCACGTACACTCTATGAAGCTGTTATTGAACCTTTATATGAGTTCTTCTCTCGTAATAATGCTTGGCTAATTTTACTGCTTATTGTGCTGTATAAAATGGGTGATGCCTTTGCCCTTAGTTTAAGTACTACTTTTCTGATCCGCGGTGCTGGATTTGATGCTGGTGAAGTAGGATTAGTGAATAAAACACTTGGGCTTGCCGCCACGATTGTTGGGGCATTACTAGGTGGTTTATTAATGCGCCGTTGGAGTTTATTTAAAGCACTGATGATTTTTGGTATTTTGCAAGGCGGTTCAAATATCGGTTATTGGTATTTAGCTATTTCGGAGCAAAGTATTTATAGCATGGGTGCAGTAGTTGCATTTGAAAATATCTGTGGCGGTATGGGAACAGCAGCATTTGTTGCCCTCTTAATGACGCTTTGTCATCTCTCCTTTTCAGCAACACAATTTGCGTTGCTCTCGGCTCTCTCTGCGATTGGTCGTGTTTATGTTGGCCCAGTTGCAGGCTGGTATGTTGAAAGCCATGGTTGGGAAGCATTTTACCTTTTTTCTATTGTTGCTTCTGTACCCGGTCTTATCTTGCTGTTGATTTCGAAAAACACACTTATTTATACGCAAAAAACAGGTGAATTCCTTAGAAGAACTTTGTTTATTAAACAATACCGTTTTGCTATTTATGGTTTGATGCTGACTGTTCTTTTCTTTCTTTGTAGTTTAATTCTAGTGATCACAAATTCACTACCAACTTTAGAAATGTTCCAGTCTGTCGATTTTATTCAATCAATAGATACTGATAGATTAAGTTCTTGGGCTTCAACACTCTTTTTATATGGTGTTATTGTTGGTGCGGTAAGCCTTGTCTTTGGCACAATCCTAGATTATTTAGCACTTAAGAAAACAACACACTAATATTGTTGCTTTCTTCACTATATTCGTCAGAAAAAAGGACAGCTTAAGCTGTCCTTTTTGTATTCTTAATAGAGAAAACAGTAAGTGACTATTTAAATAATGTTGAACTATCTAAATAACCTAACTTTGACTGATTTACCTTTGATTTTACCTTGTTGCAGCTGTTTCCAGACTTGTTTTGCAATAGATTGTTTCACAGCAACATAAGCATGTGTTGGGTTGATCATAATTTTACCAATATCGGCACCATTGAAACCCATATCACCCGTTAATGCGCCTAAAATATCACCTGGGCGCATTTTGGCTTTTTTACCACCATCAATACATAATGTTGCCATTGTTGCTTCAAGAGGCGTAATTTGTAGCCCAGTAGGTACTGGTAACCAATTTATCTTCATATGAAGCATCTCTTCTAAAGCGTTAGCACGCTGAATTTCTTCTGGTGCACAAAAGCTAATCGCCAATCCACTTTCACCCGCTCTGGCTGTACGGCCAATTCGGTGAACATGCACTTCAGGATCCCACGACAATTCGTAGTTAATCACCATTTCTAACGCTTTAATATCAAGTCCACGAGCTGCAACATCTGTTGCTACTAATACACGACAACTCCCATTAGCAAAGCGAATCAGCGTTTGGTCACGCTCTCTTTGTTCCATATCGCCATGTAAAGCAAGCACACTTTGGTTGCTTTCTGTCAGTGTTTCATACACATCTTGGCAATCTCGCTTTGTGTTACAAAATACAACGCAAGAGGCAGGCTGCTCACGACTTAACAGCTTTTGCAGCAATCCTATTTTTCCATGACGAGATATTTCATAAAACTGCTGCTCAACAGCAGGAAGTTCATCAACAGAGTTTATTTCAATAGTTACTGGATTTTGCTGAATTTTACGGCTAATTGCTGCGATCTCATTTGGCCAAGTTGCAGAAAAGAGTAACGTTTGACGTTCCGTTGGCATACGAGAAATAATATCGTTGATATCATCAAAAAATCCCATATCCAACATTCTGTCTGCTTCATCTAATACCAATGTTTTCACATCATCTAAAGTGACAGTCTCTTTTTTTAGGTGATCAAGCAATCTACCTGGTGTTGCAACAATAATATGTGCAGCATGTATTAATGAATCACGCTGGATACTAAATGGAACGCCACCACACAGCGTTAATACTTTGATATTTGGAAGGTAACGAGCAAGGCGACGTAACTCATTTGCAACTTGATCAGCAAGTTCTCGCGTTGGACATAAAATAAGTGATTGAGTATTAAACTGTTTTGCATCAATGTGTTGCAAAAGCCCCAAACCAAAAGCAGCTGTTTTACCGCTGCCTGTTTTTGCTTGAGCGCGAACGTCTTTTCCTTCAAGAATAGCGGGCAAAGCGGCTTCTTGAACTGGAGTCATAGTGAGATAACCCAATTCATTAAGGTTAGCGAGTTGTTCAGTAGGAAGTGCGTTAAGTTCAGCAAATGAGGTCACAATGAAAATTCCAAGTAAGATAAAAACGAATATTGGTTAATGATACTATCCCTTTATTCCTGTGTCGTGAGGTATTTTTACGCGACTTTTACTACATATTTTTCTTTCTTCTTTTAATTTCTTTTTTCCTTGCCAAAAAAACCAGTTATTAAGCGCTCAATCCATTCAAAACAGATAAAATAATAAAAATAAACTAAACAATACTAAAATTCCTACTTTTAATTATCAATTTAATATTCTAGAAATAGATCTTAATTTCAAAATTATGATCTACAAATTTAAATTTAGTAGTTTATAGTTTCAAAATATATTAAAAAACAAATTCATCGCGAAATTATTTCATTAAATTTAATTGAGATTAATAATGATAAAAAAAACATTTTTATTAACCATCGCAAGTACACTTTCTTTATCAGCTCAAGCTAGCTATTTAGGTGGCTTCGCTAATACCAGTATCAATTATCTTGATTGGACTTCTCATACAACACACAAAACAGGGAAATCTTCTCATAAAGATGATTTTGCCTATTTAGAGCTTGAAGGTGGTACCAATTTTTCATGGGGCGAATTTTATGGCTTCTTTGATCTAGAAAACCCATTTAATCCTCGGAAAACACAACCGGGTGATAATCAACGTTATACCGTTAAAGCAACAAGCCGTATTTATTTAGGTGAAAGTCCTTTTAATTTATACGGGCATGTTTACGGCACATGGTCACTTCCAGGAAAAGAAAACGGTGGCAACTTCCATGAAGTTAATACGCTTTACGGTCTAGGCTATAACACACAAATTGATAATTTATGGTTTAAACCATTCGTTGCGCTTCATTATGTCGATCAAACTTATTATTCAGGAAATAATGGCTACGTCATTGGTTGGGTTGCTGGATATGATTTTTCCATTAGAGATCAGAAGGTTAGCATTAGCAATTGGCATGAAATGGAATTTAGCCGTCATAAGCGTTACGGCAATGGTGGGCAAAATGGGTTCAATGGCGCTTTAGCTTTTTGGTGGCATCCAACGACCTCTATTACTACGGGTATTCAATATCGTTATGCTTATAAAAAGCTAGGCGAAGATTTTCTGCAAGACGGCATTATATATAGCTTGAAATATAATTTTTGATCGTTAATTGTTAATTTTTATTACAGCGAAAGCATTTTTATTCGCTGTAACCTTTTTTTATCACTTAATGAAAAACTTTCTCATTGGATATAAATATTCATCAAATCACTAATTATCAATATAAAAAATCAAACAAGCATCAAATATAGATATTAAACATCAATATAAAAAGGATTTTACCCATCAACTCTCCTCCGACCTCTAATTTGTTATTTTTTAATCAGAATACGTTTTCTTACACTTTTTACTGCATTTTTATTTGTAAAAATATGTATTTATTTTAAAAATATGGTACTTTATGAAATTATAGTTAATACGCAATAATTAAATTAACATTTATTTAATAGTTTGATTACTTGTGATCACATTAACACAAAAGACTAACCAACCACTTACTTACCATTACAATTGTTTACACTGTCGCAACCTTACCGTAAAATGTCCTTACTGATACTGATGAAACAACAATAGAACCTTTGTCATTTGGGTCGTTGGATGAGACTTATGAAATACATAAAAAGTATTGGGACACTTTCGCTATTAGTTGCAGCTCTTCTATTAAGTGGCTGTGATATGGCGTTAATGAATCCCAAAGGCGCTATCGGCGCTGAGCAAAAAACATTAATCCTCATTGCGCTTGGTTTAATGTTAATTGTTGTGATACCGGTAATACTGATGGTGATTGTTTTCGCTTTTCGCTACCGTGAATCTAATACTAAAGCCACCTATCGCCCAAACTGGGCTCACTCAAATAAAATTGAACTTGTCGTTTGGACTGTGCCAATTATCATTATTGTGATTTTGGCAACGATTACATGGAAAACAACCCATGAGCTTGATCCTTACAAACCATTAGAGTCCACAGAAAAACCTGTCACCATTGAAGTTGTTTCAATGGATTGGAAATGGTTATTTATCTATCCAGAACAAGGTATTGCAACAGTTAATGAACTGGCTTTCCCTACTAATGTTCCTGTTAATTTCAAAATCACTTCTGACTCTGTCATGAACTCATTCTTTATCCCTCGCTTAGGTGGACAAATCTATGCGATGGCAGGAATGCAGACTAAATTACACTTAATTGCTAATGAACCTGGTGAATATCAAGGTATGTCAGCTAGTTATAGTGGACACGGTTTCTCTGATATGAAATTTACAGCGATTGCGACACCTGATCGTGCCGGTTTCGATGCGTGGGTTGAAAAAGTCAAACAATCGTCAGATACGTTAAATACGACCGCTGCATTTAATGAACTTGCTAAACCAAGCCAGAAAAATCCAGTGACCTACTATTCAAGCGTGAAGCCAATGTTATTCCAAGAGACCATTTCTAAATTTGGTCACACAGGTCATGGCGCTCACACCAGTGGCAATCAGACAGCACATGCTGATGCAACAATGAATATGAACATGAGCCATGCGGCGCATGCAGGAGCAGAGGAATAAAGGCATGTTCGGAAAATTAACTCTCGATGCAGTCCCGCTACATGAACCCATTATCGTAGTCACTTTACTCGGTATTGTTCTTGGTGGACTTGCTGTTGTTGGCGCTTTAACTTATTTCCGCAAATGGAAATGGTTATGGAGCGAATGGTTAACCAGCGTTGACCATAAAAAAATTGGTATTATGTATATCATTGTTGCAATGGTCATGATGTTCCGTGGCTTTGCCGATGCGATTATGATGAGAAGCCAACAAGCGCTTGCCTCCGCAGGTGAAGCTGGTTTCTTACCACCTCATCACTATGATCAGATTTTTACCGCACACGGCGTTATCATGATTTTCTTCATGGCAACACCTTTCGTTGTGGGTCTGATGAACCTTGTTGTACCTTTGCAAATTGGTGCTCGTGATGTGGCCTTCCCTTTCCTTAACTCACTGAGCTTCTGGTTCTTTGTAGTTGGTGTGGTACTAATCAACCTTTCTTTAGGTATTGGTGAATTCGCACAAACAGGTTGGTTAGCTTATCCACCACTTTCTGGCTTGGAGTATAACCCAGGAGTCGGGGTCGATTATTGGATATGGAGTTTACAGATATCCGGTATTGGTACGCTTCTAACGGGGGTTAACTTCTTCGCGACTATCCTGCGTATGCGTGCACCGGGTATGAGCATGATGAAAATGCCAGTATTCTCTTGGGCAGCTTTATGTACTAACGTCCTAATTATTGCTGCATTCCCAATTTTAACAGTCACTATTACGCTGTTAACTTTAGACCGCTATCTTGGTACGCACTTCTTTACCAATGATATGGGCGGTAACATGATGATGTACATCAACCTTGTATGGGCTTGGGGTCATCCAGAAGTTTATATCCTCGTTCTGCCAGTATTTGGTGTGTTCTCTGAAGTTACAGCAACATTCTCTAAAAAACGGTTATTCGGTTATACCTCTTTAGTTGGTGCAACTGTCGTTATTACCGTGTTGTCATTTATCGTTTGGTTACACCACTTCTTTACCATGGGCTCTGGCGCCAACGTCAATGCCTTCTTCGGTATCGCCACGATGATCATCGCTATACCAACAGGGGTTAAAATCTTTAACTGGCTGTTTACGATGTATCAAGGTCGTATCGAATATAAAAGCCCAATGCTGTGGACTATCGGTTTCCTTATCACCTTCTCTGTTGGAGGAATGACTGGGGTTCTGTTAGCCGTTCCGGGTGCAAACTTCGTTTTACATAACAGCTTATTCTTAATCGCTCACTTCCATAACGTTATTATTGGTGGTGTAGTATTTGGTTGTTTCGCTGGTATGACTTACTGGTTCCCTAAAGCATTTGGTTTCACTCTGAATGAAAAATGGGGTATCCGTGCATTCTGGTTCTGGTTTATCGGCTTCTTTATGGCCTTTATGCCACTGTACATTCTTGGCTTTATGGGTATGACTCGTCGTTTAAGCCAAAATATCAATCCAGAATTTAACCCAATGCTGCTTGTTGCTGCTGGTGGTGCTGCACTGATTGCTATCGGTATCGCTTGCCAAGTTGTTCAAATCTACGTGAGTATCCGTGACCGTGATCAAAACCGTGATTTAACGGGTGATCCATGGGGTGGACGTACTCTGGAATGGTCAATTTCTTCACCTGCTCCGTTCTATAACTTTGCCGTTGAACCTAATGTTCAAACTCGTGATGAGTGGTGGGATCAGAAAGAAAAAGGCACAGCTTATCAGCGCCCTGCTAAATACGAACCTATCCATATGCCTAAAAATACAGGCGCGGGTGTGATTATTTCAGCATTTAGCTTAGTCCTTGGTTTTGCCATGATCTGGCATATCTGGTGGTTAGCTATCGTTGGTTTCGCTGGCATGATTGTCACTTGGATCGTGAAAAGCTTTGATACAGATGTGGATTACTATGTCCAAGTACCTGAAATTGAAGCTCTCGAGAATAAGCATTATGAAGAACTGAAAAAAGCAGGTGTGAAATAATGTCTACTCAAACTGTAAATAACACAAACGCCCATGAGCATCATGGGCACCACGATGCAGGAGCAACGAAAGTTTTCGGCTTCTGGATCTACCTAATGAGCGACCTTATCCTGTTTGCCAGCTTATTCGCCACTTATGCGGTGCTTGTTAACGGGATTGCGGATGGTCCTTCAGGTAAAGAGATTTTTAGCTTACCGTTTGTTTTAGTTGAAACCTTCTTACTGCTATTTAGTAGTATCACTTTTGGTTTCGCTATGCTGAGCATGAATAAAGGTAGCGTTAGCCAAGTTAATCTATGGTTATTTGTGACTTTCTTATTCGGCTTAGGTTTCGTCATCATGGAAGTTTACGAATTCCATGAGCTAATAGCAGAAGGTTATGGCCCAGATCGCAGTGCATTCTTATCTGCATTCTTTGCATTAGTTTCAACGCACGGTCTTCACGTAACTGCGGGTTTAATTTGGATTGTTATTATGATGATCCAAGTATCACGCCGTGGTTTAACTGAAGTTAACCGCACTCGTTTAAGCTGTTTAAGTCTGTTCTGGCACTTCCTTGACGTTGTCTGGATCTGTGTGTTCACCGTAGTTTATCTGATGGGAGCGATGTAATGAGTCATCCAAATACTTCTCCTTCAGGCGCAAGCCACGGCAGCATGAAGTCTTATCTGATCGGCTTTATTCTGTCTGTTATCCTCACCGTTATTCCATTTTGGATGGTGATGGAAGGAACAGCGACACCAGCAACAATTCTATGGACTGTTGTCGGTATGGCAGTTGTGCAGATTGTGGTTCACTTAGTCTGCTTCTTGCATATGAATACGTCATCAGAAGAGCGCTGGAACGTCGTCGCATTCCTGTTCACACTGCTTATTATCGGCATTGTTGTCGTAGGCTCGTTGTGGATTATGTACAACCTGAACATCAATATGATGATGGATTAAGAGTTGTCGCTATGATTAAGCAATACCTACAAGTCACCAAACCAGGAATTATTTTCGGAAATTTAATTTCTGTAATAGGTGGTTTTCTTCTCGCTTCTAAGGGTGAGATTGATTACTCCCTATTTTTCGCGACTCTACTTGGGGTGTCTCTGGTCGTTGCTTCTGGTTGTGTTTTTAACAACTACATTGACCGTGATATTGACCGTATCATGGAAAGAACGAAGAATCGTCCATTAGTTAAAGGATTAATTGACCCTCAAATTAGCCTGATTTATGCCTCAGTTTTAGGTATTGCAGGTGTTGTGCTGCTCTATGTAGCAGCCAACCCACTTGCAATGTTTATCGCTGTATTCGGTTTTATTATTTATGTTGGGGTTTATAGCCTCTATATGAAGCGTAAATCTGTTTATGGCACACTGATTGGAAGCTTATCTGGCTCTGCACCGCCTGTTATCGGTTATTGTGCCGTTAGCGGTGAATTTGATGCAGGCGCGGCAATCCTATTACTTATCTTTAGTTTGTGGCAAATGCCTCACTCTTATGCCATTGCTATTTTCCGTTTTAAAGACTACCAAGCTGCAAATATCCCTGTATTACCTGTGATTAAAGGGATCTCAGTAGCTAAACGTCATATCATTCTCTATATTCTGGCGTTTATGGTTGCAACCTTAATGCTGACATTAGTCGGTTACGCGGGTTATAAATACCTGATTGTAGCTTCAGCCGTTAGTATTTGGTGGTTAGGCATGGCTTTATCTGGTTACAAAGCAACCAATGATATTGTGTGGGCACGAAAATTATTTATTTTCTCTATTGTCGCAATCACTTCATTAAGCGTAATGATGTCTGTTGATCCAACAAGCTCAACAGAAGCGGTTCTTGCGTATCTAAGATAATGTATTTACTAAAGTAACCCAAATACCAGTCAGCCTTCTGACTGGTATTTTTTTTATCTCTTTTATGACTTCACATAATATCAGTACAGTTTTGTCTTTTTTGTATCCCATTTATTGATTAACCTCACTAAGAAATGCCATTACAATGGGGATATCAGTAATACGAGGTAATCCATGAATGATAATAAAATGACCCCATTAGAGCGCAAAGCAACATGGGGACTAGGCACTGTTTTTTCTCTTCGCATGCTTGGCATGTTTATGGTACTCCCAGTTTTAACCACCTATGGGCTTCAACTACAACACGCAACAGAATCACTCATCGGATTAGCCATCGGTATTTATGGATTAACACAAGCGGTATTCCAAATTCCTTTTGGTATTTTCTCTGATAAATTCGGCCGAAAACCGATAATTGTTTTCGGCTTAATTATTTTTATTATTGGTAGTTTGATTGCAGCTCTCAGTGACAATATCTACGGCATTATTATTGGTAGGGCATTACAAGGAGCGGGAGCTATCTCAGCAGCAGTAATGGCTTTATTGTCTGATTTAACGCGGGAACAAAATAGAACAAAAGCAATGGCCTTTATTGGTATTAGCTTTGGGATAACGTTCGCTTTAGCCTTAGTTTTAGGACCTATTTTAACGCATATTTTCGGCTTACAAGGTCTTTTTTGGGGCATTGCCCTACTCGCCTTTGGTGGCATTATTATTACGCTTTTTACTGTACCGAACAGTGAACATCATATTCTTAATCGAGAATCTGGTTTTGTCCGTGGCAGTGTCAAAAAAGTCTTATTTGATGCACAACTTCTTAAGCTTAATACCGGTATTTTTTCTCTACATACTTTATTAATGGCAGCCTTTGTTGCGCTTCCTCTTGTCATGAGTGAAGCTGGCTTAGCAAAAGAGAAACATTGGATTGTTTATCTTGTCACTATGCTTATCGCCTTTATTACAGTATTGCCTTTTATTATCTATGCAGAAAAGAAACGAAAAATGAAACAAGTGTTCTTATTCTGTATTTTCTTACTGATTGTGGCTCAGGCAATTCTTATTATTTCAGGCTCTAGCTTGTGGTTAATTATTGCGGGTATTCAGGTCTTCTTTATTGGCTTTAATATTATGGAAGCCCTCCTTCCTTCATTAATCAGTAAAGAAGCGCCAGCAGGTTATAAAGGTACAGCTATGGGAATTTATTCCACCAGCCAATTTTTAGGTGTGGCATTGGGCGGAATTTTAGGCGGATGGCTTTACCAGCATTATAGTGCACAAATTGTATTTTTAGGCTGTTTAATGATTGGCATTATTTGGTTTTTCATTAGCCTAACATTACGCCAACCCTCTTATGTCAGTAGCTTACGCGTTGAATTACCTGAAAATCTATCTTCAAGCCAACAACAGCAACTACAACAATTATTTAAGCAACAACCAGGTGTTAATGAAGTTATGATTATGGCGGATGAACAGAGTGCTTATATCAAGGTTGATACTAAACAAACACCAAGAACAACATTAGAATCTTTAGTGTCTTCTGTTTAAATATCAATAAATCCAAATAAAAATGCGCTGTTTATTTCAGCGCATTTTTTTATGACTCAATGGATAAACAATTAGTCACGGAAGTTGTTAAATTGGAAAGGTTGCCCTAATTCACCTTCTCTTACTAATTTCATCACAGCTTGTAAGTCATCACGGGATTTACCTGTAACACGCACTTGCTCGCCTTGGATCTGGGCTTGTACTTTCAATTTACTATCTTTAATCAGCTTAACAATTTTCTTCGCTAATGCTGAATCAATACCTTGTTTTAAGGTGGCTTCTACGCTGTACATTTTTCCGCTGTGAGTCATCTCTTCAGGGATATTTAATACCGCACCATCAATCCCTCTTTTTGCCATTTTCTCACGCAGAATATCTAATAATTGTTGAACCTGAAATTCAGATACACTGGTCGTTTTCACTGACTCTGATTTTTCGTTTAATTCAAAGCTTGCTTCAACGTTACGAAAATCCCAACGAGTAGTCAGTTCACGTTGTGCGTTTTCCACCGCATTACGCACTTCATGTAAGTCAACTTCAGATACGATATCAAAAGATGGCATTCTTTCTTCCTCAATAAATAAATACAACCCGAATAATAGCTTCTTTTAGGGTTGCAAAAAAGCATTGCACATTCAATAACAAATTTATCCCTTTAATTTCCTCTTACAGTAAAGCGCAAACATACTTTAAACAGAGAAGTATAATCAATGTTATAATTTTAGCTAAATAGTCTAATGACCGTCAGTAGCCACCTTACGCTATTACGATTTGCAAAAAGAGGCACAATGAAAATTACCGTTTTAGGGTGTGGTTCGATTGGTAAACTTTGGGTTGCAGCTTTAACACGTCAATCTCATGAAGTACAAGGTTGGCTAAGAATACCTCAGCCTTTTTTAGACGTGAGTGTTGATAATATTAATGGCGAGCCTTTTTATCAGCGCATTATCGCTAATCAACTGGAATGGTTAAAACAGAGTGAATTATTAATTGTTTGCTTAAAATCTTGGCAAGTTTCAGATGCGGTTAATGCGCTATTGCCTTATCTTTCTGCACAATGTCCTATTTTATTAATTCATAATGGTATGGGTACTGCCGATGAATTAACAGCAACACAACACTCAGTCATCAGACCTATTTTACAAGGTATTATTACTCATGGTGCTTATCAACAAGGACAAGATGTTATTCATACCGCAACAGGAATAACACATATAGGTCCATTAAACCATGTAGCTCAACAATATAGCTATTTAGCAGAAACCTTGCATCATGCTTTACCCGATGTCGCTTGGCACAATGATATTCATACAATTAGTTGGCTAAAACTTGCTGTTAATTGTGTTATCAACCCTCTTACTGTTTATTATCAATGCCGTAATGGGGATTTATTGCGTTATCCTGAACATATTCAAAAAGTATGTGACGAAGTTTATCAAGTTATGGAACGTGAAGGCGTTATACCAACATCTCAAGCCCATCTTCATGGCTATATTATTGATACGATAGAACAAACGGCAAATAACTATTCCTCTATGTATCAAGATGTGAAATATCAACGCCATACAGAAATTGACTATATTACGGGTTATTTATTACGCCGAGCTTCAGAACAAGGGCTTGTATTGCCAGAAAATAACCACCTTTTTCAATTTATTAAACAACAGGAAGGCAATTATGACCATATCAGCGCTCATCTGCCTAGCTAATGGAAGTGAAGAAACTGAAGTCGTGACTACCGCAGATTTGCTGGTAAGGGCAGGTATTAATGTCGTGCTTGCAAGTGCAGAAGATGATGTTGATGAACTTATAATTACATGTTCACGAGGCATAAAACTTGTCGCAGATGCCCCCTTAGTTCGTGTTGTCGATCACCACTATGACGTTATTATTCTACCCGGTGGATTACAAGGTACTGAAACATTAAGAGACAGCCCTTTAGTCGTTGAGAAAGTACGCCGCATGCACAGTGAGAATAAGCTTGTTGCTGCGATTTGTGCAGCACCCGCAATGATCCTTGAATCTCATAATATTTTTCCCATCGGCAATATGACGGGTTTTCCTGCATTAAAAGATAAAATCTCATCGAAAAAATGGGTTGATTATCGCGTCTATTATGATGAAAGAGTTAACTTAATTACCAGCCAAGCTCCAGCAACATCTATCGATTTTGCACTAAAAATTATCGAACGCTTAAAAGGCAAAGAAGCTGCAGCAGATGTTGCCAAACAGCTTGTATTACCACCCGGTATTTATAATTATCAAGATGAATTTACAGGATTTGGGGATAAATAGATAAACTGTACACTCATAACAAAATATCCCCACCTAATTCATTTATCTTATTAATAGGTATATTATTTATTAGTTGGGGATTAATTTTTAAGACCTATTTCAGTCGTTATTTCTTCATATCAGATTTTAAAATAAGTGTTGAGAGGTTAAAATAGAACCAACTTCTAAAGGATGTGGCAAAATGAAAACTCTTCAATACCGCAAGAACTTACCTAAACTTGTTACTCTAATTTCTATGGGATTAGCCACTGTTCCTGCTGAAAGTTTTAGACATAAACAATCATCGTTGATCCCCAATATTCAATACTCTTTTGCATCTCCTGTATCTAATCAACTTGTTGCTATTCCGATTGATGATGCTACTGAAAAAATGAGCACTTTAGCTGAGTTACTCAATAGTGACTTAACTAGATTAAAAAAAGAATGGGAAAACCATGAAAATTTATTTATTAGCCAACACATTTATGAACAAATAAATAAAAATATAAAAGATATAGATACCTCTTTAGTTGATATAAAAAATGTCCTTGCATCGTTTTTAAATAACGATATCTCAAAAAAAGAAAGCATTCTTTTATTTGGTCGCTCTTTAGCAATGTATAGAAGTGTATTAACTGAGATTGTTTCATTTATAGAACAAACTCATCAGCCATTAAAAACAACAAATAAAAAACCCAATGTAACTAATGCTGAAATGCAGAGATTAATACAATCTGAGCATATAAAATTAGGGCTTGATATACCTAAATTTCATAGTAATTGATATTTTATGACTCAAATATCAATACATCCTGATATTGAACATAAAACTATCGCCAATGAATATGCTCACTTATTAAAACTTTGGAAAGAAGACAATATATTATCTAATTATTTAGGTGCCAATGGTCGCTGGGAAAATAATGCCAAGTTATGTCAATCTCTTATTTCTAAAATACATATTAGAATGCCACTTGAACCAGGATGGAATAAAAAGATACCTCAAATACAAAGAAAATCAAATCATTACTTAGTTTACTGTCAACATTGGCTTTACCCAAACAGATATCAAATTATTGCTATTATGTCGCCCAATGCTCATGAGATAGCAAAAACATCATTTCTGGCTGTATTAGAGAAAAGAGCAGAAGAATTTCAAAATAATTTCTAATAAGCTATTATCAGTAACCCCAAAAGCCACTTTTCAGTGGCTTTTTTATTCGTAAGATCAAATCGTTAGCGTATTATTTTTTACGATATACTTTAACGTTTTCAAAACCTTGCTCACGCAAATACAGCGCTTGTAAGCGGCTCATCATTCCGCGATCACAATAAAGCAAATAAGTTTTGGCTTTATCTAAATCACCAAACTGGGTGCTTAATTTATAGAAAGGTAACTCTTTAACATCAACACCGTCTATCTTTAATGGCGAAGTTTCTTGCTCTTCAGGTGAGCGGATATCCAAAATAACATCGTTAGCACCAAATTCAGATACCATTTCAACTTCAGTAACTTGCTGTACGGTTTCTTCTGCAATACGACGAATATCCATATTCTTGGCGTTTTCAACAACGTTATCAAGAATAGAAAAATCAAACTTCTCTTCTTCCGCTTCGATCTTCGCTTTTACTGCTTTCACTGTTGGGCTTTTTGAAATAACACCACAAAATTCTGGCATTGTACGAGCAAAATCTTCTGTACCAATTTGGCGGGCGATATTGATAATGTTCTCTTTATCATGCGTGATAAGAGGGCGTAAAATTAACGTATCAGTCGCATTATCAATTAAACGTAAGTTAGTTAAAGTTTGGCTAGAAACTTGGCCTAATGCTTCACCCGTTACAATCGCTTGGACACCATAGCGTTCTGCAACACGGGATGCGGCACGTACCATCATACGTTTTAATACAACACCCATTTGACCATCATCGACTTTTTCTAAGATTTCTGCGACAACAGGTTCAAAATCAACAGCAACGAAATGCACTTTATGTGAACGGCCAAAACGGTTCCATAAATAATGAGCAACTTGTTTAACGCCAATTTCGTGGGCAGAACCACCTAAGTTAAAGAAACAATAGTGAACTCGGCTACCACGACGCATTAACATATAGCTTGATACACCTGAATCATAACCACCAGAGATCAGTGATAAAACATCTTCCTGTGTACCAATTGGAAAACCTCCAATACCTTCATAGCGCGCATTCACTAAAATAAGTTTGTCATCTTCAATTTCTAAATTGATGGTGACATCTGGACGCGTTAATTTCACTTTTGCGCTTTCAACGTGTTGGTTAAAACCACCACCAACATAACGCTCAACTTCATTTGAAGTAAAACTGTGCTTACCACGACGTTTGGCACGAACACAAAATGTTTTGTTTTCAACTAAATGCTTAAATGCCGCAAAAGTTTGCTCAAAAATATTGTGTAAATCAGTATACGGATGCTCTTCTACTTGTAAAAAGTGATGAATACCAGGAATACGTGTTAATGCATCACATACCGCTTCACTTTTGCTTTCATCTTTACTCACAACAACAATGTTATCCCAATTGCGGACAACTGTGATTTCATCACCTAATGTATTAAGTACATTACGAATATTGCTAGTGAGAATTTTGATAAAACGTATACGAACAGATTGGCTTTTGATCGTAATTTCGGGGAATAATTTAATAATAAACTTCATAGTCAATGGTCATAGGTTATTAAGTAGAAACATAAACTACAGTGATGTTAATTGACTGGAGTTTATAAAAGTCACAAAGTATATCACCAATATTTAGGGCTCACCCGCAAAAATCATCGACTGAATAAGAAATTTTCTTCTCACTTGTAGTAAGATGATCGCTATTATTCAGCGCTAACATGCTTTATTATCAAAAATATTATGGCTAAGAAAACGACACCAATTAACGAAGACATCGCACAAGCACCAAGTTTCGAAGCATCTATGCAAGAACTTGAGCAAATCGTAAACCGTTTAGAATCCGGTGAACTCCCTTTAGAAGAAGCGCTTAATGAGTTTGAACATGGCGTTCGTCTAGCCCGTGTTGGACAAAAAACATTACAAGACGCTGAACAGCGTGTTCGTATTCTTCTAAAAGAAGACGATAATGCAACTCCTGATGATTTTATCCAAGAGGCAGAATAATTGAGTAACGCAACTTCAAGTACGGATGCGTTCCGTCAGAAATTAGATTCCGCCCACCAGCGTGTTGATCATGCATTAAACCAAGCGCTATCCGCTTTACCATTCACTGACATGCCTCTAGGTAAAGCCATGCATTATGGTGCTCTTTTAGGTGGAAAGCGCTTACGTCCTTTCCTTGTTTATGCAGTGGGTGAAATGTTTAAAGTCCCCGCACTTAACCTTGATGCACCAGCCGCCGCAGTGGAATGTATTCACGCTTATTCTCTCATTCATGATGATTTGCCTGCGATGGATGATGATGATTTACGTCGTGGTAAGCCTACATGTCATATTGAATTTGGCGAAGCCAACGCAATTTTAGCGGGTGATGCATTACAAACACTCGCCTTTGAGATCTTAGCAAAAAATCCAATGCCTGATGTTGCAATGGCTGATCGTGTTGCAATGATTTCTGAATTAGCAACAGCCAGCGGGCTTGCAGGTATGTGTGGCGGTCAGGCACTTGATCTTGAAGCCGAAGATAAATCGATTGACCTCGCATCTCTTGAAAAAATCCATTTACACAAAACAGGTGCATTAATTCGTGCAGCTGTTCGCTTAGGCGCATTTAGTGCTGGCTCAAAAGGCCATGATGTATTACCCGCACTAGATAAATATGCCCACTCTATTGGCCTTGCATTTCAAGTACAAGATGACATTTTAGATGTCATTGGCAGTACGGAAGAAACTGGGAAACGTCAAGGTAGCGACCAAGAGTCAGGAAAAAGCACGTATCCAGCCCTCCTTGGATTAGAGCAAGCTCAAAAGAAAGCACAGGAATTGTATAACGAAGCACTGGATGCCTTAGCGTTTCTTGAGCAATACGAGTACGATACGACCACGCTTAAACAATTAGCGAGTTTTATCGTCGAACGGAAAAACTAATAAAAAATAAAGAGAGCAGCTTACCTGTTCTTTCCCTATTACAAGTGATTAATTAATAGGCATCACATGAGCATTGATATCGAAAAATATCCCACATTGGCGTTGGTTGAAACACCAGAAGATTTGCGCCTATTACCAAAAGAGAGTTTACCTAAACTCTGTGATGAGCTAAGGCTATTTCTTCTTAACAGTGTCAGCCGCTCAAGTGGTCACTTCGCCTCAGGTTTAGGTGCTATTGAGTTAACGGTTGCTCTTCATTACGTCTATAAAACCCCTTTTGATAACCTGATTTGGGATGTTGGTCATCAGGCCTATCCTCATAAGATCTTAACGGGTCGCCGTGACCGCATTGATACTATCCGTCAAAAGAATGGGTTACACCCCTTCCCTTGGCGAGAAGAGAGTGAATACGACAAACTTTGTGTCGGTCACTCTTCAACCTCTATCAGTGCAGGTTTAGGTATGGCTGTCGCCGCTGAACAAGAAAAGCTGAACAGAAAAACAGTTTGTGTGATCGGTGATGGGGCAATTACTGCGGGTATGGCTTTTGAAGCAATGAATCACGCAGGAGATATTGAACCAGATATGCTCGTTGTACTTAATGACAATGAGATGTCGATTTCAGAAAACGTTGGTGCATTGAATAATCACCTTGCGCAATTGTTATCTGGCAAACTGTATACCACCTTGCGTGAAGGTGGAAAAAAAGTCTTTTCAGGTATTCCACCCATTAAAGAATTACTTAAAAAGACAGAGGAACATATCAAAGGCATGGTTGTCCCAGGCACCATGTTTGAAGAGTTGGGCTTCAACTATATCGGTCCTGTTGATGGCCACGATGTTATTGCATTAGTACAGACATTAACTAACATGCGTGATCTAAAAGGCCCTCAGCTTCTGCATATTATGACTAAAAAAGGTCGTGGATATGCGCCTGCTGAGCGTGATCCAATTAGCTGGCACGCAGTCCCTAAATTTGATCCTCAAACTGGGACATTACCTAAAAGCCCTAATGCACGACCTACATTTTCCAAAATTTTTGGTGACTGGTTATGTGAAGAAGCCTCAACCGATCCAAAACTCATGGCAATTACCCCAGCTATGCGTGAAGGCTCTGGTATGGTGCGTTTCTCAAAGGAATACCCTTCACAATACTTTGATGTTGCGATCGCAGAACAACATGCCGTTACCTTTGCAGCAGGTTTAGCAATTGGGGGTTATAAGCCGATTGTTGCTATCTACTCAACATTCTTACAACGCGCTTACGACCAAGTGATCCACGACATTGCCATTCAAAAACTGCCTGTTTTATTTGCTATTGATCGTGGTGGTATTGTGGGAGCAGATGGTCAAACTCACCAAGGTGCTTTTGACCTCTCATTCTTACGCTGCATTCCTAATATGGTCATTATGGCGCCAAGTGATGAAAATGAGTGTCGCCAAATGCTTCACACAGGTTATCACTATCAAGATGGTCCTGTTGCCGTACGCTATCCAAGAGGCTCTAGTGTTGGTGCACAATTGCAACCACTTAGTCCACTACCTATGGGTAAAGGTATTATTCGTCGCCAAGGCAAAGGTATTGCGATTTTAAACTTTGGTACATTACTACCAGAAGCGTTAGAAGTTGCTGAAAAACTTGATGCAACTGTGGCTGATATGCGTTTTATCAAGCCTCTTGATAAATCACTTATCCTTTCTCTGGCTGAACAGCATGATATGTTGGTAACGCTAGAAGAAAATGCCATTATGGGTGGTGCTGGCAGTGGCGTAAACGAGTTACTCATGCAAGAACGTTGCTTAATACCTGTCCTAAACTTAGGTATACCTGATCTGTTTGTACCACAAGGTGGACAAGAAGAGATCAGATCTGACTTAGGATTAGATGCAGAAGGTATTGAGAAATCAATTAAGGCTTATCAAGCTAACTAATTGAATTAAAATGATTAAAAAACCTCTCCTAATTAACCACAGGAGAGGTTAATGTATTTCTAGGCTGTGATTTATCTACTTTTATCATACTGGTTTACATTTCCACACCCCATATTGTCGCCCTTATTACAACCTTGTCCATCATCACATTTTTATGAAATTCACTGAAAATAACCTCTTTCCTTCTTGAATCCATTCAGCGTTAATTTATTCAATCAGTTAGATTTTTCTTTCTTTTTGTTTGCCAACGAAACGTTTCGATCACGCTCACAATATGAATAAATCAAACTTGTTTTCCCACCTTTCTTTTCTACTATGTAGACAGCGAAACGTTTCGCTGAGGAGGAAACATGAAAAAAGGTGTATTACTTAATAGTCCTATTTCGAGTGTAATTTCACGTTTAGGACACACTGACAAAATCACTATTGCAGATGCTGGATTACCAATTCCCTCCTCTGTTGAACGAATTGATCTTGCTCTCACTCAAGATATTCCTGACTTTATGTCAGTCTTACAAACCGTTACCCATGAAATGCAAATCGAAGCGGTGATGCTGGCGGAAGAAATTAAAACCATCAATCCCTCTCTGTTTAATGAAATCCTCTCTTATCTCAATTTATTAGAACAAGAGCAGAAGAAACCTATTCAAATAATGTATGTTTCACATGAAGCATTCAAAAAGCAACTTACTGAAAATAAAGCTGTTATTAGAACCGGTGAATGTACGCCTTATGCCAATATTGTGTTGTTTTCTGGTGTGACTTTTTGAGGGCAATATGGAACCTTTACTTGAACTTAAAGATATTGATAAGTCATTCCCTGGTGTAAAAGCACTATCAGGTGCCACACTTCGAATTTATCCCGGTAGAGTAATGGCACTCGTAGGTGAAAACGGGGCAGGCAAATCAACACTAATGAAAGTGCTGACTGGGATCTATAAAAAAGATGCGGGTGAAGTCATTTATCAAGGCAAAAGCTGTGCTTTCAATGGTCCCAAATCTTCCCAAGAAGCAGGAATAGGCATTATTCACCAAGAGCTTAACCTTATTCCAGAATTAACCATCGCAGAAAATATCTTCTTAGGTCGTGAGTTTACTCGTGCTTTTGGCGCTATCGATTGGAAGAAAACGTATGCAGAGGCTGATAAGTTATTAGCCCGATTAAACCTTGCTTACAGTAGTCACCGTTTAGTGTCTGAATTATCGATTGGTGATCAGCAAATGGTAGAAATCGCCAAGGTTCTTAGCTTTGGCTCAAAAGTCATCATCATGGATGAGCCAACAGATGCGTTAACCGATACTGAAACCGAATCTCTATTTAGCGTTATTCGTGAACTAAGAGATCAAGGTTGTGGCATTGTTTATATCTCACATCGTCTAAAAGAGATCTTTGAGATTTGTGATGACGTGACTGTACTGCGAGACGGCCAGTTTATTGGTGAAAAACCTGTCGCCTCATTAAAAGAAGACACTCTGATTGAAATGATGGTGGGTCGTAAGTTAGAAGACCAATACCCTCGTATTAATATCCCTCAAGGAAAAACCAAACTTAACGTCATTAACCTCAGTGGCGAAGATGTTCATGATGTCAGTTTCTCATTACATGAAAGCGAAATTCTGGGCATTTCTGGATTAATGGGCGCGGGTCGTACTGAGTTAATGAAAATTATCTACGGCGCATTACCTAAAACCAATGGCACTGTTGAATTAGATGGTAAACCCTGCCAAATCAAAAAGCCGGTTGAAGGATTGGAACAAGGCATTGTTTACATTTCTGAAGATAGAAAGCGTGATGGTTTAGTGCTTGGCATGTCGGTAAAAGAAAATATGTCTCTGACAGCCCTTCGCTATTTTAGCCGCGGTATGGGTGTGCTTAATCATAAAGAAGAGCAACTCACTGTCGGTGATTTTATTAAATTATTCAATATAAAAACCCCTTCAATGGATCAAACGATTGGCTTTTTATCTGGGGGAAATCAACAAAAAGTGGCTATCGCAAGAGGCCTAATGACTCGCCCTAAAGTGCTTATTCTTGATGAACCCACTCGTGGCGTTGATGTGGGCGCTAAAAAAGAAATTTATCAGTTAATTAATAAATTTAAACAAGAAGGATTAAGCATCATTTTAATTTCTTCTGAAATGCCTGAGGTAATGGGAATGAGTGACCGTATTCTGGTTATGCATGAAGGTCGTATTAGTGGTGAGTTTTCCGCTCACAATGTCACACAAGAAATGCTAATGGCAGCGGCTGTTGGTAAACAATATGACGCTAAAGTAGGAGTTTGATATGAGCACGAATTCAATTCCAGCGTCAAAACGTTGGTTCTCAAAAGCTTGGCTATTAGAGCAAAAATCGCTGATTGCATTGCTACTTCTGATTGTTGTGGTTTCCACACTCAGCCCTAATTTTTTTACCTTAAACAATATTTTCAACATTCTCCAACAAACATCGGTTAACGCCATTATGGCGGTTGGAATGACGCTAGTTATTTTAACATCTGGTATCGACTTATCTGTTGGTTCATTGCTTGCATTAACAGGTGCCGTTGCCGCTTCTATGGTTGGTGCGGATGTTAATGCGCTTGTTGCTGTTGTTGGCGCATTGGCATTAGGTGCCGCTATTGGTGGTGTAACAGGAATTATCGTTGCTAAAGGTAAAGTTCAAGCCTTTATTGCTACGTTAGTCATGATGTTATTACTGCGCGGTGTTACTCGCGTCTATACCGACGGTAGCCCTATTAATACCGGATTTAGTGATAATGCCGATCTGTTTAGTTGGTTTGGTATTGGTCGCCCATTTGGCATTCCAACGCCAATTTGGCTCATGATGATTGTCTTCTTAAGTGCATGGTATTTATTACATCATACCCGTTTAGGTCGCTATATCTATGCACTAGGGGGTAATGAATCTGCCACTCGCTTATCGGGTATTAGCGTCGATAAAATCAAAATCATCGTTTATTCATTATGTGGTTTATTAGCCGCCCTTGCGAGTGTCATTGAAGTTGCTCGACTTTCATCAGCACAACCAATGGCAGGTAATGGTTATGAGCTAGATGCGATTGCTGCCGTTGTTCTCGGTGGTACCAGCCTTGCAGGCGGTAAAGGTCGTATTATCGGTACATTAATTGGTGCACTTATTCTAGGATTCTTAAATAATGCACTGAATTTATTAGGAATATCATCAAACTATCAAATGATAGTAAAAGCGGTGGTCATCTTACTTGCTGTTTTAGTAGATAACAAAAAATAACTCTCTATTCTCTTAATCCGAACCCCGACAGGAACTTATATTATGAAACTTAAAAAAATGGCAACACTTCTTTCTGTTGTTGCATTAAGCGCCACAATCAGCGCTAACGCATTGGCAAAAGAATCAATCGCACTTGTTATCTCAACACTAAACAACCCTTTCTTTGTCACAATGAAAGACAGTGCACAGAAAGAGGCAAATAGATTAGGTTACGACCTTGTTGTTCTAGATTCTATGGACAACCCAGCGAAAGAGCTTGCTAACGTGCAAGATCTCACCGTAAAAGGCACACGTTTAATGCTTATTAATCCGACAGATTCAGATGCTGTGGGGAATGCAGTTATTTTAGCCAATAAAGCTAAAATCCCAGTTATCACCTTAGATCGTGTTGCAAACAAAGGTGAAGTCGTCAGCCACGTTGCTTCAGATAATCGCCTTGGCGGTAAAATGGCAGGTGATTATATTGCTGAAAAAGTCGCTAATGACGCCAAAGTCATTCAACTAGAAGGGATCACAGGAACATCTGCATCTCGTGAACGTGGTGAAGGTTTTAAACAAGCCGTTGATGCCCATAAACTGAATGTACTTGCAAGCCAACCCGCTGATTTTGACCGCACCAAAGGTCTTAACGTGATGCAAAATCTGTTAACTGCGTATCCTGCTGTTCAAGCTGTTTTTGCACAAAATGATGAAATGGCATTAGGTGCATTACGTGCATTACAAACTGCTGGTCGTACCGATGTATTAGTGATTGGTTTCGATGGTACAGATGATGGGATCAAAGCGGTAAACCGTGGCATGTTAGGTGCAACCATTGCTCAACGCCCAGATCAAATTGGTATTATCGGCATTCAAACTGCAGATAAAATTCTCAAAGGCGAGAAAGTGGATGCAACAATCCCTGTCGAGCTTGAGTTAGTTATAAAAAAATAACAACAACAAATACCACGGAGTGATATTGCTCCGTGGTGGCTTTAATCATTAAAACACGTTTTCACAAGGATAAAGGCTATGACGACACCTCGCCTTGCTGTTCTAGGTAGCATCAATGTTGACCACATTATGAATATTTCACAATTTCCAAAACCTGGTGAAACCATTATTGGTCATCAATACAAAATAGCCTTTGGTGGTAAAGGTGCAAATCAAGCTGTCGCTTGCGGTCGTAGTGGCGCCAATATTACCTTTATTGCTTGTGTCGGTGATGATGCAATTGGTAGTGAAATCATAGCTCAACTGAAAACAGATAATATTCATATTGATGCAATTAGTATTATTCCGCAGATACCAACAGGTGTCGCGATGATCCTTGTTAATGAACAAGGTGAAAACGTAATTAGCATCGTTGCAGGTGCGAATGGCGCACTAACGCCAACACATTTTCAGCAATATCATCATGTTGTTGAGCATGCTGATGCCTTACTGATGCAATTAGAATCACCATTAGAGACAGTCTTTGAAGCAGCAAAACTGGCAAAGTCACATCACACGAAAGTTATTTTAAATCCTGCTCCAGCAGTGCCTCTATCTGATGAATTTCTGAGTTTTATTGATGTTATCACTCCAAATGAGACGGAAGCCGAAATATTAACAGGCGTTTCTGTGCATGATGAAGCGGGTGCAGCAAAAGCTGCTGAAATCTTACATCGTAAAGGTATCAAACAAGTGCTTATCACTTTGGGTAGCCGTGGCGTATGGTTTAGTGAACAAGGAAAAGGCATGATAATTCCCGGTTTTCGTGTCGAAGCAGTTGATACCATTGCCGCAGGTGATACATTTAACGGTGCATTTGTCACTGCAATATTAGAAGGGAAACCTTCCGTTGAGGCTATCCGTTTTGCTCACGCAGCAGCTGCAATTGCAGTTACACGTCATGGTGCGCAATCTTCAGTTCCTTGGCGTCATGAAATCGAATCATTTTTAGCAGAGCGAGCATAGTACTTTGGCAACAATGAAAGATGTCGCCCGTTTGGCGGGCGTTTCGACATCAACTGTTTCTCACGTTATCAATAACAACCGTTATGTTAGCGAAGGTATTCGTAAAAAGGTTAACGACGCTATCGAAACCTTAAATTACGCGCCTTCTGCTTTAGCGCGTAGTTTAAAAATGAACTGTACTCACACTATCGGTATGTTAGTCACAGCCAGTAGTAACCCGTTCTATGCAGAAGTTGTGCGCGGAGTTGAACGCAGTTGTTATGAAAAAGGCTATAGCCTTATTTTGTGTAACACCGAAGGGGATTACGAGCGCATGGATAGCAGCCTTGAAACCTTGCTGCAAAAACGTGTTGATGGCTTATTATTGATGTCAACGGAAGCCAGAGCGCCCTCTCATGAAGTGCTAAACCGTTATCCTCGTTTACCGATGGTGATGATGGATTGGTCCCCGTTTGAATATGGGGGAGATATTATTCAAGATAACTCTCTGCTCGGGGGAGAAATCGCAACCAATTATCTGATTGAAAAAGGCTTTACTGAAATTGCATGTATCGCAGGCCCACAAGATAAGCTTCCAGCAAAACATCGTTTGCAAGGTTATTATAATGCGATGCAAAAAGCAGGATTAGCTATTCGAAACGAGTTTGTGTTAACCAGTGATTTTGAATTTGCAGGTGGATTTAGCGCAATGCAAAAATTACTCTCACTTTCTGTCTTACCACAAGCTGTTTTTACCTGTAATGACGCGATGGCTGTTGGCGCTTATCAAGCCATTTACCAAAAAGGTTTGCGTGTACCTGATGATATTTCCGTCATGGGTTATGACGATATCGACCTAGCCTCTTATATGATCCCACCGCTTTCGACTATTCACCAACCTAAAGATGAATTGGGAAAACTCGCTGTCAGCCAATTATTGCATCGTATGGAAAACATTGATGCCGATGATAATGTTCTGGTGCTTACCCCCAAACTTATAGAGCGTGGCTCGGTGATAGATTTCATAAAATAACAACAAGAAAGTTAGCACTATTATTACTGATGCTCTCTTTTAAGATGAGGGCATTTATTTCTAGTTATATTTATAAAATTAAAGATTTAAAATCAACCAGTTAAATAATTTTTAAAACTATGTCTATTTATCTTTATTTCCTATTGAACCCTCTATATTTTAGCTACTTTCCCTCGTTATTTACGCCATAGACCATGAAGGATGCAAATTTCCATCAAATCTATTATACTATTGCCCTTTCGCATTATCTGATGCAGCGCCATTTAGGGTATTGCTTTAGAATTTTCATGCTTCAATGATAATGTGTCCTTTAATTTATGGGGCAAGTGTTATCCTCATTTTGACGATTAATCACTTCCCATTTTGATAAAATTTGAGAGTATTATTATGTCATTACCTTCTTGTCCTAAGTGCAATTCAGAATACACCTATGAAGATGGTGCAATGTATGTGTGCCCTGAATGTGCTCATGAGTGGAACGATGCTGAGCCTGTTGCTGAAAGTGATGAATTGATTGTTAAAGACGCTAACGGTAACTTATTAGCTGATGGCGATTCAGTGACTGTGATTAAAGATCTCAAAGTCAAAGGTAGCTCAACCATGCTAAAAATTGGTACTAAAGTAAAAGGTATTCGTTTAGTGGAAGGCGACCATAATATTGATTGTAAAATTGATGGCTTTGGACCAATGAAGTTAAAATCTGAATTTGTGAAGAAAAACTAAGATAAATTAATAATACCTTTATTAATTCATTCAGATATTATCAGCATTCTCAAAGGCGCTTATTAAGCGCCTTTTTGTTTAAGTAAACCTTACTCGTTACTCTCACTAAAGTGATCAAAGCCTTTAAGATTAGGGTAAACATCTTCACCATTTCGTAAATAACGAATGCCTTCGCTAATCGGCATAATTTGACCAATACAATGAAAATCTGCACCTGTATGCGCTAATGCGATCTCTAAAGCGCCACGGTTGATT
Organism: Proteus genomosp. 6; assembly: GCF_040139785.1. Lineage (NCBI taxonomy): Bacteria > Pseudomonadati > Pseudomonadota > Gammaproteobacteria > Enterobacterales > Morganellaceae > Proteus > Proteus genomosp. 6. Next base: position 285,557 of record NZ_JBEEVJ010000001.1, on the reverse strand, counting down.
TCTGGTACTGTAAAGCAAAGCTCGTAATCTTCACCGCCACTTAATGCCCAAACCTCTGCTTGTTCTTCACTCACTTCTGCTTTCATTGCAGGCGAATAAGGTAATGCATCTAAATTTAAGCGCGCACCACAACCACTTGCAGTAAGAATATGATCCAAGTCTGAAATCAGCCCATCAGAAATATCAATCGCAGATGTCGCTAAATGGCGCAATGCTTGACCTTGCAGTAAACGAGGTTGAGGACGCAAATGCCTTGCAACAAAATAGTCACTATGCTCTTTTTCTGTCGGCTGTAATCTATTTTGTAATACAGCAAGCCCTGCCGCGCTATCACCTAAAAAACCCGTAACATAGATCCAATCGCCAATTTTAGCGCCAGAACGAAGTAATGCGGTTCCTTGTGGAACAAGCCCTTGTATTGTGATTGTTAAGCTCAAAGGACCACGAGTAGTATCACCTCCGATTAGCTGGATTGCATAATAATCAGCTAATGCAAAGAAGGAGCGGCTGAATGCCTCGAGCCATTCACTATTTGTATCAGGAAGTGTTAAAGCTAATGAAGCCCAAGAAGGATCTGCACCAACGGCAGCTAAGTCACTAATATTTACAGCCAGTGCTTTATACGCTAAATCTTCAGGTGAGATAGAAGGAAGGAAGTGAATACCACTCACTAAAGTATCGGTGCTAATAGCAACTTGTTGCTTTTCAGGTACCGTTAATATTGCGCAGTCATCTCCAATTCCTGTACTCACATCTTTTCGTTTTACAGGCTGTGAAGTGAAATATTGCTTAATAAGGGAGAATTCACCACAAGGCATTATCTATTTCCTATTTAGCTGTGCATACTAAATGAGTTTTATTAAACAAAAGGCCGGAAATACCGGCCTTGAATTATTTACCATAGAGGAAACGTGAAAAACGTTATTTTTTACGTACAGTTGGTGCAGCTTTATCAAGCACGCCATTAACAAATTTATGGCTATCGTCAGCACCAAATACCTTAGCCAGTTCAATCGCTTCGTTAATCGCAACTTTGTAAGGAACATCTTCACGGAAGCTAAGTTCAAACATTGCTAAACGTAAAATTGCTTTTTCAACTTGACCTAATTCTTCAAGTTGACGGGATAAATAAGGTTCCATCGCCTTATCTAAACGTGTTGCATTAATGGCAACACCCACTAAAAGCTCACGAAAATAAGCAATATCTACACCTTGGGTATCCTGCTCGGATAAAAACTCCAATTCCACATCCGCGATGTCATTTCCGGATAATTGCCATGAGTAGATAGCTTGAACAGCACACTCACGAGCACGACGACGAGCAGCAGGTTTCACAAAATTCCCCTTAAGTTAAAACAGATGATTAGCCTTTTATGGCTTTAAGTACATTGATCATTTCAAGTGCTGTCATTGCCGCTTCAGCACCTTTGTTGCCCGCTTTAGTTCCAGCGCGTTCAATAGCCTGTTCAATATTTTCAGTGGTTAAAACACCAAAAGTCACAGGGATCTCACTTTGCATCGCAACTTGAGATAAACCAGAACTACATTCGCCAGCAACGTATTCAAAATGTGCGGTTCCACCACGGATAACAGTACCTAATGCGATAACTGCATCGTATTTGTCGCTTTCGGCTAATGCTTTAACCGTTAATGGCAACTCATAAGCGCCTGGAACCCAAACGACGGTAATATTTTCAGAGGAAACTTGTCCAATGCGTTCTAATGCATCAACCGCACCTTCTAATAGGCTGTCATTGATGAAGTTATTAAAACGGGCAATTGCAATTGCTACGCGTGCGTTTGGCGCCGCGACAACACCTTTGATTACGTTCATAGGTTACTTTTTTCTCCTATCCGCGGGGGCGCGGATTTTATCATATTCTTTCCCTTACTGCGCTCTGTTTTATTATTACACAGTAAAGGAGCCAAAAACCCTTGATAAATCAAGGTATTTAGTTGGCTGATAACGATGTCGTAACGACAGGAAATAACACACACGGCGCCATTTTACTACAAATAGCGCCGTAGACACACTTATTTGCGTCTATTAATAACGAGGTTTTAAACAAACTCTGATATCAGAGCCAATTTGTTGAAGAGAATCTACTGTAAATTCAGGTGCTTCTGATAATGACGATAGTGGAGAAAGTGTAAATAATCCACGCGCATCATTGCCTAAAATTTTAGGTGCAATATAAATAATAAGCTCATCAACAAGCCCAGCCTCTAATAATGCGCCAGCAAAATGAGCCCCACTTTCAACCCATACAGTATTGATATTGCGTTTATCCAATTGCATCATTAATAAAACTAAATCCACACCGCTGTTTTTGCCATTCGTTGGTAATAGGATTTCTGATACATTCCCCTGCCAGTCACTTGGGTGTGATTTTGTACGCGCCAACCAGCATTCGCCTTCAATTTGAGTGATTTTATGATCTTCAGTCACTCTATTTTGGCTATCAGCCACAATACGAATAGGTTGGCGTAATGTTTCTTCCGGATAAATGGCTTTTATCTCATCTGAAAGCTCATCCCAACGTACATTCATAGAAGGGTTATCAGCAAGCACGGTTGCACTTGTCGTTAAAATAGCGCTAGCTTGAGCTCGGAAATTTTGTACATCCCGACGAGATGCTTTAGAGGTTATCCATTGGCTTTCACCTGATGCTAATGCCGTTTTACCATCTAAAGATGCGCCCATTTTGAGCTGAATATAAGGAAAACCCGTTCTCATGCGTTTAAAAAAGCCAACGTTAAGTTTTTCAGCTTCTTGCATTAAAACACCATGAGAAACATCGACTCCTGCTGTTAATAACTTATGTAAGCCTCGTCCAGCAACTTGAGGATTCGGATCTTGCATCGCAGCAACAACGCGTTTTATACCTGCATTAATCAAAGCATCAGCACAAGGCGGTGTTTTACCAAAATGGCTACAAGGCTCAAGAGTGACATAAGCTGTTGCCCCTTTTGCTTTATCTCCTGCCATTTTTAATGCATTGACTTCAGCATGAGGGCCACCTGCGTGATGGTGATAACCTTCACCAATAATCTCACCCTCTTTTACAATCACACACCCCACATTAGGATTAGGCGATGTTGTAAAACGACCTAATGCTGCAAGCTCAATAGCTCGACGCATGTAGTGTTCATCCTGCAGGCTTTCATTTTCACTTGGATTGTTGCTGTTGTTATTTATCATAATAATTACATGTAATTTTATTATTTATCGTTATTTTTCAAATCATTAAATAAAGCACAGTATTAATGTATTAATCCTGTAATTTTGCAATTTCTTCACCAAAATCACGGATATCTTCAAAACTACGATAAACAGAAGCAAAGCGAATATAAGCCACTTTATCGAGTTTCTTTAGTTGTTCCATAACAAAATTGCCAATTTCTTTTGAAGGGATTTCTCTTTCACCCGTCGCTCTTAATTGTGATTTGATATGACTTATCGCAGCTTCAACATCGTCTGAACTCACTGGACGCTTTTCTAGCGCTTTAAGCATGCCTCGACGAAGTTTCTCTTCATCAAAAGGCTCACGTATTTCATCACTTTTCACAACACGAGGCATCACTAACTCTGCTACTTCAAAGGTAGTAAAACGTTCATGACAAACAAGACATTGGCGACGACGGCGCACTTGTGAACCATCACCAACAAGTCTGGAATCAATTACCTTGGTATCTACGGCTCCACAAAATGGGCAATGCATAGTTATTCCTACTTTTGACAATACTCATAAACAGTGTACCTGTTCAGTGAACAAAAAACACCCTGTCAGTATACACTGGCAGGGTGTTTGCGATGTTTTATCAGAAAAACGCTCTATTATGGTAAGAGTGTTGTCTGATCTGCACCCTCTTTTTCCACTTTTTGTACAATCAAGTGTTCACGTTTCATTCCCATTTTCAGTGCTAATGCAGAAGCCACATAAATAGAAGAAATAGTACCGATTGAAACACCGATTAACATAACTAAAGAGAAGCCTTGAAGCATTGAACCACCAAAGATGTACAGCATTAATACAACTAATAATGTTGTTGCTGATGTCATGATGGTACGGCTTAATGTCTGTGTAAGAGAAACGTTCATAATTTCATATGATGTTCCTCGACGAATTTTACGGAAGTTCTCACGAATACGGTCTGATACAACGATACTATCGTTTAGTGAGTAACCGATAACAGACATCAATGACGCTACAATGGTTAAGTCAACTTCTATGTGGAACAGTGAAAGAACACCCAGTGTTATCACTACGTCATGCGCAAGTGCAATAACTGCACCTAACGCCAAACGCCACTCAAAACGGAATCCAACATAGATAAGAATACAGATAAGTGCAGATAACAACGCCATTGCACCGGTTTGAGCCAATTCACTACCCACACTTGGCCCCACAAATTCAATACGTTTTACCACAGCATCGTTATCAACTTTAGCATTGATGACATCGATGACTTGCTTACCTAATTCTTGACCAGCCTGTCCTTCAACAGGAGGCATACGCACCATAATATCGCGGCTGCTACCAAAGTTTTGTAATAGAGGATCTTTAAAGCCTGCTGCATCTAGGCTATCACGCATTTTATCAAGGTCGGCTGGTTGACTGAGATTGATCTCAATTACTGTACCACCTGTAAAATCCAGTCCCCAGTTAAATCCTTTCACGGAAATGATAGCAATTGACGCTATCAAAAGCAGAAACGAAATACTAAAGGCGACGTTGTCCCAACGCATAAAGTCAATGACTCTACGACCATGGTTTAATTGTTCAACAGTATAATCCTGTGCCACAACGTGCTCCTTAAATAGACAGTTTCTTAACGCGTTTACCACCATACAACAGGTTTACAATCGCACGAGTACCGACGATAGCGGTAAACATGGATGTTGCAACCCCGATTGCAGTTGTGATAGCAAAGCCTTTAATTGAGCCGGTGCCGACTGCATAAAGGATCACAGCTGTAATTAATGTGGTTAAGTTCGCATCAATAATACTGGAGAAGGCACCTTTATAACCTTCATGGATTGCTTGTTGTACTGATCGACCATTACGTAACTCTTCTTTGATACGTTCGTTTATCAGTACGTTGGCATCGACGGCGACGGCAAGTGTTAATACGATACCTGCAATACCCGGCATAGTCAGTGTTGCGCCTGGTAATAGTGACATTACCCCAACGATTAACACTAAGTTTGCCATTAATGCAGTACTCGCAATCACACCAAATTTACGATAATAAATTATCATAAAGGCAACAGACGCAATCAGACCCCATAAACACGCTTCTAAACCTTGGGTAATATTTTGCAGCCCCAAAGTTGGACCAATCGTTCTTTCTTCAACGATTTGAATAGGTGCAATCAACGCACCAGCACGTAATAACAGAGACAATTGACGTGCTTCATTCGCATTTGAAATACCCGTAATACGGAAGCTATTTCCTAAACGACTTTGAATATTCGCAACGTTGATCACTTCTTCACTTTTAACTAATACAGCTCGGTCATTCTCATCACGTTTACCACTGTCTTTATACTCTACGAACAATGTTGCCATCGGTTTACCGACGTTGTCTTTCGTAAAGTTAGACATGATAGAACCACCCGCGCTATCAAGTGAAATATTCACTTGAGGTTGACCATATTCATCAGCTTGAGAAGTTGAGTCAGTAATGTGGTCACCCGTTAAAATAACGCGTTTATAAAGAATGGTTGGCATACCTTCACGGGTATATTTCACTTCTGAGTCACCCGGAATACGACCCGTTTCTAAAGCAGAAGGATCAACAGTGGTATTGACTAAGCGGAATTCTAATGTTGCTGTCGCACCTAAGATTTCTTTAGCGCGAGCGGTATCTTGGATACCTGGTAATTCAACAACAATTCGGTCAGCGCCTTGACGTTGAACTAATGGCTCTGCAACACCTAACTGGTTAACACGATTACGTAAGATAGTGATGTTTTGCTGTACTGCATAAGTACGCGCATCACGTAAACGTTCGTCAGTAAAAATAGCTCTTAACGAGTTATTTGCGCCATCTCTAAAAATGAGATCTTGATTACGACGAGTTAGGTAATCTGAAGCTTTAGCGCGATCATCCGAATTACGGAAACGGATTTCAACGCCATAGTTATCCGTTTTACGGATAGATGAATACGGAATGCCTTCATCACGTAATAATGTACGTAGACTTTCAACATTTTGTTCCTGAAGTTTACCTAACGCGGTTTCCATATCGACTTCCATCAAGAAGTGAACACCACCACGTAAGTCTAACCCCAGTTTCATCGGCTCACCGCCAATGGCTTCTAACCATTTTGGTGTTGCCGGTGCAAGGTTAAGTGCAACAATGAACTGGTCACCTAATGCAGGCAACAACACTTCGCGGGCACGTAACTGAATATCAGGGTTACCGAAACGAGCCAAAATCGCACCATTTTCAAGTGCAATAGATTTCGCTTCAATTTTTTCTTTATCTAATAAAGATCGAACTTGATCCAGTGTTTGCTCATTGGCGGCGGTTCCCCGCGCGCCAGTGATTTGAACAGCCGGATCCTCACCATATAGGTTAGGAAGTGCGTAAAGCAGACCGATGAGGATAGCGGCTATCAACATCAGGTACTTCCACAAAGGATAACGGTTTAGCACGGCAGTTCCCTTTTCCCTTTGGGGAAATGTTATTAAATAGCTTTCATTGTGCCTTTAGGTAATACAGCGGCAACAAAGTCACGTTTGATAGTTACTTCAGTTGTTTCATTCAGAGCAACAACGATATAGCCGTTATCTGAAACCTTAACAACACGACCAATTAAACCACCAGTCGTTAAAACTTCATCACCTTTACCAATAGAATCCATCAGTTTACGATGTTCTTTAGTACGTTTTTGCTGTGGACGTAGGATCATAAAATAGAAAATCAGAATAAAGATCACTAACATCGGTAAAATAGACATAAAGCTAGCTTCAGGTGCTGCTTGTCCAGCAGAAGCAACAGCATCAGAAATGAAAAAACTCATTCACTTTTCCTCATTGTTGTCGATATCGACGATATTCAAGTTATAAGCCCAATATCATACACAGAATTGGGCTTTCTCGTATACATTATTCACACTTAGTCGCACTGCCATTTAGCGGTGGGACGGGTTTTCCAATACGTTCGTAGAATTCGTGTACAAACTCTTCAAAACGCGAGTCTTCAATAGACTGACGAATTTCAGCCATCAAACGCTGATAATAACGCAAGTTGTGGATAGTGTTCAGCCTTGCACCTAAAATTTCGTTACAACGATCAAGATGATGTAAATAAGCACGGCTATAATTTTTACAGGTATAGCAGTCACAATGTTCATCAAGCGTTGATGTGTCAGAGCGATGTTTCGCATTACGAATTTTAATCACACCATCAGTTACAAACAGATGACCATTTCGTGCATTTCGTGTTGGCATAACACAGTCAAACATATCAATACCACGACGAACACCTTCAACTAAATCTTCTGGTTTACCGACACCCATTAAATAACGCGGTTTATTCGCAGGAATTTGAGGGCAGACATGCTCTAAAATACGATGCATATCTTCTTTAGGTTCACCGACCGCAAGGCCGCCGACAGCGTAACCGTCAAAACCAATTTCGACTAGTCCTTTTACGGAGATATCGCGTAAATCTTCGTAAACACCGCCTTGAATAATACCGAATAATGAATTTTTGTTATTAAGTTCATCAAAGCGCGCACGACTACGTTTAGCCCAACGTAATGACATCTCCATTGAGTTTTTCGCATAATCCCAATCGGAAGGATATGGCGTACACTCATCAAAAATCATCACAATGTCAGAACCCAAATCATATTGGATTTCCATTGATTTTTCTGGGCTTAAGAAAATCTTTTCACCATTAATAGGGTTACGGAAATGCACACCCTCTTCTTTAATTTTACGCATTGCGCCTAAACTAAAGACTTGGAAGCCGCCTGAGTCCGTTAAAATAGGGCCTTGCCATTGCATAAAATCATGTAAATCACCATGTAACTTCATGATTTCTTGACCCGGGCGTAACCATAGGTGGAAAGTGTTGCCTAAAAGAATTTGTGCACCTGTTGCTTTTACTTCTTCAGGAGTCATTCCTTTTACTGTGCCGTAAGTACCCACTGGCATAAATGCAGGTGTTTCAACAACACCTCGTTCAAAAATAAGGCGACCGCGGCGAGCATTACCGTCGGTTTTGTCTAATTCGTATTTCACTAATCCTCCAAGCATCAGAAAAACAGTCCAATGCGCAATAAAAAACAGCACATTCTAATCATTTGTTAGACGGCTGTATATGTTACTTCAACAAAAACCCGTGCTTAGTCAAAGGGATTAAGCAATAAAATTGAAATAACAATTCATAAAATGAAGAAAAACGTTAAAAAGAATAATAAATCTTTATTCTTGTCCTACTTTTTCATTGATAGCTAAAGGATTACAAGTAATAAACATCGCATCACCATAACTGAAAAAACGATACTCTTGCTCAACCGCTTCTTTATAGGCATTCATGGTATTTTTATACCCAGCAAAAGCAGAAACCAGCATGATTAAAGTCGATTCAGGCAAATGGAAATTCGTAATCAATGCATCAATAATTTGATATTGATAACCCGGATAAATAAAGATTTGGGTATCATCGAAGAAAGGTGCTATTAACGCATCTTTTGTTGCCTTAGCCGCACTTTCTAACGAACGAACAGAGGTTGTCCCCACAGCGATCACTCGATTACCACGCGCTTTACACGCTAATACAGCATCAACCACTTCTTGTGGTACTTCTGCGTATTCAGAATGCATTGTGTGTTCTTCGATATTATCAACACGCACTGGTTGGAAAGTTCCCGCCCCTACATGCAGTGTGACAAACGCCATCTCAACACCTTTTTCTTTTAAGGCTTGAAGTAATGGTTCATCAAAGTGTAATCCCGCAGTAGGTGCTGCAACAGCGCCTGGACGCTCATTATAAACCGTTTGATAAAGCTCTTTGTCGGATTCTTCATCCGGACGATCAATATAAGGAGGCAAAGGCATATGCCCAATACTATTAAGAATAGTTAGAACATCTCTTTCATCATCAAAGCGAATTTCAAAAAGTGTATCATGACGTGCAACCATAGTTGCTTGTACACTTTCATCTTCACCTAGCACAAGCGCAGCGCCTTCTTTCGGTGATTTGGAGGCTCTAACATGAGCAAGGACGCGATGTTCATCAAGCATACGCTCAACTAGTACTTCGATTTTACCACCTGACGCTTTACGTCCATAAATACGCGCAGGGATCACCCGCGTATTATTAAAAACCAGTAGATCACCGGCATTTATTTTATCTAACACATCGGTAAAAATACCGTGTGATAAAGCACCAGTCTCACCTTCTAAAGAGAGCAAACGACAACCACTGCGTTGAGGTTGTGGATAGTGAGCAATCAAGGCTTCTGGCAATTCAAATGTAAAGTCTGATACACGCATAATTAAACGACTACTTTCATAAAAAACAGGCGGACTAGTCTAGTGCTGCCAGCTTATCAGTGCAAGAAAGAAGCCCTTTTTTATTCAAAAAGCGCTATGATGATGTGATGAATTATCTTGCTCACTTACATCTGGCCTTTAGGGCAAAAAGCTCTCTATTAGGCAATATGATGGCAGATTACGTTAAAGGCGCACCTAGCTCTGATTACAGCCAAGCTGTTATTGAGGGCATTCGCATGCATAGACGCATTGATGTGCTTACAGACACTCACCCATTAGTCAAGCAAGCTCGCCTTTTATTTCCTGATGAATATCGCCGAGTTTCACCAATTACCTTAGATGTTTTTTGGGATCATTTTCTTTCTTTAAATTGGTTGAAATTTGAACCAGATTTACCGTTGATTGAATTTGTTACCAAGACCCGAAATATTATTGAACCTGATTTATGGCAAACACCAGAAAAATTCCAAGAGCTTAATGAGTATCTATGGTCACAATCTTGGTTAATTCGTTATGCTGACAAGGCATATATTGCTCAAACATTGAAAGGAATGGCAAGAAGAAGACCACGATTAAGTGCACTAGCTGGCTCTTATATTGTTCTTGAAACCCACTATGACGAACTAAGTGAAATTTTTTGGCAGTTTTATCCACAATTGCTAGAAAGAGCACAACATCACCAACTTGATGACTGATACATTTAACTACCATATTGAGTTTCATCTTTTTGTCATATTGTAGAATTACATTTGATATATCAAAGAGATGCTAAGTCAATTTATCATGTTATTCGTAACGATTTGTTAACAAGCATAGTATTCATTTCCAAAGTTGATTAGAATGAATCGTTATACAAGGAGTCATAAATAATCCTACTTTATTGTATTAAGTTGATAGTTATAATCTATCAAATAGATTGTTCTGTTTAACTTTATCAATAGCGATTGATTATTTATGCTGTATGCATCATTTAAAAACAGGGTATACCCCTTGAATTTACTCTAAATAGTTCGAGGTGTAGCTAGGCGACAAGTGAATGAGTCTCTAGGAGCATACAATAGTATGTGACTAGTGCGAATGAACGCAGTCAACAACGCTACAACTTGAAATATGACGAATAAAAACAGGGTACACATCCTGAATTTACTCTAAATAGTTCGAGGTGTAGCTAGGCGACAAGTGAATAAGTCGCTAGGAGCATACAATAGTATGTGACTAGTGCGAATGAACGCAGTCAACAACGCTACAACTTGAAATATGACGAGTACAAACTCTTTCAATCTACAGGAGTACATTATGGTTCTGGTTACTCGCAAAGCCCCTGATTTCACAGCTGCTGCCGTTTTAGGTAATGGCGAAATCGTTAATGATTTCAACCTGCATTCATTTATCAAAGGCAAACCTGCCGTTATTTTCTTCTGGCCAATGGATTTCACTTTTGTTTGCCCTTCAGAGCTGATTGCATTTGATCACCGTTTTGAAGAATTCAAAAAACGTGGCGTTGAAATCATCGGTGTTTCTATGGACTCTGAATTCGTTCATAACGCATGGCGTAAAACCCCAATTGATGATGGCGGTATTGGTGAAGTTAAATACCCAATGGTTGCTGATATCAAACATGACATCATCAAAGCTTACGGCATCGAACACCCAGAAGCAGGCGTTGCTCTGCGCGGTTCATTCCTGATTGACAAAGAAGGTGTTGTTCGTCACCAAGTCGTTAACGATCTACCACTTGGTCGTAATATCGATGAAATGATCCGTATGGTTGACGCACTGCAATTCCACGAAGAACACGGCGAAGTTTGCCCTGCACAGTGGGAAAAAGGTCAAGAAGGTATGGGCGCATCTCCAGACGGCGTTGCTAAATACCTGAAAGCAAACTCTGGCAAACTGTAATATTCCAGTAAGCTACTATTTTTCTAAAAGCCTGTGAAAACAGGCTTTTTTTATTTATTCAGCACTTATCTATTTATTTCTTATCAACTCTATTTATTACTGCAATTAGTTATACTCAAGCTTATTGTTTACCTGCTTAAAGATAGTTTTGTGATCATCACATCAAAAAAAATTCTCATCACCAATAACCTCTCTCTATACTTATTGTTACGCAATTGTTAATTCGTATTAATAACAGCGTAAAACTCTATATTTGTATTTATTAAATATAACTCCCTGTTATAAATGGAGATAATAATGATTACTATAAAAAAGACTCACCTGCTGTTACTCACCGCCCTTTTTTCACATTCACTTTATGCTGCCTATGAACCCGCGGTTGAAGCACAACATGGTATGGTTGTCTCTTCTCAACATTTAGCATCACAAGTCGGGAATGATATTTTACAAAAAGGGGGGAATGCGATTGATGCCGCCGTTGCAGTTGGTTATGCGCAAGCTGTCGTAAATGCCTGCTGCGGTAATATTGGTGGCGGTGGTTTTATGACAATACACCTTGCTGATGGCACAAATACCTTTATTAATTTCAGGGAAACCGCGCCTGCCGCAGCGTCTAAAAATATGTATTTAGATAAAGAAGGTAACTTAATTAAAGGTGCCAGTTTATATGGCTATCTCGCTTCAGGTGTACCTGGTACGGTAAAAGGGCTTGATGCTGCATTAGAAAAATACGGCACCCTTTCACGCCAAGAAGTGATGGCACCTGCGATTAAACTTGCAAGAGAAGGCTATATTTTAACGCGTGCTGATACCGATGTATTAGAAACAACAACAGAGCGCTTTAAACAAGATCCTGAATCGGCAAAAATTTTCTTAAAACCAGATAGAACACCATGGCAACCTGGTGATCGCTTAATTCAGACTGACTTAGCCAATACGCTTGAGCTTATTGCAGAGCAAGGTGCAGAGGCTTTTTATCAAGGTGAAATTCCTAAAAAAGTAGAAGAAGCCTCAAAACAGCATAAGGGAATGCTAACTAAAGATGATTTCGCAAACTTCACTATCACCGAGACCAAACCTATCACCTGTACTTATCGGGGTTATGAATTTATTTCTGCACCACCACCCAGCTCAGGCGGAGTCACTATCTGCCAAACATTGAATATTTTGGAAGGCTATGATCTTAAATCGATGGGCTTTAATTCAGCTGAATATGTTCATACACTAACGGAAGCAATGCGTCATGCTTATATGGACAGAAACACTTTTCTTGGCGATCCTCAATTTATTAATAATCCAACAGAAAAGTTACTCAGTAAAACTTATGCCACTGAAATTCGCCAACAAATAAAACCCAATAAAGCTACTCCATCAGTAAATGTACAACCTGGTATTGCACCTCATGAAAGCCCTGAAACAACACACTACTCAGTTATAGATAAAAATGGTAACGCAGTTTCAACCACTTATACTATAAATGGTCGTTTCGGTGCCGTTGTTATTGCGCCTGGAACAGGTTTTTTCCTCAATAATGAAATGGATGATTTTACAACCAAAGTTGGCGAGAAAAATCTCTATGGCTTAGTACAAGGTGAACGTAATAGCATTGCCCCATTAAAACGCCCATTATCATCAATGAGCCCAACCATTGTAACGAAAGAAGGCAAACCCTTCTTAATATTAGGATCACCGGGAGGCTCACGAATTATCTCAATCACCTTACAAACAGCACTTAATATCATTGAGTTTGGTATGCCACCGCAAGAAGCCGTTAATAGCCCTCGCATTCATCATCAATGGCTACCTGATGAGGTTTATTATGAACAACGAGGGTTATCAAAAGACACGTTAGAAAAACTTTCTACCATGGGATATAAAATGGTAGAACAAACCCCGTGGGGAGCTGCTGAATTGATTATGGTTGGACTCCCCGGAGAAGAAGGCGTGATCCCAACTTCATCAGGCAATGATTCTGCTGTTTCTGGAGCAGTGCGTGAAGGTTATATTTATGGATCAAATGATGTGCGCCGCCCTGCTGGTAAAGCTGTGGGTTACTAACCATAAAACCAAATGATAAAACAAACAAAAGAAACCTTCTCTTAATTAGTGAACTGCACCCCAAAAGTTGGACACCAACTTTGGGGTGTTTTTCTATTATAAAAATGATCTAGTCATGGTTTTACAATTTATTCATATTTACAGCTATTAATAATAATCAAAACTCATATTTCATTTAATCGATAATTAATATCGAATATCAATTTGATATTAAAATAATAACATCAAATAAAATACAAGAACAAATCACCTTTAATTTAGTTTCAATAATAGAATATATATAAATAGTAGTTATTCTCTTTCGTAATTACAGATAAAAATAATAATCATTTAATTAAATAAATTAAATAACACGAATTGTTTTTATTTCTATGATAGTAATCACAGAATAAATTTTTTAATAACCACACTATCAGAAAGGATAATAAAAATACGTAAAAAAAATGATATAACACATTGTAAATACAAATATTTAACATTTTCTTACAACGTGTTTTTTAATCATAAAAAGAGTTGAAATCTATAATCTATCTGCTAACGATATCGTTATTATATTTTTTATATAACGATAAGACAAGCGGGTAAATAAAGAATTTATCATCACAACTTATTTCTTAATAAAATTAGTTAAGCGGAGATAAATATTAATGTCTGATACACATCATCGTCCAATATTAGATATTGGGCTATCAAGACTAGAGTTTCTGCGAATATCCGGTAAAGGGCTTGCAGGGATCACGATAGCACCCGCATTGCTTTCTCTTTTAGGTTGTAAGCAAGAAGAAATAGACAGCGGAATAATTCAATTAACCACAACACCTAAAGGCGTTTTAGTCACAAATAGAGCGCGTTGCACAGGATGCCACCGCTGCGAAACAGCATGTACAACATGGAATGATGGAAGCGTTGGATCATTCTTCTCACGTACCAAAATCCATCGTCACTTTTATTTTGGTGATAAAGGTATTGGCTCCGGTGGTGGACTTTATGGCGATTTAAACTTTACAACGGATACATGCCGCCAATGTAAAGATCCTGAATGTATGAAGGTCTGCCCAGTCAAAGCTATCCGTTATCAAGAAGAGTTCGGCTGTATTGTCGTTGATACACGTCGTTGTATTGGTTGTGCCGCCTGTACAACAGCTTGTCCGTGGATGATGGCAACCGTCAACCCACAAACTAAAAAATCCGGCAAATGCAATTTATGTGGTGAGTGTGCATCAGCGTGCCCAACAGGTGCTCTGCAAATCATTGAATGGAAAGAAATTACTGTTTAATAAATCCAGACAATCACATCACTGAACCACATTTAGATTAGGAAGCAATATTATGACTAACGGCTGGACTGGAAATATTCTAAGAATCAATTTAACTACCGGTGCCATCACTCGTGAAAGCTCAAGCAAGTATAAATTCTTGATTGGTGGTATGGGCTTTGGCTACAAAATCATGTACGAAGAGGTTGCTCCCGGCGTTAAACCTTTTGATGAAGAAAACAAAGTTGTTTTTGCAGTAGGTCCTTTAACTGGATCTGGCGCACCTTGTAGCTCTCGCGTCAATATCACCTCTCTTTCCACCTTTACTCGTGGCAACCTCGTTGTTGACGCTCATATGGGTGGGTTTTTCGCAGCATGGATGAAGTTTGCAGGCTATGACTCTCTGATTATTGAAGGTAAATCAGATAAACCTGTTTGGATCCATATCGATGATGACCAAGTTTCTATTGAAGATGCCTCTTTCTTATGGGGTAAAGGCGTTCGTCAAACCACAGAAGAGCTGTGCGCACAAACTAGCCCTGAAGCCTGTGTTGCCGCAATTGGTCCTGCGGGTGAAAACTTAGTCCCGTTATCTGGCATTATTAATAGCCGTAATCACAGTGGTGGTGCGGGTGTTGGTGCAGTGTTAGGCGCAAAAAAATTAAAAGCGATTGTTGTCGAAGGTAGCCGAGGCGTTAACGTTGCAGATCGTAAAGCGTTAAAAGAACTTAACGACTACATGATGACGCAATTAATTGGTTCTAATAATAACCACGTTGTACCAAGCACACCACAATCATGGGCTGAATATTCTCATCCAGGTTCTCGCTGGACTGCACGCAAAGGACTTTTCTGGGGTGCGGCTGAAGGCGGACCTATCGAAACGGGTGAAATTCCTCCTGGTGATATCAATACCGTTGGTTTTAGAACCATGAAATCCACCTTTGACCTTGGTCCTGAAGCTGAAGAATACACGGTCAAAATGGGAGGTTGCCACTCTTGCCCTATTCGTTGTATGGCGCAGCTTAATGTTCCACAAGCGAAAAAATTTGGTGTACCGCAAACTGGGGGTAATACCTGCGTTGCAAACTTTGTTCACACCACCATTTTCCCTAATGGCCCTAAAGATGTTGAGAAAAAAGGGGATGGCAACGTTGTTGGTAATCTTGTTGGTCTGAATATTTTTGATGATATGGGATTATGGTGTAACTACGGTCAACTCCATCGTGACTTCACTTATTGTTATACCCACGGCGTCTTTAAACGTGTGCTTTCTGAAGAAGAATATAACGATATTCCTTGGGATAAACTGGAAGAAGGTAACCCAGAATTTATCAAAGATTTCTATTACCGTTTAGCGCATCGTAAAGGTGAATTTAGCCACCTTGCCGATGGATCTTACCTGATGGCTCAGCGTTGGAATTTAGGTGAAGAGTATTGGGGTAACAAGAAAAATAAACTTTGGTCACCAATGGGCTTCCCAATTCACCACGCCAATGAAGCCTCTGCACAAGTTGGTTCTATCGTTAACTGTATGTTTAACCGCGACGCGATGACACATACCCATATCAACTATATCGGTAGTGGTTTACCGCTGAAATTGCAAAAAGAGATTGCAGGTGAGCTATTTGGCTCTGGTGATGCTTTTGATGAAACCAAAAACTACACACCAATTAATAAAGCAAAAATTGCTTATACCAAATGGACTCTCTTACGTAGTTGCTTACACGATGCCGTCACTTTATGTAACTGGGTGTGGCCGATGACGGTTTCCCCTCATAAGAGCCGTAACTATCGTGGTGATCTTGAAATGGAAGCCAAATTCTTCACGGCGATCACAGGTGAACCAACCACATCTAAAGATTTGGATTTAGCCTCAGAGCGTATCTTCACCTTACACCGTGCTTATACCGTTAAATTAATGAACACTATGGATATGCGCAATGAGCATGACCAAATCTGTTCATGGGTATTTGATAAAGATCCTGATATTCCTGTCTTTACTGAAGGTACAGACAAAATGGACAGAGAAGATATGCAGCTTTCTCTCACCATGTTCTATGAAGAAATGGGCTGGGACCCTAAATTAGGTTGCCCAACAAAAGAAACTTTAGTTCGCCTTGGATTACAAGATGTTGCAGATGATTTAGCGTCTCGTGGTTTATTACCAAGTTAATAGGTAAAAGAAGGAGATCATGATGATAGAACAAAGTGCATCGGCTTCTATACCACAAGATATCGCTGATGATGCAGATATTGCTTTAGAGCAACCTGATATTTCTCGTCGCCGTTGGTTACTGCCACTATCAGAAACCGGTGTTGGACGTAGTGCTAACACCTCAACGGATATCGTAGAAGAACCCGTTGCAGAGATAGCAGAATTATCTGCCGAACAACATCTAGCGAATGCGATACGTCAATGTTCAAAAGAAGGTGAACTATTAGCAATTTCAACGCTGTATGATGCGCCCTATTCTCTAACAGAAGAAGATATTGCGCAGTTAGAAACCGCGTTAAAGAGCGACGAGTTTATTGATATCGCCCATTTAAGTCTCAATGGCGAGGATTATTTCTACTCAGATGAATTTATGTCAGATAACTTCGCACAACTGCAATTACTAAACCGCTATGCGGATATTTGTACAGCAATTGCAGGTGTGGTTCGTTTTGAATGTGAAACCTATCCTCGACCATTGAAACAAAGCATGTTGATGTCTGAACCTTTTCAGTACACGGCTTCAGAGATTGAAGATGCACTGACACTGATGAAAACTCACCCTGATTTTCAGGATATTCAGCAAGTTTTAGCGTCCAACGATGCCCCTTATCTCTTTAGCAATACGTTAATGAGTTACGGCAAAGCACGAGGCTTAACTGAATGGATTGAGGTAGAACAACATGAAAATCCTTAACGTTCTGCCTTATCAACGAAATTCGATGTGGGTATTACAACATCATCAGACTGAGGAGCAAAAATAATGCGTGTTTCTCGCCGTAAATTTGTAGCAGGTATGGGATCGGTCATTTTTTTCAGTGCGCCACTAGGAAGTGCGCTTGCAGCAACTGCAGAAAAAAAACCTATCCGCTATGCCATGATCCACGATGAGACGCTCTGTAATGGCTGTAATATCTGTGCCACTGCATGTCGTCGATTAAATAAAGTACCCAATGGAATGGCTCGAATGGATATTGCTCATATTCCATTAAGCCTCAAAGAAGATAACGATAAATACCATTTTTTTAGACACTCTTGCCAGCAATGTGAAGACGCCCCTTGTATCCCAGTTTGTCCTACGGGTGCATCTTGGCGTGATGAAACCAATGGCATTGTTCGTGTTAATAAAGAGAAATGTATTGGTTGTAGCTATTGTATATCAGCATGCCCATACCAAGTCCGTTATCTTAACCCTGTGACACATGTTGCTGATAAATGTGATTTTTGTCTTGAGTCTCGATTACAAAAAGGTTTCCCACCGATTTGTGTGAGCGCTTGTCCACAAAATGCCTTGTTATTTGGTAGAGAAGACAGCCCTCAAATTCAAGAATGGCTCAAAACACATGATTACTATATCTATCAACTCGATGGCGTAGGAAAACCACATCTCTATCGTCGTGTAGGGCCTCATTCTCAAGAGGAGGGTAAAGTATGAGTGCAGTTAATATCATGCCAAATGCCGAGCAATTTCAAGCCTCACTAAAAGAGTATGTCTTAATCTATACGCCTGACTATTTACCACTTTGGTTAATTGTTGCAGGGGTGCTCTTAGTGGGGATGTTGCTTGTTCTCGCACTGCATGGCTTCTTGCGTTATCGCTTTGCCACACCACACGGTGAGTCTCATAAAGAAGAGAAGCTCTATCTTTACTCTAAAGCAGTGCGTTTGTGGCACTGGAGTAATGCCTCTTTATTTATTCTGTTGCTTCTCAGTGGTGGCATTAACCATTTCGCCCTACTTTCTGCACACGATACGGCATTATTAGTTAGCGTGCATGAAATCTGTGGTTATCTACTATTAGTTTGCTGGTTATCCTTCGTACTGATTAACCTTGTTGGTGGTAATGGCAAGTTTTACCGCATTGATGGCAAAAATTGGTTACAACGCACCTTAATGCAAGTTCGTTTTTACCTCTACGGCATTATCAAAGGCGAAGATCACCCCTTCCCAGCAACACCGAATGTTAAATTTAATCCACTGCAACAAATGGCTTATTTAGGTGTGATGTACGCATTAGTCCCACTCCTTTTGATAACGGGCGTTTTACTGCAAAATCCAGCATTTATTCCTGCTGATGCAGTGATGTTTAAAGCATGGCTATTGATCGCACACCAAGTATTAGCCGTATGTAGTGTCTTTTTTATTCTTGGTCACCTGTATCTGTGTACAACAGGCAGAACCCCGTTCCAAACATTTCGCAGTATGGTTGACGGTTACCACAGACACTAATTGATACATGGATTAAGGAGCTTATATGTCAGTCCCTTCAAAGGAAAATATCACATTAACAAAAGAAGACTTACGACAACTGCATGTTTCAACTTCACTTTATCGTTGGTTTTTACGTTATTTTCCTGATGGAGGCACTTACAGTGCTATCCATAGTGAGTTAATAAAACAGCGCCGTACACAGTGGATAGAGAGTTTTATTCAATATATTTATTTACGTCATTTTAGTGAAGCATCCTTTGCCAAACAGGAACAAGAAGTCATGGAAAACATCTTGTTCCTGCTCGGCAATGAACAACAACAAGGCGTGTCATTACAACGCCTGCCATATCACAATACTTTGCCAACATCTGAAAATATTCAATTTTCTACCGAATGGCATCAATTGATCTTAAAAAGTCAGCAATTAAGTACCGATCTTGCTTTGTGTGGGAGTAATAATATTGTGGCTTTTTCTGGCGATGAAAACAGCATTGCCAACACAGGTTATAGTAATCAATTGATGAATACGGGTTTTGCAGGAAAAGTATGTAATACGGGTAATCAATGTCGTATTGGCAGCTTAGGTGGACGCTCTCGCATTTGTAATAGCGGCAATGATGTCAAAATTTATGCCTCTGGTAATGGTGTTCATATCGCAAACAGTGGCATGCGTAATTTTATTACTGCCTCGCAAGATCGCGCGAAAGTCACTAACACAGGTGATTTAGCACAAATCAACGTAACCGGACAAAACTCTGTCGCGATTAATACTGGTGATAATTGTAAAGTCACGGTATCTGGCGACGACAGTATTTGTATCTCAACAGGTAATCTACATCAATTCTGCTTAGGAAAAGGCGGTAGTGCAGTTATTGCTTATCATGATGGCAATCGCACTCGTTTTAAAATTTTCTATGAAGGTGAAGATGATATTGTTGCTGGAGTTCATTATTATTTAGATGAAAACCAACAGCCTGTGGCAGAAAAACAGTATTCTACAGATAAAAATTAATGAGCAATCTAAGCTAAACTGTTTGCTCTACTCTTAAATCAAATAGATACTATAATGTCCAAAATAGCTATTTTTTGCTATAATTAGACATTATAGTATCTATTTGAGGCTAACAAATGAAACTCACATTACTTACTGATCTCGATGTTAGTCGAGCCTTTGCCTCTCATTTACGAAAGTTGCGTGAAAAAGAAAAATGGTCACGCGAACAACTTGCCGAGCGTAGTACAGTTCCTGCTTCAACTATCAAAAAGTTTGAATTACAAGGTAAAATTTCACTACGCCAGTTACTGTTACTTTGGCAATGCCTTGATGATTTAAATAATCTTTATGCGGTTGTTGATCCTAAGAAAGTGAATAAACCACGTATGCCAAGGACTATTGAAGAGGTATTACAAGATGAGTTTTAAGCCAATCCAAAAGCTAAATGTGACACGGACGTTATCTACAGGTGACTCTGTTTTAATGGGAACATTGGTACAAAACCATAGTGGTGTATTTTTTCAATATGATGCGCATTACCTAACACAATTTGGTAATAGTTCACCTTTTAATCTACAGAATAATACGGATTTACAAATAGCACCTAAAAAACCTCATGGCAATTTGCAAGGGCTTTTCTCAGATAGTTTACCTGATGGATGGGGACGCTTATTGCAAGATAGAATATTCCGCCAACATGGTATACAACCGCATGAAATTACAACGATGGATAGGTTAGCCTTTGTTGGTAATAAAGGTATGGGAGGATTATCTTATTTACCAGTCTCTGACTATCAAATAGATGAACAGTTTGAAGTTGATTTAATTAATTTAGGTTTAGAAGCACAAGCTGTATTTGATGGTCAAACGGAAATTGTTTTATCTGAACTTGCTATTGTTGGTAGCTCCGGCGGAGCTAGACCTAAAGCGTTGCTTTATTTTAAGCAAGGGGATTTTAATCAATGTAAAACGTATGAAGAAGAAGGTGATGAATCATGGCTGATCAAATTTACGTCTAAGAACTTACCTCTTGGCCACGATGAAGGGCTATGTGAAGCGATCTATCTCATCCTAGCAAAAGAGCTAGAGCTCAATCCCCCACAATGGCAACTTATTGATGTTCCTAAAAACAGTGATGGAAAATCTTGGTTAGCGCTAAAACGCTTTGATCGTGTCACAAATAGCTCAGGTAAATCAGGGCGTTTAATCATGCACAGTGCATGCGGATTATTAGATGCTGATTTTAGGCTACCTTCTTTGGATTACGAAGATTTAATCAAAGTAAACCGCGTACTATGCAAATCAGTTTCAGCCGGACAACTCCAGTTTAGACGAGCTATTTTTAATCTATTCGCTTCTAATCAAGATGATCACAGTAAAAACTGGTCATTTCTACAATATGATGATGGGCACTGGGAGCCGGCACCTTTTTATGATGTGACCTATAACCCCAATCCAAGAAATGAGCATATCACTTCATTTGGCGGGTATGGTAAAAAGCCACCATTAAATACAATAAAGCAGCTTGCTGAAATAGCTGGTTTTGAAAGTTGGCAACAAGCACAAGCGTATATTCATCATACCGTTGATGTTATTGCTCGATTCTCATCACTTGCCAAAGAATATGATGTATCAAAATTAGTACAAACAGATATAGAAAAAACACTGGCTGACCGTTTAAAAGAGAACCAGCACTTACTTTAATTCCAACAAAAAGGGAAACTTTCGTTTCCCTTTTTATGTTTAAATCAATGTACTTTATCGCTTATTTAGTCACTTCAGTCTGGATCACTTTTTTACTCGGTGAGCCTGCAACCTTATCGTAAATACCACACACAACAATTGTCACCAATACAGGAATGAGCCATGCTAATCCCTGCTCACTTAATGGCAATTTAGTTGCCCACTCTGGTAATAAATGTTTCAGATAATCAGAGGCTTTTATTGCATCAAAAATACCGAAAAATAAGCTAACAGCCATCGCTGGCGCGATAATACGGCTTGGATTATTCCACAGACGTAAAGTGAAACTCATCAAAATAATCACAATACAAGGTGGATAAATCATAATCAGCACAGGAATCGAAAACGCAATCAGTTTACTTAATCCTAAGTTTGAAACAACCGCTGAGAATATCGCTAAAATCAACACTAATGTACGGTAAGAGATGGGCAAATAACGGCTAAAAAATTCAGCACATGCACAAGTTAAACCAACTGCCGTCACCATACAGGCTAAGAAAATCAGTAGAGCAAGGAAGAAGCTACCGAAGTCACCAAAAGTGTACTGAACATAGGCGTGTAAAATATCAGCACCATCTTGCGCCCCTGGAATAATGCTCCCACTGCTAGAGCCTAATTTAAACAAGCTTAAGTAAATAGCTGTTAATAATACGCCCGCAATAATACCCGCCCACATAGTGTAACGTGTTAATAATGAAGAGTTATCTATTCCACGAGAGCGGGCAGCATTAACAATCACGATACCAAAAACCATCGCCCCCAAGGTATCCATGGTGAGATAACCATTGATAAACCCTTGAGTGAAAGCCATTTCACGATAAGCATCTGTGGCAGGGATCACGCCACCAGCAGGCCAAAACACCGCAGCCACACCTAATACTGCTAATGCCAGAATTTTAATAGGCGCAAGAATATGACCAACACTATCTAATAACTTACCGGGATAAAGTGAAATACCAATCACAATTAAGAAATAGGCAATGCTATAAATCAGCAATGACATTTCTGTATCACCCACTAAAGGGGCAATACCCACTTTAAAAGAAACCGTTGCAGTACGAGGAGTTGCGAAAAGAGGTCCAACAGCAAGATAGGCAACAAT
The DNA here is from genome assembly GCF_040139785.1 of Proteus genomosp. 6. Taxonomy (NCBI): domain Bacteria; kingdom Pseudomonadati; phylum Pseudomonadota; class Gammaproteobacteria; order Enterobacterales; family Morganellaceae; genus Proteus; species Proteus genomosp. 6. The sequence continues at coordinate 262,561 of NZ_JBEEVJ010000001.1, read as the reverse complement.
AGCTAATAATAATCCCATTGATTTACCAATAGGTGTGCTTAATGCCTCGATACCACCACCGACTTTTGCTAATGCGACAACCGTTAAAACAGGTAAACCTACCCCTGTGATCAAAAAGCCAATTGCTGCTGTCCAAACAAATTCGCCTGATTGTAACCCCACCATTGGAGGAAAAATAATGTTGCCAGCGCCAACAAAGAGGGCGAATGTCATAAACCCTAATGCCAGAATATCTCTGGAAGTTAATCTATGTGCCATAAGTTTTGTTAATATATAGTTACAATAATGGTTAAATTACGCCAATATAGCGCAACATAAAATCAACAATATCTATTTAGGCTCATACCATCATTATTCAGGATAATATCCATATATAATCATTTCATGTAGAGCAATTAGGTGCTAAATAGAAAAAATTGCCGATAACTGGTCACAAGTAAAACTTTTATAATGAAAAAAGGCAATAGCCAATCTAAAAACCAGAAGAATCATCTAAACTATTTTTCAGAGCTAGTTATAACTGTCATATATCATCGAATATGCATGATATGATTTGTGCATTTTATCACCAATAATGTTGAATATTAGCGTCATTTAAAGTTACCATTAATTAATAATATTAAAATTTAACGCTACGATATTAGTTTTTATTGATATTAAAAAGATTAAAAAAGGACAAAAAAACCTTTATCACTGATTGAATAGAAGTGATAAAGGCTTTAAAAAAGACATTCTGCTAGTGTGTTTTTTTAGCAGTAAGCAATGTTTGAGGAAGGATAAAAGAGAACGTACTCCCAACACCTACTTTACTTTCAATATTCAATTGAGAGTGATGATGAAGCAACGATTTTTTCACAATCGCCAAACCTAAACCAGTACCGCCAGAATGACGAGAGCGAGCTTTATCTACGCGATAAAAACGCTCTGTTAAACGTGTTAAGTGTTCAGCGCTGATCCCCGCCCCATTATCTGAAACACTAAATAGCATACCTTGGGGTATTTTCTTCCAACTCACTTTGATTGTTGTACCCTCTTCAGTGTGATTAATGGCGTTATACACTAAATTAGAAACAGCACTACGCAATTGCTCTTCATTACCACGAACAGCCCACTCTTCATCAACATCAAAAACAATCTGATGTTGACCTTGGCTTAGTGAGTTCGCTTCTTGTTGTAATAAAGCCAAAATGGCAGGAATATCAACAATTTTGTTTAAATCAATATGAGGAGCAGATTCGATACGAGAAAGCTGTAAGAGTTGCTGAACAAGCGTATCCATACGTTTAGCCTGCTCTTGCATCGTAACTATCGCCTTATGCTCTGCGGGTTTTGCTACACTATTTTCTTCCATCATCTCAAGATAACCTTGAATAACGGTTAGTGGTGTTCTTAGCTCATGACTGACATTAGCAAAAAAATCACGTCGTGAGTTTTCTAGTTTATTTTTTTCTGTTACATCGCGCGCCACCATCAAGCGCTGATCTTCGCTATATGGCATCACACGAAACTCAACAATAGAGCCATTATTTAGTGAAATAGTTAAGGGGCGACTAAAATCACCTGCGGTAAAATAGTGCAAAAAATCAGGATAACGTAATAAGTTAAAAATATTTTGCCCATTATCATCAGGCCAACGAAAGCCTAATAGATGTTGAGCTAGACTATTACACCAAAAAATATTCCCTTCATTTGTCATCATCACAACAGCATCGGGTAAACTTTCAGCCCCACTTCTAAAACGTTTAATTAAGTCGCCTAATTCTCTGCGTCGTTTACGATTACGTTGTTGGGTCTGTCGAATACCATAAAAAATAGGCTCCCATCCCCCTCTCCCTTCCGGAGGCAATACAGAGCGATCTAACCATAACCATTTAGATAATTTCAGCAAATTATAGGCATGCCACACAAGGGCACTGAGAAGCGATGCCACCAGCAACCAAGGAAGATGCCCAATAAAAAGCGATAATATAAAGGCAGGCAAGCAAAATAGACATAGCCCCCAAACGAGGGCTTTCCACGATAGTCGTTCTAACACCTGACGATTACTCCCATATTGACTTAGAAACGGGCAGAAAAACGATATCCCGTTCCACGTACTGTCTGTATCATTCTGTCATGGCCATCTTCTTCAATAGCCTTACGTAAACGACGAATATGCACATCAACAGTACGGTCTTCGACATAAACATTGGTTCCCCAAACGTAGTTTAGCAGTTGTTCTCTGCTATATACGCGTTCAGGATGTGTCATAAAAAAGTGTAGGAGTTTAAATTCGGTGGGGCCCATATCAATCGGCTTATCTTGACTTGTCACTCGATGAGAAACAGGATCAAGACCGAGTCCATTGAATTCAATAATATCTTCCGCTGACATCGGTGATAAACGCCGTAAAATCGCCTTCACTCGAGCAACAAGCTCTTTAGGTGAAAACGGTTTGATAACATAATCATCAGCGCCCGTCTCTAGGCCTTGGACTTTATCTTCTTCTTCCCCTTTTGCCGTTAGCATAATAATGGGAATATCACGGGTATTACTTTCCCGCTTCATCTGTTTTATTACCTGCAAGCCTGATCCACCAGGGATCATCCAATCTAATAAAACCAGATCAGGGTAAGGGTCGATAAGAAAACTCAATGCAGAATCATAGTCTTCTGCTTCAATAGGTTGAAAACCATTTTGTTCCAAAACAAAACAGATCATCTCTCGAATTGCGGTCTCATCTTCAACAACAAGAATACGCCTTGCCATACTCTATCCTGTGTAATGTATATAGAGGGTCAAAATGATTATGATGCACTTTTATGACAGATTTATGACTAGCCTTAACATTACTGAAATAGATCCCCGTTGTTAAGGTAAATAAATCATTTTTTGGTGAAATATCACTCAAAAAAGGGAGTTATTGTTGAGTTTTCACTAAAAAAGCAAGGTGCGCTATACTCTTCACCAGATAAAAAAGAGGGATAGCAATGCGGATTATTCACACATCAGACTGGCATTTAGGGCAATATTTTTTTACTAAGACTCGAGCTAAAGAACACCAACAGTTTCTTGATTGGTTATTAGCACAAATTAAACATTACCAAGTCGATGCTCTGATTGTTGCGGGTGATATTTTTGATACTGGCTCCCCTCCAAGCTATGCCCGAGAGCTTTATAACCGTTTTGTTGTTGCTATTAGAGATACACAATGTCAGCTCGTTATTCTAGGTGGTAATCACGATTCGGTGGCAACACTAAATGAATCAAAATCACTGTTGGCGTGTTTAAATACGACCGTTATTGCCAATGTTCATGCTGAAACACCACAAGCTCCGTTAATTCTTCCTCAAAAAGATAACATTCCAGGAGCATTACTTTGTGCAATCCCTTATCTACGCCCTAGAGACATGATCAGCAGTAAAAGTGGGCAATCAGGTGCTGAAAAACAAACAGCCTTAAAAGAAGCGATTGCTGAATATTATCAAGCTCAATATCAAGCAGCTCTCGAATTACGTCAGCAATTAAATGTCGATATTCCCATTATTGCAACGGGTCACCTCACCACAATTGGAGCGAGTGTGACCGATTCCGTCCGTGAAATTTATATCGGCACCTTAGAAGCCTTTTCAGCAACCCTATTTCCTGAATTTGACTATATTGCTCTTGGTCATATTCATCGCCCTCAAGTGGTGAATAAATCAGGTCATATTCGTTATAGTGGCTCCCCTATTCCGTTAAGTTTTGATGAATGCGGACAACAGAAAAGTGTCTGTCTTATCGACTTTGAGCAAGAAAAATTAACTAACCTCACACTATTACCTATTCCTGAATTTCAGTTACTACGCACTATCAGTGGTTCATTAAAAGAGATAGCGATACAACTTGAGGATTTAAAAAAACAATACGGTGAAATAGATACCACTATTTGGTTGGATATCGAAGTTTCAACACAAGATTATCTCAGTGATATACAAACCCGTATTCAAGAGCTAACTAACGATCCGCTTTTTGATGTGATCTTATTAAGAAGAGCGAGAAAACAACGCCAAGCGTTCACTCAAAATGAGAACGAAACACTGACCGAATTAACCGTTTATGATGTTTTTGAAAGACGTTTAGAACAGCATGAGTTTGATTCAGAAGAAACTAAAACTCGTTTAACAACATTATTTAAACAAGCAGTTGAAATGGCAGAGAAAGAGGATAACGAAGCATAATGAAAATCTTAAGTCTGCGATTTAAAAATATTAACTCCTTAAAAGGCGAGTGGAAGATTAACTTTAACCAAGAGCCTTTTATCAGCAATGGATTATTTGCCATTACAGGCCCCACGGGTGCAGGAAAAACCACGCTGTTAGATGCGATTAGTTTGGCGCTTTATCATAGAACTCCACGATTAGATAAAGTCACGCAATCACAAAATGAATTAATGACACGTCATACCGCAGAGTGTTTGACCGAAGTCGAATTTGAAGTCAAAGGTGTGGCTTATCGAGCATTTTGGGAACAACGCCGAGCTAATTATAAAGAAGATGGCAATCTTCAAGCGCCACAGGCTGAACTTGTTAAAATAAATACAACAGGAGGCGAAGACAAAATATTAGCAAGCAAAATAAGCCAAGTGAAAGAGATGATCATTAATATTACGGGCCTTGATTTTGATCGTTTCACTAAATCTATGTTGCTTTCTCAAGGACAATTTGCGGCTTTTTTAAATGCAGATGATAAATCTCGTGCTGAATTACTTGAAGAACTCACTGGCACAGATATTTATCGCCATATCTCCCAATCTATCTTTAAACATTGGCGTGAAGAAGAACAAGCATTAAAAACACTAAAACAGCAAGCCGAAATGATGGCGTTATTAGATGAAAATGCTCGCCAAGCATTATTAACTGAACAAACCGATCTTTTTGCCAAAGAGAGCCGATTACAAAAAGAACAGCAGGAATATCAAGCAGCAAAACAGTGGCAAGAAAAAGAAACTGAACTTAATAAAAACAAAGTATTAGCACAAACCGAAGTTAACTTAGCACAAGAAGCGTTAATTGCTGCCAAACCCGATATTCAACGTCTTGAAAATAGCGAACCAGCAGAAAAAATCCGCCCAATTTATGATGAAAAGGATCGTCTATTAAAAGAACAAACCTATATTGAGTCACAACTCTCAACACTAACAGCAGAAAAACAGCTTATTGAACAACAGAGCCAACCTATTAATCAGCATTTAATCGAGGCTCGTAACACATTTAAACAGCACGATGAAAAAAAACAGCAAATATTGCAGCTTATACGTGAAAAAGTAGCACCATTAGATAATCAGTTAATCTTGCTACAACAAGATATTTCAGTAAAAACACAGCAAAAAAATACGCTAGAAAAAACGCAATCAGAATATCTGGAAAAAATACAGTTAACAGAAGCCAAATTAGCTGGCTCACAAAAACAATTTAATGAATTAGACGAATATTTAAATCAGCATATAGCTCATGCTCAACTGGCTGAAAATTTACCGTTATGGCAACGTTATTTTGAGCAATATGATGAAATTACAGAGAAATATCTAATTAGCCAGAAAAGTGAAAAAGCAGAACAAGAAAAAGAATGCTTACTTAAACTCGAATTAGAAAAAGCGACCAAAGCGCTAGAAGTGCAACAGTACAATCTTAACTTACAGCAACAACAATTAAGCGAATTACAAACACAACTTGAGCAACAAAATAAAGCTGATGCTATTGCGGATATCCCTCATCGTTTGCAACAAATTTCACAACAACGAAATGCACTCGCTAAACTAATGGGATTACAAACCCAATTACAACGCAATATCAAAACTGAATATCAATACCAAAAAAGCTATTCAGAAAATCAGCAAAAAATAGCAATGCTGACTGAAAGCATCCATAAAAATGACATTGCTTTAAAAGAGAAAGAACAACATCTTAAAGACTTAAACGATAATTATCTGCTAATACGAAAGTTAGCAGAATATGAAGAAGAGAGACAACGTTTAGTTAAAGATACCCCATGTCCTGTTTGTGGTTCAACCGAGCATCCTTATGTTGAAAAATATAAAGAAATTCAAACTGATGAAACAAAATTACGGTTAGATACCTTAACACAGCAAGTACATGCATTAACTATAGAGTCAGTGGAACAAAAAACACAGTGTGCTGGCTATCAAGCTCAAAACGAAAAGCTTAATGAAGATCTTGAGCAACTCACCCAAGATATAGCGACATTAAAACAACAATGGCGAACCTTAGCACAAACGCACACATTACCTGATGTTGATTGCGAAGAAGATGCTTTGGCTAAATTGGATGCAGAGCTTGAGAAAAAAGACAATTTACTCACACAAAAACAATCCAGCTATAAAGCGTTAGAAACCAAAATTCAGCAAGAATACAAACTGCTATCTGATACCAAAGAGCAATTTAATCAACAACAGCAAGCGATCCTTCATCAGCAAAATGAATTTGCGCAACAACAAAAAGAAGTCATCAATAAACAACAACAAACAACGCAATATCTTCAACAACAAACCCAGTTAACTCAGGAGCTTCAATCTCTTGTCAAACAGCAAGGTTATGAATTACAGGAATGTGAAGATAAAATTCAATGGCTTATTGCGCGTAAAAAAGAGAGCCAACAATATCAATCAACCTTAAAAACACATCACGAATTACAACAAACAATCCGCGAATTGTTATCAACACTGCAAGAAAGAAAACGCTATTTATCTGAAATTCAAAAAGAACTTGATGCTGTTTTAATCCATTTACAACAACTACATCAGCAACAAGAACAGCTCAAAGCACAACGCCAAGCGTTATTCGGGACACAAACCACTGAAGATGCGCGTAATGAATTAGATAAACAGAGTCAATTGTTACAAAAACAAATTGAGCAATATAGCGAAGAAAAAAACCGACTCGAAATCCGTTTAAATCAGCTTATTGGTCAATATCAGGAAAATGAAAAATCACTACAACGGTTACAAACGCGTTCACAAAACATTATTGAACAATATCAACATGCGTTAAAAAACAGTCCGTTTGCTGATGAAAATGCATTTTTAGCCTCTCTGTTATCAGTCGAAGAAAGAAACTGTTTACAAGAACAGCAAAAACAACGACTTGATAGATTATTGCAAGAAAAAACTCGCTTAGACACTCAAGAAAAGGCATATCAGCTGCACTTGTTACAACAACCGTTGTTATCGACTGAGCAAAATATTGAACAAATCACTACACATTTATTAGCACTAGAAACACAGCTGGCTCATATACAAGAAACCAAATTCCGCATTCAAGAGCAGCTGCGTACTGATGAAGAAAAACGCAAAGAACAACAAGCCTTACTCGACAAAATAACGAAACAGCAATCTCACTTTGATGATTGGAGTTACTTAAACGAATTGGTGGGATCTGCATCAGGAGATAAGTTCAGCCGTTTTGCTCAAGGCTTAACGCTTGATCATCTAATTTATTTGGCTAATCGTCGTTTAGAAAAGCTTCATGGTCGTTATTTCTTGCAACGTAAAACACCGGCAAGCCTTGAATTACAAATTGCCGATACATGGCAAGCTGATGCGCTACGGGATACTCGCACGCTCTCTGGTGGCGAAAGTTTTTTAGTCAGCTTATCGCTCGCCTTAGCGCTTTCAGATTTGGTCAGTAACAAAACTCAAATCGAATCACTCTTTCTAGATGAAGGCTTTGGCACATTAGATCCTGATACCTTAGATATTGCATTAGACGCTCTTGATAGCCTTAACGCATCTGGAAAAATTATTGGCGTAATTAGTCACGTAGAAGCCATGAAAGAGCGCATTCCAGTGCAAATTAAAGTGAAGAAAGCGGGAGGATTAGGTATTAGCCAGCTTGCTCCTGAGTTTAGATATGTAGATAAATAGAATCTAAATCAAGTCGTTAAAAACTAGGTCGAATATTTTGACGTAACTGATTAAATTTTTTATATATCAATAAATCACTACTAAGCCCTATAGTATGTCCATAGATTAGCTCAAGCTAAGACACGCTTTAAGCGCTTAAATTTATCAAGGAGACAATCATGTCTAACGCATTTACTGATTTAATGAAAAAACGTAGAACAATTTATCATTTAGGTAATCAACTTCCAATTAGCGAAGACAGAGTCACTGAAGTTATCAAAGAAGCGGTTAAAGAGAGCCCAACTGCATTTAACTCACAAACATCTCGTGTTGTTGTTCTGTTTGGTGAACAACATCAAAAACTGTGGGATATCGTTAAAAATACCCTGAAAAAATTAGTACCCGCAGAAGCATTTAGTGCAACTGAAGCGAAAATTAATAGCTTTGCAGCAGGCGCAGGTTCAATTCTTTATTTTGAAGACACTGATATCGTAAAAGGTCTTCAAGAACAATTCCCATTGTATGCGGATAACTTCCCTGTATGGTCAGAACAAGCAAGTGGTATGGCGCAACTCTCTGTTTGGACTGCATTAGCAGCAGAGAACGTAGGTGCTTCATTACAACACTACAACCCAATTATTGATGACGAAGTTCATGCAACTTGGGATCTGCCAAAAACATGGAAACTAAGAGCTCAAATGGTCTTTGGTTCAATTGAACAAGAGGCTGGTGAAAAGAATTATATGGAAGATGATGCACGCTTTAAAATCTTCAAATAAGTGTTAGAACAGACATCTGACAAAAGACCCTAGCAATAAGTAATACCCTCTTTTTTTTACTTTCATTCCTTGCCCACAGCCACTGTGGGCTTTTTTTTGCCCATATACAACATAAAAGAAAGGTGGCATTAGGCCACCTTTCTTTTATGTTTTAATCAGTTTTAGATCAGTCTTTCGCTGTTTTTTCTGAGCATCATAGAAATTCTCATGAGAACCTATATGCAATAAATACAGTTCAAGCTTGTTTGCAACCCATGAGTAGCCTAACAATACCGTTAAATCATTAAGCCTAAATTTATGTACTCTAAGATGAGTAAGATCGCCTTTTTTCTGTTCACCAATCAATGGATTATCAATTATTTGATCAATTTCATCTTCAATAATTTTCACATCTGATTCAGGCAACTTTTTCATTGCCTTTTCAAATCGTACAGACTGATAGACATCAATCTCTTTTTGTAGTTCGGACATATCGAGAAACCTTTTTGTTTTCGACTTCCGCCTGTGCCAGTAACAATTCTTGGATAAAGCTATATGGCAGATCAGGGTTATCTTCAGCTATACGCCCTATTTTAGCCCAGTGTTCAATTTGTTTAGGAACACTTCTGCTTTTCGCTTCCGCATGAATTTTAGCATCAGAGACAAAGTCTTCATCTAATCTTACGGAAATAGCCATGATTTACACTCCTAATACCTATCGGGTGTTACAACTTTATAGAATTAAAACGCTATAAATTTTTATGTTAATAACTCACGACAAAAAATGAAATCTTTTGTCGCTAAACGCAACAATACACCACAGATGATATGTTGTAAAGATTCCAACTTTGTTGCTTATGCCTTCATGCTCACTAAAAAAATACTTATTCTCCAATAAAAAGCATAAAAAAGAGCAAAGTGCGTAATGAATACAAAGGTAGGGATGGACCCTTTGTGTTCAACACTTTGCTCTCTTTATTTATTTACGCACCTCCCGTAAGAGGTGCGATTTTCACAAGGCGTATGAAAATACGTTATTTACGTGTGATGTTATTCGCTTTTGGTTGAGCAATTGGAGACTGCTCAGCAAAGTATTTCACGACTGCATCAACATCTGGCACGCTGTAAACTGGATCTTTACCTTCTTTCAGTACAGAGAAGTCACTACCACCTGTTGCTAAGTATTCGTTAGCCACAACACGGTAGTTCGCTTTCATATCTACTGGTTTACCGTCAATTTTCATTGATTCAACGATAACACGGTTGCCATTAGATGCTTTGCTATCCCATGTGTACTGGAAGTTACCTGAAATTGCTAACACTTGTGGACGTGAACGATCCCATTGTTGTTCTAACAGGCGTTTGATTTGCTCACCTGTTAAGGTTTGAGTTAACAGTACGTTAGAGAATGGCTGTACTGTGTAGATTGCGTTATAAGAAACGTCACCACCAGTCATATCAGCACGAATACCACCACTGTTCATAAATGCGATTTGTGCGCCACCCGCATCTTTTGGTTTTGCAGTGTATAAATGCGCATCAGCGATCACTTGACCCAGTGCAGATTCACCCGCGTCGTTAGTTTGCTTCGTTAAATTACCTTCTAACTTACCAATGATACGGTTAGCTAATGGGGTTGCGATTTTTTCGTAAGCTTCTAACAGTTTGGTAACGGCTGGATCTTTTTCATATTTGCGGTTATCAACCCAAATATTACGTGCTTCAACGTCAACAACGTCTTTTGTTGTTTTGTCTAGTTTCAGATCGATACGCGTTAACATTGCACCATTTGATTGCGCAGATGTCACTGATTTACCGTTGATAGTACAGTTATAAGCTTGGTGAGTATGACCAGTCACAACAAAGTCAATCGCAGGATCTAATTGATCAACAACACCTAATACTTTACCCGTAATACCATTACATGCGTTGATATTCACAGGACCACCGTCACGACGTTGTGCAGCACCTTCGTGAATTAACACACCAATCGCTTGAACACCTTGTGCTTTTAACTGAGGCACTAATGCGTTGATTGTTTTCGCTTCGTTATGGAAGCTTAAACCTTCAGTACCTTTAGGTGTTACGATTGCCGCAGTACCTTCCAGTGTGACACCGATAAATGCAACAGGGATACCGTTAAATTCTTTGATAACATATTCAGGGAATAACGTTTTGCCTGTTTCATTAACAGTTACGTTTGCTGATAAGTATTGGAAATCAGCCCCTTTAAATTCAGTTGGACCTTGGCAACCCGTCACAGGGTGGCAGCCACCGTTCTGTTTACGCAGTAACTCACCCATGCCTTTATCAAATTCGTGGTTACCCACAGACGTTGCTTCTAAGCCTGCTAATGATAATGCTTCGATAGAAGGCTCATCATGGAACATTGAAGATAACAGTGGGCTTGCACCAACCATATCACCCGCGGCAACAACGATGTTGTTCGGGTTATCTTTCTTCATTTCTTTGATTAATGTTGCCATGTGCTCGATGCCACCAGGTTTGTTTGGACCTGGCGCTTTTAGTGCACCGTGGAAGTCGTTCATTGCGATAACACGCACATCAACAACATTAGCTTCGTCGTAGTTCTTTGCACAACCAGCTAATAAGACTGAGCTTACTGCCAGTGCAACGAGTTTATATTTATGGTTCATTTAAAATTTATCCCTAAGATCAAAATTCACGTTTCGGACAATCAATGACTTCGAAATCTTTGCTATAACAGATATAGAATTCATCTCGATTAATTTGAATTTCCTTATCCTTCAATGATGGATTGTGTTCTTTTAAGAACTTAATCAATGCACTGTTTGAAGGACGGCCTTCTGGTAATACTAACGCTTCATACAACTCTTTTTGTTTACCAAAGAATGCATCTGGTGTATCAAACGCACATACACCGTGTTTTTCCCACTCACCTTGTAGTAAGTCGATACCCGGAGAATCACACAGATAAGGTTTGATAGCAGAGTATTCTAAAGGTGGTAAATCGCCTTTACATAAACGAGGATGCTTGCGTATGTCTTTCCAATCACGGCACTCTTCCCATGATTTACCATCACAGGTTTCAGCCCACAGCCCATGAACAATCCAACCAAATTTATTATCTGAGAAGCATTGGATTTCAAATTTATCATACTCACGTTTTGCACGATCTTTTTCATTGTCGTTATTTAACCGCTTAATGTTATTACTTTTATAATCACAAAAAGCGGGTGAGTAGTTAATCGCTAACTTAAAGTAATCTGTTGATGCTGTACTGTTTTGACCATAGCGATCATTAGAAGCAATGTAGTCGTAAGGTGCTGTTGGTGCATCAGGTAAAATACAAGATACGCCTTCAACTAATTTAGCTTGAGGTTTTAATGGTTCTGTAATTTCAGGTGCTTGCGTTGCACATCCTGCTAACACTAAAGCAAAAGCAGCAGGTAATAGCTTCATAAAGCGCATAAAATCCCCTTAAAGAGCAATAAGTTTTACTCTTTTGGTTCAAAAAGGTAAGAGAAGCCTGCCCAGAATGGACAGGCTTTAATGGCTTATTTCTTCTCTGTTAAATCAATTTTGTAAATTGCAAAACCGATTTCATCATTTTCCACAAAGGTCATTGGATATTGAGAGAAATCTTTAATAAATGCAGCCGCTTTCTCACTTGGTGACGTTTCAAAACGTACATCTAACGCTTTGTCAGTCTTAATAGGTAAGAATGACCAGTTGTTAGCAGCTTTAGTTGCAACTTCGCCTTTTTCTTTCGTTTGTTTAGCAATGTAAGACGCTAAGATTGCACGGTTTTCATCTGGAGATGCGAACGCAATATTTGCTTCACCAGTACCGGCAAACTTACCACCGTATCCACGGTAGTTATTTGTTGCGATCAGGAATGTTGCTTTAGGATCGATTGGCTTGCCTTCATAAGTCACGTCTTTGATACGATTCGCATCTTTATTAACGACTTGGCAATCAACGTCATATTTAGCTGGTTGAGTTAGGTCAACTTTATAGTTCACGCCACTAATGGTATCGAAGTTATAAGTACGGAAACCATCCCAGTTGATTAGTTCTTGTGGTTTAGTTGAATTTGGATCAACTTGGTTCCACATACCCGCAGAACATTCTAACCACTCAACAACATCAGCACCGGTCGCTTTAACGACCACTAATGTGTTTGGATACAGATATAAGTCTGCAGCGTTACGGAATGTTAAGTCACCTTTTTCAACTTCTACGAAGTCTGCTGGTGCGTTTTTACGACCACCCGCTTTAAATGGCGCAGCTGCACCTAATACTGGTAAACCGTCTAAGTTCGGATCACCTTGAATAAAGTGTTTGGTGTAATCAACTTGTGCATCATTCACGATTTGTACAGTTGGATCGCTTTGTACTAATGCTAAGAAGCTGTACATGTTGGCAGAAGCTTTACCAATGTGTTTACCTACAAAATCACGAGTACCTTGGTGTGCTTTTTCGATGATTTGCGCTAATTCAGCATCACGTTCAACTAATGCTTTTTTGTTTGCTTTATCAAAGATAGGACGCGCTTCACCTGTTGCTTGTGTCATCACCCATTTACCGCTGTCGTTGTTGATAACCATATCAACGACACCTAAGTGATCACCCCATTGGCCAGGCATAACAGCAGGAACGCCATTTACAGTACCTTTAGCAACATCAACACCTTTAATGCCTTCAAATTCTTTGCTTGGGAATACGCCATGAGCGTGACCAAACATGATTGCATTGATGCCTTCAACTTCGCTTAAATAATAAACAGAGTTTTCAGCCATTGCTTTGTACGGCTCTGACGCAAAACCAGAGTGAGGAATAGCCACAATCAGGTCAGCACCCTCTTTTTTCATTTGAGGGACGAATTTTTTCGCTGTTTCTGTAATATCGTTTACAACGACCTTACCATCCAGATTGGCTTTATCCCAGATTAAGATCTGTGGTGGAACGAAGCCGATATAACCAATCTTGATAGTGTGTTCTTTACCATCACGATCTTTTACTGGTGTATCAACAATGATATAAGGTGTGAAATAGTTTTTGCCTGTTTTCGCATCCATCACGTTGGCGTTGATGTAAGGGAATTTAGCACCGGCAATGGCTTTTTTCAGGTAATCTAAACCATAGTTAAATTCATGGTTACCAAAGTTACCTACTGTGTAACCCATGGTGTTCATCAGCTGGTGAGCTGGATGAGATTCGCCTTTTTCTAAGCCTTTAGCTGCTTGATAGTCAGCCAGCGGGCTACCTTGGATCAAGTCGCCGTTATCAACTAAAATCGCATTGGTTGCTTCAGCTTTTGCTGCTTTAATTAAATTAGCAGTACGGACATAACCAAACTGTTCTGTTGGTTTGTCTTTGAAGTAGTCAAAGTCGATTAAGTTACTGTGAACATCAGACGTCTCCATAATACGAAGATCGACTGTCGCAGCATTCACGTTGAATGCGACAAACATTGCTAATGTTGAAATTTTCAACACATTCTTAACCATTACACACCCCTTATATATTGGTTAACAGGAGAGCGAAATCGCTCTCCTTTGGTTACTTCTATCAAACGGTAATGCTTTTGTCAGGACTAGAAGTACAGACGCATACCCGTTTCGAAGATATATTGTTTAGTGTCTTTATATGCTTCGTTGTCACTGCGTGCATCATCATATGCCATTTCAGCAAATAAACGTAAGTTGTTGTATTTAGATACCGCAAAACGTTTATCTACACCCACAGTATAGGTTTCTTTTTTGTAGTTGAAAGTGTTGGCATCACCATCACGCAGGTAGTAACCCGCATACATACCACTTTCAATACGATCCCAGTGCCATTTCACACCAACACCATATAAATCTGCTTTCCAGTCACCTTTAACAGAGTTCCATTTATAATCTTTTGAAACTGCATTACTTGCTAAAGTTAAACCTGAATTTTTACCACGAGATTGACCATAGTCTAAACCGATAGAAAATTCACGGCCTGGGAAGAAGTATTCGGCACCAAATGCTAAGATACTGTTTTCAGGAGTTTTCCCTTGAACTGTACTCTTACTACTATGAGTCGCTTCACCTTTAGCGGCAGAGTAACCACCATCAAGCTCTAAACCGAAAGTTGATTTATAGAAACCCACTACTGAATATGCACGAGTAATATCACCAGTGGTACGAGTATTATCATCACCTGTTTTACCTGTTACAGTACCGGCTAATTTAAAGCCTTCATAACGGTTAGTTTCAATAAAGATAGTTTGTGGTAAACGGGTCATAAAGTTGTTTTTACCAACACCTTTACCATCAGCATAACCATTGCTATAACCTACGGCACGACCTAATACATCACTAAAGTAGAACACACCCGTGTTACCATAGCCGTAGCTTGATTTTTTCACCCAGTCGATTGGAATATAAGTACGACCAAACTGGATTTGACCATAATCACGATGAGAGAAACCGACATAACCCACACGGTTGTACATTTCAAAGTTTGATTTAGGGTTGTCACTGTTTGTTTTTTGAGTGTCTGAACCCCACTCTAATTTACCAAAGACTTTGATATCGTTAGTCAGTTCGTGTGAACCGAAGAAACCGATACGGCTACCATCATCCGTCATTTTCATTTCGTGATTTTGGCTGGTCACTTGTGTTTTTAAACGGAACTGACCATTTACATCAAAACGTGTACCTTTATCGTTATACACGTTTACCGCGTTTGCCGATCCAGAAAGAACCAACAAACCAACCAGTGCTGCTAGAGGCTTCAAGCTTTTCATGATTAAAATACCCATCTATCTATTTTCTATAGTTTTATGACTTTCTTTAAGGTCAAAAATAATACCGCCGTATATAGTTGACCTGAGATTCAGGCAAAAGATCTCTGCCACGAATTTCGAAAAAGAAAATCGCTCTCACAATTGATAATTTTTATAGCTACTAATTATGACTCTACAAAATTTTCTTAAAGGCTTTAATTTCCTTGACACAGACGTAATCACCAATAAGACACAAAAATAATATCCTCATTATATTTAAATAAGGGCATTGCTTTTATTTCTGTCAGGAAAAGAAATAGGTCGTTGAGTTTTCGATGGCATGTTACTCAAAAAAAAGCCCAACTTTCGTGATACAGTCCACAATTACACCAATGTGTATTTTCATGGTTACATACTCAAGTGATAGGTATCACAATTAAAGGTAAAGATACGTGTTTTTTGAACTTAATCAACTTTTTAAAAATAGCACTTTTAGATTTTTCTTTTATATTTCATTTCTTTATAAGACTCTTTTTTTTGCTAATAAAAAATTTATCCCCCTATTTAATATATTTAAAAGGAAGTATTAATTTTAACCACTAAATAAATAACACTAAAGATTTAAATATTGTTATTCCTAATTAATAATTTTTTATCTTTATATTTATTTCTTATTTAAATAAAGGCAAAGTCGAATTTAAATACAATTTAACTAGTGGTAACGAGTAACATCCCATCATAAAAAGAATAATTATCTGTAAATATTCAAAAGAGAAGCACAAGAATGCTATTCAATTACAATATCTAATCAATACGTACAAGTAACAACAAAACCCAATGAAACATTACAAAATCTAAACTATAACACTGGTTAATATAAAAAGCCCAATCGTGCTCTTTTAACGATATTTGAAAAAAAAATATCAATATTTGTGATCTTAATCACTTTGTTGATTGTGAAAAATCTCCTCATACATTTTCCTTATTTTGTGATAATAATCACACAAGAGCGTCAAGAATATTTTTGTTTTGTAAATTAATGCAGAGATAAATCTGAAAGTGATTTCAGTTTGTAAACAAAAAAGAGTGTAAAAATAAAATCTTGTGATTATTGTCACATAATGGTTTGTACTAAAAATCATGCTATTTCATTATTAATATTCTTAATCAATCTAATTCAGATAAGAATAAAACTCATTATCATAGAGTAGATTTACTAATTATTCGTTTCAGCTTTTTTTATCTTTTTATTAAATAACACGGTATAGATTTTCTTTTAAGGGATATTACCTTTTAGATACCCTAAACATTCAGTATCATATTGTGGTAAATAATGATTAAGGGGAATGTCAGATGCTGTGGTTTAAAAATATTTTAGTCTATCGCTTAAATAAAGGGATAGCACTGTCAATGGATGAGTTAGAACAACAGCTTGCCTCATTGGCATTCACACCTTGTAGTAGCCAAGATATGACTCGGACAGGTTGGGTTTCGCCGATGGGTGATCGCGGTGAAGCGCTTATCCATGTTGCTGGCAAACAAGTCATGATGTGTGCACGGAAAGAAGACAAAATTTTACCTGCGACAGTTATTAAACAAGCACTGCAAGACAAAGTTGAAAAACTTGAAGGTGAGCAAGGACGTAAACTGAAAAAAACAGAGAAAGCCACCTTAAAAGATGAAGTGGTGCACACTCTGCTTCCTCGTGCTTTTAGTAAATTCTCACAAACATTTATTTGGCTCGATTTAGAAAAACAACTCGTTATTGTTGATTCGGGCAGTGCAAAACGCGCTGAAGATAACTTAGCCTTGCTGCGTAAGACCTTAGGTTCATTACCTGTTGTTCCTTTGAACTTCAATGAATCCGTTGAATTAAAAATGACAGAGTGGGTACGCTCTGGAGAACTCCCAGCTGGCTTTACCTTGATGGATGAAGCAGAACTAAAAGCGGTCTTAGATGAAGGTGGCGTTATTCGTTGTAAGAAACAGGAATTAGTCTCTGATGAAATTGCGACGCATATTGAAGCGGGTAAATTTGTCACCAAACTCTCTGTAGATTGGGAAGATCGCCTGCAATTTATGCTTTGTGATGATGGTTCTATCAAACGCATTAAATTCAGTGAAACTTTACGTGAGCAAAATGATGATATTGATAAAGCCGATTTTGCCCAACGTTTTGATGCCGACTTTATTTTAATGACCGGTGAACTCAGCGCTTTAATTGAACGAGTCACCGAAGTCCTAGGCGGCGAAGCAGAGTAATAATATTATTCAAGAAAACAGCCTATCATTCTCTATGTATAGGCTGTTTTTTATTTAATGAAAAATAAAGATTATTTTTGAATTAAATAACGAATAGTTGGACCATCTTGTTGAATATCTAACACGGTATAACCGTAGTTTTTCGCATCAAGTGGAATATTGTTGATTGATTGAGGGCAATCACTGACCACTTCTAAAATCTCGCCTTTTTTCAGTGATGGCATAGCTTCAAGCGTTGCCACCGCAGGGTAAGGACAAGGTTCACCGACCATATCTAGACGATAATCAGGAACAATGGTGTCTTTCTGGCTCATGCGATTTCCTTATTAATCTGGGTTGAAATAGAGTGTGCTTGTTGTGCTTTTTTACGAAAGAAATGTTTCTCCCACCAAAGTAGCAACACAAATGACAGACCCAACATCAGATATGTCACGCCTAATCCGCCTACAGGCCCAAAAGTATCAAGTAAATTAATTTTGTCGTAGTCAGTCGCTAAGATGGCTGAAAAATCATCCCAATAATAAGCGAGTAACGTCGAACCAATCACATTGCCTAATCCAACCCACCAAAAGTGAATTTGACCTTCAACAGCGCGATACATCCAGCCAGTTTCACACCCACCAGCAAGCACAATACCGAAACCGAAGAGTAAGCCGCCAACTACGGCATTAGGACCCGCCCACATAATTTTAGGTGATGCACCTAATTGGACATAGCTAAAGATCCCAATGGCACTCACCGCCATACCGATGATAATCGCTTTTGCCATATGGGTTCTGCCTGTTATCCATAAGTCACGGAAAGCAGAAGTAAAACAGATTTGTGCACGTTCAATTAAAATACCAAAACCAATACCGCCTAGCATGGCGAAACCCAGTTTTGGTGAATCAAAGAGAATAATTAAAGACCACGCAATCATGGCAAAAAAGATAACCATTCCCAATCTAAAGCGACGTTTCGCACGTTGTTTATCTTGAGTGATAGGTGACGCTTGGCTGACTTTTTGCAGTTTTACTGGAATACGGAACAGTGGCATCAATGACAGCTTAGCACCGAAGTAGGAACCGACTGCCGTTGCAACCGCAAAGAACCAAGCATGTAAAGAGAACTGAGGAATACCCGTAAAGAAGGCAGCAAGGTTACAACCCATTGCTAAACGAGCACCAAAACCTGCGATGATCCCACCTAGAACAGCTTGAAGAATACGAATTTTATGTTGAGGATGACGAAGTTTGACGTTATTGGCCCAAAGAGCCGCCATAATGCAACCTCCAAACATCCCGATAATCATCACGCCATCAATACGCGTTAATGGCGTACCTTCAAGACCGATGATTTTAAAATAACCCCATTCTTCAGGATGAGCACCGAACCATTGCATAACGTGCCCCCCCCAGCGGGTAAACTCACCAGTGACAGCCCAGAAAGTGCCGGTTAAACCAAAGTAATAAGTTGATAAGATACCTGCCGCGATAACTGCTGGAAGAGGCTTCCAAAAACGGATCAGGTATTGAGATTTAAATTCTGACCAAGACATGTTTTTTCCTAGAACTAACCTCTACGAGAGACACTCTCCACGCAGTAGGATGAGGCGAACATGTTACTCCAATAATTTTTTTATCAAAGAGTCAGTATTCAGATAAATGAGAGAAATTTGCGTTATAACAATTTTTTGTAACAAGTGGGTAACTTATCCCACTTATAAATTCAGTGAACATTTCCATTTATAAGTGGGGAATAAGTGTTTAGCAGATACGAGGTAAAGGCTCGTTATAAGGTAGGTCGAGGATACGACTAGTACCGAAAATGCCTGTTAAACGAATATAATTATCCGTTGTGACTTCGCCAATCGTGCAAGCGTCTTTGCCTAAAGCATGTTGATGCAGTGCTTCAAGTACTTGTGCTTCCGCTTCAGGTGAAACCACTAAAACAATTTTTCCTTCGTTAGCGAAATTAAGCGCTTCAAGTCCTAATAATTCGCATACACCACGAACGGATTGTTTCATAGGTAATTTGCTTTCATGCACGTTCATGCCACAACCGCTGGCTTGAGCAAACTCATGCAAAATCGCTGTCACACCGCCTCGAGTTGCATCACGTAATGCTTTAATTCCTTCGATTTGGCGTAAAGGGGCAATCATTGGCTCAAGAACCGCGCAGTCACTTTGCAGATCCGCTTCAAGCCCTAAATTTTCACGAAGATTCAGGATTGTTGCACCATGATCGCCAATAGTGCCACTCACTAAGATCTTATCGCCTGCTTTAATGTTTGATGCAGCCCAATGAATTTTGGTTGGGATCACACCAATACCCGCGGTGTTAATAAAAATCTTATCCGCAGCACCACGAGGAACCACTTTCGTATCACCCGTAACAATTTGAATGCCCGCTTGTTGCGCGGCTTTTGCCATTGCCATCACAAGGGTTTCTAGGGTTTCAAAAGGAAGTCCTTCTTCCAAAATAAAACCACATGAAAGGTAACGAGGAACTGCACCACCAACAGAAAGATCGTTAGCCGTCCCGCAGACCGATAATTTACCAATGTTTCCACCAGGGAAAATAATGGGATCGATGACATAGCTATCTGTACTAAAAGCAAGACGATCGCCCAGTGTGGTTAACTCATTTAAGGCGATCCGCGCTTGATCTTCTTTTTCATTTAATAATGGATTATCGAACGCTTTTAAAAATAGTCCTTCGATAAGTTGCTGCATACCTTGCCCGCCGTTTCCTTGGGCTAAGGTGATTTCATCAGGTTGTTTCATATATTACCTTCACGGCGATACTGATAATAAGCCGCACATGCACCTTCAGATGATACCATCAAGGCACCCAATGCCGTTTCTGGTGTACAACTTTTACCAAAGAGTGGGCAATCGGAAGGTTTGCATCGTCCTGTTAATACATCGCCACAGCGAGATTGCGGATTATCAGCCACTTTCTGCGGGGCGGGAGTAAAACGTAATTCAGCATCAAACTCAGAATAAGCAGGTGTTAATTGAATACCTGACATTGGGATTTCACCCAATCCACGCCATTCACTGGTTTCTTTTAACATAAACACTTCGCTAAGTGCTTTTTGAGCCAACTTATTACCTTCATTCGGTACAATGCGACTATATTGGTTTTCAATACTTAAAACATAATCTGTATTTTCTGCTTTTGCTTTAAGTTGTTTAATGACCATCAGTATAGCTTGTAATAAGTCTAATGGTTCAAATCCTGTCACGACAAAAGGCTTTTCAAATTCGTCACATAGCGGTTGATATGGCGTACAGCCAATCACCATACTCACATGCCCTGGAGCAATAAAGCCGTCAATGCGAACATCATCTTGTTCTAGTAGACAACGTAAAGTAGGCACGATAGTAATATGCTGACAAAACAGAGAGAAATTTTTGAGTCCACGCAATTTCGCTTGTTGTAGCGTCATTGCAGTACTTGGCATCGTAGTTTCAAAACCTAAACCAAAAAAGACGACTTGTTTATCTGGGTTATCTTGTGCAATTTTGAGGGAATCGAGCGGTGAGTAGACAATACGAATATCACTGCCACGACGACGCGCATCCAGCATTGAGCCATTACGTCCCGGTACTCGCATTGCATCACCAAAAGTACAGAATATGACATCAGGACGGGCTGCAATTTCTAAACAAGCATCAATTCGCCCCATCGGTAATACACAAACAGGACAACCCGGTCCATGAACAAATTCAATTTCTTCTGGTAATAAGCGATCTAGACCAAATTTAAAAATGGCATGTGTATGCCCACCACACACTTCCATAATTTGTAATGGCCGTTTAATAGGATGAGGCCATTGTGAAATAGTTTCACGGATTTGGGCTAGTAAGGCTTTCGCAAGTTCGGGATCACGAAATTCATCAACGTACTGCATCATCAGCCTCTTCGAGGGTCACACCATAGACATGCTGTAATGCATCAAGGGTATCTTGTGCTTCTTGCTCATCAAGAATACTCATGGCAAATCCCACATGAATAAGTACCCATTTGCCTAATAATTCACTAGGTTCGCCTTCACATACCATCGAAATATTAACAGCACGTTTGACGCCACTGACTTCGGCATAAGCGAGTTGGTGGACGTCTTCGCCCACCTCAACAATCTTAGCTGGAACACCTAAGCACATAAACGACTCTCCAACCAAGCTAACCACTCTTCCATGCCTTCACCCGTTGTTGCTGATAACGCAATGATTTCGATATTTGGGTTAACACGGCGAGCGGATTCAATACAGGCTTGAACATCAATATTCAGATGTGGCACTAAATCAATTTTGTTGATAATCATTAAATCAGCCGCAGCAAACATATGCGGGTATTTCAGTGGTTTATCTTCACCTTCAGTGACAGAAAGAATCGCAACTTTATGCTTTTCACCCAGATCAAAACTGGCAGGACAAACTAAGTTACCCACGTTTTCAATAAAGAGAACGCTGTTATCTTGTAAACCTAATTGATGTGTCGCATCATGCACCATTTGTGCATCAAGGTGACAACCTTTTCCTGTATTCACTTGGATCGCTGGCACACCAGTTTCACGGATGCGATCCGCATCATTAGTGGTTTGCTGATCGCCTTCGATCACCGCGCAAGGCACCCGTTGAGCTAACTGTTTTAATGTTTGTGTTAATAGCGTTGTTTTACCGGAGCCTGGGCTTGAAACTAAGTTTAATGCCAATACATTTTGTTGTTCAAAATGTTCACGGTTATGAACAGCAATGCGGTTATTTTTATCCAGCACATCCATTTCAATTTTCAGCATACGCTTTTGGCTAATACCGGGAGCATGTGTTCCCGCTTCACCTTGGCCATAATGCATATTCTGATTTTCAATCACAGGGCTAAATTGCTCTTCGTGCTCATGTTCGTGATCGTGGTCATGATCATGTGCATGATCGTGGCTGTGAGAATGATGATGTGAATGCTCATGGTTATAATCATGAGAATGATCGTGACTGTGAGCATGGTCATGATTGTGTGAATGATCATGCTCATGATGATCGTCATGTCCATGATGATGTTCATGGAAAACAGGCGCTTCGTTTAGCTGTGCATCGTTATGAAAATGGAGATGAACATCACCACTGTTATGGTAATAGTGGTGATGAACGATGATAGGCTGACCATGTGTTTCGTAGTTATGTTTATGCTTTTGTTCAGACTTATCAATATATTTATGAACAGTATTCGCTGGAGTAGCATTGTGTTCATGATGATGATCATGCCCGTGATGGCCGTGATCATGATGATGACCGTGGTCGTGATGATCATGGTCATGAGAGTGATGATGGTGGTGCTCATGTGAATGAGGCTCTACGCCTTCAATTCTGACATTGCCTTCGCCACAACCGCAAGTGCTACACATATTCTGACTCCTGTACTATTCAATAAGAAGAATGTGACTCTGTGTCGCGTAAAATTTCTACACTATGATCTTAACTGACCACGGAAGAGAGAACGACGACTTAAATCAACTTCTGCTACGGATTGTGTCTGAACAGGAAGAGAAAGTGCCATTTTTACACTATTTTCCACCAACTCAACAGCATGTTCCCCTGAAAGGTGTCTATCAAGTGGCGACATTAATGAACACGCGAGATATTGCATATCACCAGCAAGCTCACCCACAACGAATTTAATCTGACCACAAGGCAATTCTAACCCAATGCGATCGCCTACTTTTCGATGTGGCCATTCTTGTGAAGGCCCTGGGAAAACGACAAGCTCTAGCATCCAAGGAGTAAGAACAGCTCCAATCCACTGGTTTTCAAATAAGGTAAAGCCCCCTGCTTTTACAGGAATACCTTCTCGATAAAAAGGAAGCCCTTTCATCTCTTTTTCAGCAATTTCACTAAAACGCGCTTCAAGTTGCTCAACAGGCGGTTCATCGTATCCTACGATATCCCAGCTTATTTCACTCATGCTGTTACCTCTTTGGGTGTGACAGGAATACCATATTCACGCAAAATATTGACGACATGTTCCAACGCAATTTCCATTGATTTTTGACCAATGTCAGACAGTGACATGCTTGGCTCTAATGACGCAGGTTCAATACCCACTAAAATAAGCTTGCGTGGAAATTCATCTGTCATACGCAATGCCATAAGCACATCAGATAAGCCTAACTGATGAGGCGAGATCTTCTGCGTAAAAAGTGCGGGAACATCATCATCATGTAACACAAAAATACTGCCAGGTTCATGATTGCTTCTTACCGCATCGGCAACAATCAGGAGATCTCTTGCAGCGATATCTTGCAAAATTTCCATACCTGATGTGCCACCATCAATAACATCGACGTTCTCTGGTAAAGAGAAGCGCTCTTCGAGCGCTTCTACTATACGAACACCAATGCCTTCATCGCTTAGTAATAAATTACCAATACCTAAGACGAGAGTTCGCATTATAATACCTTCACCTTACTTAGTTCTTTACCTGTTAAATCAACCATATGCACAGCACACGCCATACATGGGTCAAAGGAGTGGATCGTTCTTACCACTTCTAATGGTTTTTTCGGATCAGCAACAGGTGTACCAACAAGTGATAACTCATAAGGACCTGGCTCATCATTAAAGTTACGAGGACCCGCATTCCATGTTGATGGAACAACCGCCTGATAGTTAGTGATTTTACCGTCTTTAAACACGATCCAGTGAGATAACATACCGCGAGAGGCTTCTTCAAACCCCACACCTCGGTACTCTTTACCTGGTTCAAACTCTGGTTTAATAAAGGCAGCAGTATCGCCACGACCAATATTATCAACCAGTGATTGCCACAAGAAGTTTAGAGAATCTTGTAACACACACGCATGAACAGTACGTCCAATAATGCGTCCCCAAGTTGACTCTAACTGCTCATTAACCAGCGTTTCACCCGTTAATTTAGTGTATATCCCATTGATTTCATTATAGTGTTTAACAGTTCCTTCATGCTTACCTGCTAAACCACATACTAACCATGCTAACGTACCCACTTCGACAGGTTTGCCATAGAATGTAGGTGATTTAACCCATGAGTATTTTTCGTTCTCATCCCAACCTGTATATTTAGGACGAGTCAAACCTTCCCACGGTTTTAATGGTTCATCATCTTCATACCATGCGTGTTTACCACTTTCTTCGATACCGTCTTTCAGGTTTTCATCTTTCCAGTCTTTAATTGGACGATACGTTGAGAAATCAACGCCTTCCATATAACCACCAGACAATAAAAACTCAGTGTTATTACCGTTAATAGGTAATTCAGGTACAGATAAATAGTAGTTCGCGCCTTTACCAATTTTTAGCCACTCTGGGTAATAAGCAGCAAAAATCGCAGTATCGACTTTATAAACTTGTTCAATAAAATCGCCAAGATTATCGATAAAGTGCTTCACATACATCAGACGTTCTAAGTTAAGAACACTTGGTGCATCAAGGTTAATTGGGTTAGCAACCCCCCCTACTGCCAAGTTTTGAATGTGTGGTGTTTTACCACCCAGAACCGCTACGATACGGTTAGCATCACGCTGACATTCAAGTGCTTGCAGGTAGTGAGCAACAGCAATCAAGTTAACTTCTGGTGGTAATTTCATGGCTGAGTGACCCCAGTAGCCATTAGCGAAAATACCTAACTGACCGCTGTCAACCAGACCTTGAATTTTCTTCTGAACCTTTCTGAATTCTTCAGCAGAGTTCAATTGCCACTGAGAAACACCTTTTAGCATCGCTGACGCTTTTTCAGGATCGGCTTGTAACGCTGAAGTAATATCAACCCAGTCCATCGCAGAAAGTTGATAGAAGTGGACGATATGGTCATGAAGAATATGCGAAGCCAAAATAATGTTACGGATATACTGCGCATTGACAGGAATATCCATACCTAAGGCATCTTCAACAGCACGTACTGAGGCAATTGCGTGAACTGTCGTACAAACCCCACAAATACGTTGCACGATAATCCATGCATCACGAGGATCGCTTCCTTTTAGGATCTCCTCCATTCCGCGCCACATGGTACCGGAAGACCAAGCCTTAACAACTTTTCCGTTATCAATTTCACAATCGACGCGTAAATGCCCTTCAATACGGGTAATAGGATCAATAGTAATGCGTTGGCTCATGATTTAACCTCAGCCTTTTTTAATTGTATATTTGAGTCTGTTTGTGCAGGTAAAACCGGCAGTAAACGGATAATAAGAATGTAAGCTGTTACTTCAAATGCAACGAAACCAATAGAAATCAGCAATTCACTTGCTGTTGGGAAATAGTGGTAACCATTGCCTGGATTGTAAGCAACTAAAGAGTAGTTCATACGCCACATTGCTGCGCCAATTAAGATAAATACAGCGCAGACAAACAACATTTTTGGACTACGGCGGTTATTATTTAAATGCATCAAAATAAGAGGAAGTAACAATAATGCACTTTCAGCAATGAATAACCACGAGAACATATCCCCATTTCCGATATAACTCAGTTTACCGTTCCAAATAATTTCGCCCCAGCGACAGACCAAGAAAGCAATCAGTAATACTTCAATCACTTTGGTTAACTTGGTAAATAGCGGTGTTTCATCATCGTTCATGGTGCGGCTTGCCTTTAACAGCGAACCTTCAAAAATAACGATAGTGAAACCAAGGAGAAAGGCTGTTAACAGAGAAAACAGCGGTAACATCTCATAAGATTGCCACAGTGGATGTACTTTCCAACCCGCTGAAATCATTAATGATCCCATTGAAGATTGGTGCATGGTTGGCAGTAAAGCACCAAGACCAATAATAAAGAACATCGCTTTATTAAGGCGTTTCAACGACACTTTCCAACCTAAACGTTCTAATAACGCAGGTAAGAATTCTAATGCCATCACCATAATATAGATGGTCATACAGGTCGCTGTTTCAAACAACACTGAGTTAACGTTGAAGTATTGCGGCATAAAGAAGTGAGGCATGTTCCAATAACGACCGATATCAATGGCGATAGATAAACCACCTAATGAATAGCCGAACAAGCTCGCTAACAATGCAGGTCGCACTAATGGGTGAAATTCCCCTTTATTAAAGACATAAACAGCCCATGCAAGTGCCCAACCACCACATGCAAAGCCCGTCCCTATCAATAAGTCAAAAGCAATCCAAATACCCCAAGGATATCCCCCATTCAGATCAGAGACATCGCCCAGACCTAATACCAAACGCTTACCAATAAGAATAAAACCGAGCACAGCAAGCGGTAAAAATACTCTTACTGCTAGAGTAAATAACTTACCGCCAAGTGGACGAGGATCATGACTCGACATCGTTATCCTCCTTGTGGTGTTCCTGCTCTTGTTTTTTACTATTACGGTTAACCAAATAGGTGATCCCTGCAAGGGCTGCTATTGGTAATACCATGCCTTTGTAAAGCGTATGTTGAATATGTTCAGAACGCGCACCCGTTGATAATGGTGCCACTTCTGGCATTCCTAAATTTTCGAAAGGAACAGCAGAAAGTACCATGACTTGCGTACCGCCACCTTCAAACTCACCATAGATATGATCTTGATATTCAGGAATTTTATGTAAATAAGTATCGCCACCACTAATGGTTTGACGTGGGTAATGATACTCTTCACCCGCTTTTTTCGCTAAACGACGTTTTGCTTCTTCCAACAACTCTTCGCGTGTACCGAAAATAACCGCGCCAGTAGGACAAACTTCAACACAGCCTGGTAATAAGCCTTTATCTAAGCGCTCAACCCCTTTTTGGTTACAAAGCTCACATTTATAGAGCTTACCAAATGGATCATCATAATCGTATTTTGGAATGTTATAAGGGCATCCCACCATACAATAACGACAACCTGTACAGATATCCGCGTGATAATGGACAATACCGGTTTTTGGATCTTTGGTTAACGCAGAAACAGGACAAACAGAAACGCAGTTTGCATCAACACAATGCATACATTGTTTCTTAATAAAGGCATAACCGTTTTCCAGTTGATCTTTATTTTCACCAGTACCATCACGCCAAATTTGAATGATGTTATTTGTGTAAGGACTTAATTTGTCATTGTTTGACCAAATCGGATCACCATTAGCGTAAGTATCACCACGCTCCATTGGCTCCGGGTGATTAATTTCCTGACATTTTGTGACACATGCTTGACAGCCTACACACAGTGTAGAGTCGTAGAGCATACCGAGAGACCCAGGAATTGGGGGACGGTTCTGCGCCGCAGCATGACTCGCAGTGGGTGCCATTCCCGCAAGGAGAACCCCACCTGATGCCAGCTTAAAGAAATGACGCCTATTCACCGTTTATCCTCCTGTGAGGCTCCTGTGGCATTCTTGTCACGGCCTAATTGACGCACAGCCATCACACTGACACCTGCAACTGCACCCACGACAGCACCCAGTAAGCCAGCAGCACCATAAGAGACACCACCACCTTCTTTTGCATTAACATCAGGCACTTGTGCTTTTGGTGTTGGCTGATAAACGTTCGCTAATTGGAAAATACCTTTAGTAAAGCCGATACCTTCTTCGTTACAGCCATAGCAAGGGTGACCGATACCGACAGGCCAGATCCCACCACCGACATCGCAGAATTCTAATGTTGGGCAGTTACCATAAGTTTCAGGGCCTTTACAGCCTAAATGGTATAAACACCAGCCTTGACGATGACCTTCATCACCAAATTCTTTAGCAAAACGACCCGCATCAAAATGAGGGCGACGTTCACAGTTTTCGTGAATTAAACGCTCATAAGCAAAAAGCGGTCTGTTTTTGCTATCTAACTTAGGCAATTTGTTGAAAGTAATAATATGTGCAACAGTTGCTAAGAAGTTATGTGGGTTTGGTGGACACCCTGGAATATTGATAACGGTTTTACCCGGTAAAATTGCTTCCAGTGATTTAGCGCCTGTTGGGTTACCCCCAGTAGCAGGTACACCACCCCATGCAGAACATGAACCAATAGCAATAATCGCAGCAGCCCCTTCAGCGGCTTCTTTGATATGCTCAAGAATTGGTTTTCCTGCAACCATACAGTAAACACCGCCATCTTTGTCTGGGATTGAACCGTCAACAACGAGGACGTACTTACCTTTGTATTTCTCCATCGCATTGTGTTTATTTTCTTCAGCCTGTTCACCAAAGGCCGAAGAAAGCACTTCGTGATATTCGAGTGCGATAACATCAAGAACGAGGTTTTCCAGAGTCGGGTGAGTTGCACGTAATAAAGACTCCGTACACCCTGTACACTCCTGAGCGCCAATCCAGATAACGGGTGGACGTTCAGATGATGCCATTGCATCTGACATTTCTGCGGCAGCTTTGCCGCTTAATCCCATGGTAGCTGACAACGCAGCACACAATTTCATAAAATCGCGTCGGTTAATACCATGATGGGAAAAAACATTATTCCCCAAGGCCATATATCTCTCCTGATATGATGATTTTTAATTGGAATAATTTTAAAACACCGCCTTTTTAACACTACGACACAATAATGACTTGATCATTATCAAGCGATAATTCATTAAAAAATAAATTACGCTTTTATGTGAGTAAAAACGTTTCAGCAATATAAGGTTTAATGTCTATTTTTTATATATTTCGTCATTTTAAATTTATTTAAACTCTATTTAATAATGATAATTTAAATAGAAATAATTCTCATTATCTCAACAAATAAGATGAAGATATTTTTAAAATCAATATTAATCAATGAGATACAAAAAAGACAAAAAACATTCAAATTATAAGACAATATATTTAAAATAATACAAAATTAATAATCCATTATTCCTATATTCCAATAAGAATTATTAAAAATAAGTTTCAATATATTATTTAATTATAATGATGACTCTTGTTTTCATAATATCAACCTTTATATTACATCATAAGTAATGTTAAAAATTGCATTTCATAAACAAGAAATGATTACATTAATATATTTAATTTCAGCTTATTTTCATTACCTATTTAGCTAATCTTCTTTCGTTATTAATTTTTAATCACCATAATTACGTTTATTTAATAGACAAAAGTTAACCTGTTTTTCTTATCGTTTTTCATATAGTTATAAGTATATACATTTTTGGAATAAGAATTTCCTTTAGTATAAAATCGCTATAAAATTAAATACATATCAATATGGACATCATCAAAAAGATAAGATCATTAATAATTACTAATTAGTACACAGCAGCAATAGTTTCATTAAGTTATTTTATAACATATCGAATTTATAACGAAATTAACGTAAATAAAATTTCATGTTAAATCCCTGTTATTTTTGTGGATAAAAAAAATACAATTTATCGATAAATAATCCCTAAATAGAGCTGATTTCTTTTTTTTGTGAGAATAGATAAAAGAAGTGGTCATAAATCTAAAAAATTGAAATATGCTTTGTTAACTGTTTGTAGTATTCAGAGTACGACAAGTGCTTGTGAAAATCAGCAGGTAATGAGGTGTATGCCCTCTAAAGTGATGAGAAAGACAGGACAGGTAAAATAATGATAAAACCAAAACCCCAGTTGATAAAAATAAAAAGCCATAACACCGAAATGTTATGGCTTCTAAATTTATTAAAATAATAAAATGCTATGTGTAGTTCTCTGCCTTTCACGTTTTATTTTACTCACTGCTTATCAAAGATAAGTAGTGGTTTGAATAAGTAAATAAAATCTACTTACCAGAAATTGGAATGACTGAAAACAACGGTCTACCTGGTGCAATAAAAAATAAGTACCCAAATACGGATAACTTAGATAATAAATAAATTAGGCGTTATAACACGTTACAAAATATTTCAATTTGTAACGTGAGTGCATTATATCCAATAAGATTTTTTGCGCAAGTTTTTTTACACTTAAATCAAATTTGCATAAAGACATTATAAATCACAAGGTTATAGATATATTTAACTTTAAAATGTCGAGCTAAACAAATCTAAAAATGAAAAAAAATGAAGAGTTAATGAATATTAATGTTATAGGAGTTCAAATAATGATATCTACTTAGCATTAATTGATTCAGCCCGCTATTACTCAATAAACTTAATTAATCGTTTACTCATAAACTTAATCTACTTATTATTAATCTTATTTAACACTAAAGTTAAATTTTATTCTAACTCAATTTTATTAATAATATCGATAACCATTAAAAGTGGTAAAAATATAAACGCGATTTCTTCTATACAATAAAAAAGCACTTTATTCATCATTTCACAACGACAAATAAAGTGCTTTTAAAATAGCGTAATAATACTTAAATAAATAGCTTATTTGCTAAAATTTAACCACCCGTAGAGACGGTTTCCATTCCCACTAGTCCAACTTTGAGATAACCAGCTTTTCTTAGCGAATCCATTGCAGACATTAACGTTTCATAATCAACCGTTTTATCAGCTTGGAAAAAGATTGTTGTCTCTTTGTTGGCTTGTGTCATGGTATCTAACACACTCGCCATCGTTTCATGTGTGACCATCTCTTCACCAATGAAAATTTGTTTATCCGACTTAATCGTTAAATAAACCGGTTTTTCAGGGCGAGGCTGTGGTTTAGCACTTGAAGCGGGTAAATTTACTTTTATATCAACAGTAGCTAAAGGTGCAGCCACCATAAAGATAATGAGTAGAACCAACATGACATCAATAAAAGGCGTCACATTGATATCATGCAATTCATTATCATCACCTGAATCATCACCAAGACGCATTGCCATAATTTATTACCTTGCTTTGCTGTTTTCGATATCTAAATCACGGCTGACTAATGTCACCACACCTGTTGCGATATCACCAATTTCACCACGATAACCTGCGATCATTCGAGCAAAAATGTTATAGATAATAACCGCTGGAATCGCCGCAATCAGACCAATCGCGGTTGCTAATAGCGCTTCTGCAATACCTGGTGCAACAACAGCAAGATTTGTC
Source organism: Proteus genomosp. 6 (assembly GCF_040139785.1). Taxonomy (NCBI): domain Bacteria; kingdom Pseudomonadati; phylum Pseudomonadota; class Gammaproteobacteria; order Enterobacterales; family Morganellaceae; genus Proteus; species Proteus genomosp. 6. The sequence continues at coordinate 230,968 of NZ_JBEEVJ010000001.1, read as the reverse complement.
GTTTGAGAATGTGCAATACCGATGAAGCTATTCATGATCCCCCAAACCGTACCGAAAAGGCCGATAAAAGGAGAAATTGCACCGATTGTGGCTAAGTAACCATTACCGCGGCCTAATTCACGAATAATTGCTGCAACGCGACGTTCCATACGCATTTCAACACGCTCTTTAATGCCTGATGCCACTTTACTTTCTTGAGAGTAAGTACGCTCTAATTCTGCATCATTAAAGAAATCAGCGGTTGCGCTCTTATTGCCAAATTTTTTGCTAATCGCTAACGCATCGTTAAGTGATTTAGCTTCAACTAACTGAGCCGTCTCATTTCTTAAGCGACGACGCAGTGAGATCAAGTAACTTCCTTTCGCGAAAAACAGTGCCCAAGTAACAATAGAGGCTAACAATAAGCCAATCATGACACTTTTAACGACTAAGTCTGCATTACGGTACATGCCCATTACAGATAAATCTTCAGCGAATCCACCACCAGCAACCATTTCAGGTTGTACTTCTGATGGTGTATTTTCTGTCGCTGAAGGTACATTTTCTGAATTCTCAGCCGTTGTTACAGGTGTATTTTCACCTTCAGGCTTAGTGGTTTCAGTACCTACTGCTTTCACTTCATTACCCGTTGTAGAGGTCGTTGAAGCAGTAGCAGTTGTTGGTGTAGCGGTTCCCGGTGTAGAAGCTGTTGAAGAAACGGCAGCAGTAGTTGGCTGTTCAGTTGGTGTGGCAGGAGTCGTATCCGCAAAAGCAGAGCCTGTCAGACCGATTGCCAATAGAATAGAAGCTGTCAAATTACGCATCAGTTGGCCTTTTACTCTCTTTTTTATCTATTTATTTATTCAGTAATGAAGCTTTTTCTTCACTACTTACCCAAAATCGTTCGCTTACAATCATCCTGTTTGCCATCAGGAAAGAGAAAACGCTCAAATGATATCAAACATGAAGCATTTTGATAGTAATTATCATTACTATTTGGCTATTTTTTTTTCATTTGTCGATTTTTAAGACAAATTATCGTTCTTTCACGTAACGTGAAATTTTATCAACTACCCTGCAAGCCTTTTGTACTTATCCAAAAAATGAATTAACTTGAGGTAAACACACCATCAATTAAAAGAAGGTATTAAGGATGACGCTAAAAAAACAAGAAACCTCACTCCTCCTTTCTGGTCGAGCTAAAAAATATTCCCAAGGCGCAGTAAATCCAATTATACAACGAACATCATCCGTTATTTTTGATTCCGTTGCACAAAAACGTGAAGCAACGAAAAAACGAGCGGAAGGTACCCTTTTTTATGGACGTCGAGGTACAACCACACATTTTGCCTTACAAGAAGCTTTAACTGAATTAGAGCAAGGTGCAGGCTGCGCATTATTTCCTTCAGGTGCAGCTGCGATTACGCAATCTATACTCGCATTTATTGAGCAAGGTGCTCATATTCTTGTTACAGGCTCTGCCTACGATCCAACTCAAAATTTTTGTGATCAGATCTTACGTAAATTCTCAGTGACAACGACTTATTTTGATCCTTTAATCGGCAAAGAGATCAGCCAATTGCTACTTCCTGAAACAAAAATCGTTTTTCTTGAATCTCCAGGATCAATCACGATGGAAATTCAAGATCTACAAGGAATAGTCAATTCAGTGCGCCAATATAACCCTGAAATCATTATTATGATTGATAACACTTGGGCGGCGGGATTACTGCTTAAACCACTAACATTGGGTGCTGATATTTCAATCCAATCTGCCACAAAATATATTAATGGTCACTCTGATGGCATGTTAGGTTTTGCTGTAGCTAATGAACGTTGCTGGGCGCAGTTACGTGAAAATACCTATTTATTAGGTCAATGTGTTGATCCTGATACTGCTTATATGACAGCAAGAGGATTAAGAACATTACCCGTCAGGATGAAACAACACGAACAAAGTGCATTAGAAGTCGCTCGCTGGTTAAAACAACATCCTTTAGTTGATAATGTTTATCACCCTGCTTTAGTTTCTTGCCCAGGACATGAATATTTCCAACGTGATTTCTCCGGTAGCAATGGGTTATTCTCTTTTAGTTTAAAGAAAATCCTAACCACTGAAGAATTTGCACTTTTCTTGGATAACTTCTCATTATTTAAGATGGCATTTTCATGGGGAGGATTTGAATCTTTAATTTTGGGTTATCAACCTAATGATATTAAAGCGATGCGCCAATATGAAACTCAGCCAACATTTACAGGAACACTATTTCGCATTCATATTGGATTAGAAAATGTAGATGACCTTATTGAAGATCTAGAACAAGCCTTTTTACGTATTTCTTAATAAAGAATGAATTTTTTATTAAAAAAAATCTATCCCTGTGGTTCCACAGGGATTAAATCAAACTGTTCTCTTTATTTTGCGTTAGAATAGCGAACATAAAGTCCTTTTTTAATGCGAGTTCGCTAATGGGTACATTAAAAGAGATCATTCACGCACTAATGCAACACGATTATATGGTGTTAGCTAATCCAAATGTGCTGTGGGTTATCTATATTGTTCTTTTTGTTATTATTATGCTGGAAAACGGGGTATTACCCGCCGCATTTTTACCAGGAGATACACTGCTTATTCTTTGCGGTGCCTTAATTGCAAAAGATGTTTTACACTTTTTCCCAACTATCATTATATTAGGCGCTGCCGCGAGTATTGGGAGTTGGCTCGGCTTTTTGCAAGGCCGTTGGCTAAGCGATACAAAAGTGGTTAAACGTTGGATGGCTCAATTACCAGAGCAATATCATCATAAGGCAAATGATCTCTTCCATCGCCAAGGCTTATATGCACTATTACTGGGTCGTTTTATTGGATTCGTGCGTACATTATTACCTACTCTGGCTGGCTTATCAGAATTACAACAACGTCGTTTTCAAATATTTAACTGGTTAAGTGGCTTCTTATGGGTGGGGATTATTGTTTCTTTAGGCTATGTGCTAAATCTTATTCCCTTTATTCAAAAGCATGAAACCTTAGTCATGAATATTTTGATGACATTACCTGTATTACTCTTAAGTGCAGGTTTAATTGGTTCGATTGTGATGTATATTCGCCATCGTAAAAATAGTACGGGTAATAAGTAATTAAAAAAAACGCCATTATATTAATCATCATAATGGCGTTTTTTAATCATCTAATACCTCAAAAGTTCAGTTGTTCATTTTCTTATCTCCTATCTTATTAATATCTTAGTAAAAATCCGTTGATATTTATCACCGTCATCTTTTACCTTAATCTATTTGTCGTTAAAGCTTAATGGCTTTTGACGCAAGAAACGTTGGAATATAACTATCAACGAGAAAGCGAGCATGAGGAGCAAAATCCTCAACAAAATCTTGTAATAAGAAACCCGCTTTTAGCTGCCCACCAATAAGGTCAGTTAAAGAATGACCAAATACAAGTCCATCACCTCTTGCGACTTTTTCTTGCAGAATATCCGAAGGTAGTGAACCTTGATCGCTATAGGGTAATCGGTAAGTCGGTCTTATTAATCCCTGTGAGCGCAATTGCGGATCTCTATCATCAATAAAAACAACAGGATTATAAAAACTCGCCATAAGTACACCGCCTTTTTTCAAAACACGGTAGCACTCTTGCCAAACGGGATTAACATCCGCTACATATAAGTTTGAGATAGGGTGAAAAATAATATCAAAACTTTCATCAGCAAATGCAGTTAAATCCGCCATATCACCTTGTACTGTAACCAAATCTAACTGATGCTTTTGTGCCAATTGATGGTCTTTGCTTAATTGGCCTTCTGATAAATCAAATACCGTCACAATGCCACCAGCAGCAGCTAAAATAGGCGCTTGTTGCCCACCAGCAGAAGCTAAGCAGAGTATTTTTTTACCTTTAATATCTGCTAACCACTCTTTTTTAACCGGATTAGGTGTTAAATGGACTTTCCAGTTGCCTTGTTTTGCAGTGATAATTTCTTCGTCGCTAACAGGTTTAGACCACTGATTTTCCATTGCGGCTTGTTTATCCCAATGTTCTTGGTTTAATGTTAAATAATGACTTTCCATATCACTCCTTATAAATTAGCTACAATTTGAATTGTTGTAGTCATTAAGAAAATAATTCATCTCTTATTTCTACAACCTTACAGTTATAGTTATGTCATGCTATTTCGTCTAGACACAGTGAAAAACTTTTTCCTGATTAATTGTCATATTGCAGAACATCAAATCAAGGTGGATACAAAATGCAAAACTTTACTTATTACTCCCCCACTCGCCTTCATTTTGGTCAAGGGCAAATAGAAAAACTACGTTCTGAAATCGGAAAAAATGAAAGAATTTTGCTGACTTATGGCGGTGGCAGTATTAAACGCAACGGCGTTTTAGATCAAATCTATACGGCTCTTCCTGGTTATCAAATTCATGAATTTAGTGGTATTGAACCCAATCCCTCTTATGAAACACTGATGAAAGCCGTTTCTTACGCCCGATATCATGGTATTACACACCTATTGGCTGTCGGCGGTGGATCGGTTATTGATGGCACCAAATTTATTGCAGCCGCGATACCTTATCAAGGTGAACCTTGGGAAATCGTAACCAGTCGCGGTAAAGTGGTCGAAAAAGCCATTCCTCTAAGTTGTGTATTAACACTTCCAGCAACAGGAACAGAAACCAACAGTTTTTCCGTGATCAGTAAAAAACAGACAATGGATAAACAAAGCTTCGCCTCTCCTTATGTTTATCCTCATTGCGCGATTTTAGATCCAACAACCACTTATTCTTTACCACCAAGACAAACAGCAAACGGCGTTGTTGACGCTTTTATTCATATATTAGAGCAATATCTCACTTATCCTGTGAATGCTCGTGTACAAGATGAGTATGCAGAAGGTCTTTTACGGATTTTGATTGATCAAGGACCAAAAGCGCTGGCATCACCTACAGACTATGATATCCGTGCTAATATAATGTGGACAGCATCACAAGCCCTTAATGGTATCCTTGGTGTTGGTGTTCCTCAAGATTGGGCTACACATGCATTAGGCCACGAACTCACGGCATTACACGGGCTTGATCATGCACAAACTCTCGCCATCGTTTTACCTGCCCTATTAAATGAAAAACGGCAGGCTAAATATGAGAAGTTAATCCAATATGCACAAAAAGTTTGGGGTATAAACCAAGGTTCTGACGCTTTTAAAATTGAAACTGCGATTAATGAAACTCGAAAATTCTTTGAATTAATGGGACTTAGAACTCGACTGGCTGATTTCAAAATTACTGAAGAAGATATTCCAGCTTTAGTGCGAAAATTGGAAGAGCATGGACAAACCGCACTAGGCGAGCATCAAGATATCACATTAGAAGTCAGTCAACGCATTTATACAGCAGCACTCTAAGTACCTTAATGCGACTTTGGAGACAGAAATGGATAAACCTAAACTGATCAAATTATCTGATGGAAATGCCATCCCACAACTGGGGCTGGGTGTTTGGCAAGCAGATAATCATCAAGTTGTTAACGCTATTCATCACGCACTTGATACAGGCTATCGCCTTTTTGATACTGCGGCAATTTATCATAATGAAGAAGGTGTGGGTAAAGCGCTAAAACAGATTACGGTTCCTCGTGATGAACTCTTTATCACAACAAAATTATGGAACAACGATCAAACGCATGCTCGTGGTGCTGTCTTAGAAAGTCTCCAGCGTTTGCAACTTGATTATATTGATCTCTATTTAATGCATTGGCCTGCCCCCTCACGCGAACTTTATGTTGAAGCGTGGAAACAGATGATTATTTTGCAAAAAGAAGGCTTGGTAAAAAGTATTGGTGTCTGTAATTTTAAAGAAGAACATCTTGAACGTATCATTACTGAAACAGGTGTAACCCCTGTTATTAATCAGATTGAAATTCACCCTTTAATGCAACAAGCACCATTAAGAGCATGGAACACAACGCATAATATTGTGACCGAATCTTGGAGCCCTTTAGCACAGGGGGGTGAAGGTGTTTTTAACCAACCCATCATTCAAAAACTTGCCGAAAAATATCATAAAACCCCAGCACAAATCGTCTTACGTTGGCATCTAGATAGTGGGCTTGTGGTGATCCCTAAATCTGTCACACCTTCTCGCATAGAAGAAAACTTCCATATTTTTGATTTTAAATTGGAGAAAGAGGAAGTTGCAGAAATGGCAGCACTTGATCAGAAAAAACGTTTAGGTCCTGATCCTGATATTTTTGTTGATATCTAATTTTTTGTCCTGAATAAAAAAGCCAATAGTATTTATTTCTATTGGCTTTTTTATACCTAAAATTCCTTTTCAATTTTTATTTCTAAACTTATTTTATTTTTTTGATCATTTATTTTTATATATTGAATAATTAATTAATTCAAGTTCACTTTCTGATATCTAAAACATCTATAAATACGAGAATCTCATCATTATTTGTTACGGTGAGTTTAAAAATGACAAAATTTAAAAGTGGACTAACGCCTCAACTCTCTTCTATTACAAAGAAAGTTGCTTGGTTTAATATCTTTATTCAACTGGCATTTCCTATCTCAGCAACCCTTCCAGCCAATGTATTTGCTAATGGAAACAGCCAAGAAAAACAGGCTATTAATTTATTAAAAAAACAGAAAACTTATCAGGTTAAAGTAGGAGATACACCTGAATCTATCGCTAAGCAATTTAATATAAAATTATTTAAACTTATAGAAGCTAATCCTGATTATGTCTCTTTAGTGGGTAAATTAAAAATAAAGGTGGGCATAACACTTAATATCCCCGATGAGCCTTTATTAACAAAAAAATGGCTAAATAATAACAGTCAAGATATTCCGATCCCTTCGACTAATGGGCAAGAACTGGCACAGATTATTGTCGATAATTCATCTTTATTAAATAGAGATACTGATGCAACTCAATACGCAATAAGCCGAGTTTCAAGTAAAGCCAATCAACAAATAGAACAGTGGCTTAATCAATTTGGTCATGCTCGTGTGTCACTTTCTACTGATAAAAATTTCACATTAGAAAATAGCTCAGCAGATCTCTTGATCCCATTATACGATCAAGAAAAAAACTTAGTTTTCTCTCAAACCAGTTATCACCGTAAAGATTCTCGTAGCCAATTAAACCAAGGGATTGGTTACCGGCATTTTACTGATAAATTTATGGTGGGTCTTAATGCCTTTTATGACTATGACTTAAGTCGCTATCACAGTCGCTTTGGTGTGGGTGCCGAAGTGTGGCGAGATTACTTTAAACTGAGTGCAAACCACTATCATCGCTTATCCAACTGGCGCACTTCCGATGATGTCATGGATTATAATGAACGCCCTGCAAATGGTTGGGATATTAGAACCGAGGGCTATCTACCTGCTTATCCGCAATTAGGTGCAAAGCTTATTTTTGAGCAATATTATGGTAAAGAAGTTGGTTTATTTGGCAAAGATAATCGCCAAGAAAATCCCCACGCTTATACTGCGGGATTAACTTATACACCAGTGCCTTTAATTACCTTTGGCGCTGAACGTCGTTTTGGTTTAAATGACAATAGTGATAATAAATTTGACGTAAATATCCAGTATCGCCTTGGTGAATCAATCGCTTCACAGCTCAATTCAGATAATGTGCGAGCAATGCGTTTAATGTCGGGAAATCGCTATGATTTTGTTGATAGAAATAATGACATTGTTTTGGAATATAAAAAGAAAACCTTAGTCTTCCTTTCAATGAATCCAACCCTTAACGGTTACGCAAAAGAAGAAAAAGATTTAGGTGTACAAGTTCGTTCAAAATATCCCGTTAAACAGATTGAGTGGTCAGCAAGTCGCTTAATCGCCAATGGGGGTAAAATTAATCATAATAATAATCTTAACTACTCGATAATCCTTCCTCGTCATATTTCAGGTTCAGCTGAAAAAAACAGCTACATAATAAGTGCTGTTGCTATTGATGAACAAGGTAATCGTTCTGATCCCGTACAAAGTCAAATTATAGTTGATCAATCCGCTATCAATACACAAAATAGCCAATTTACGCCGAAAGCCACACAACTGCCCGCAGACAATTACTCTGCACAAAATCTGACTTTATCAATTTTAGATAATGATAATCTTCCTGTTGATATCAATCTCAAAGAACTCTCACTACAGGTTCAATCTGATAACCCTACCAGTAGTAGCAAAGTTTCCAATTTCAACCGAATAGATACAGGGAAATATCAAATCACTGTCACCGCGGGAAGTTCTCCTGAAATTGTGACATTAACACCTAAATTTAGGGATAACACATTTAATAAAGCACAAGTCACTTTTGTCGCTGATACACATTCCGCCATTATTGCAAAAGGGGGATTAACCGTAATCAAAAATAATGCCCCTGCTGATGGTAAAAGCCAAAATAAAATACAAGTTATTGTGACTGATATTAATGCGAATAGAATTCCTAACTATCCAGTCTCATTTACTGCCGATAATGGCGCAACGATAATCAAGCAAACCAATACAGACTCAGACGGTAAAATCATTGTTCCTATTACCAATACCCATATTGGTAAAAGTATGATTGGTGTTAGCGTTAAAAAAATCACCTATTCAACCAATGTTGATTTTATTGCCGATATTAACTCAGCAAAAATAAATACCTTTACCATCAATCCAAACAGTTCATTCGCTAATGGAAAAGATGAAAAACATATTGCTTTCAATGTTATTGATAAAAACAATAATCCTGTTCCCAACGCTAAAATACAATTATCTGCTGATAACCAAGCCCTGCTCAAAGAAACTGAATTATTGACTGATAATCAAGGTAATGCATCAACAACGATGACCAGCCAAATATCAGGCACAACCACTGTAAGTGCATTAGTTAATAAAATAGTCACCAAAAAGACAACGCAATTTATTGCCGATCTATCCAACGGTAAAATTATTTCATTAACGCCATCGGCAAAACCTTATATTGCTGATGGTAAAACAGCAGTAACCTTTACCGCGGTCGTTGAAGATAACAATCACAACATCTTGCCAAATGCAAAAGTCATTTGGTCGACTAATCGTGACCAACAGATTGTTTCTATTAATGAAGTTTCAACCACCAATAACCAAGGTATCGCTCAAACTACAGTGACCAGTACTCAAGCCTTTGATGTTATTGTTACTGCCAGTATCAGTAATGGGTCACTGGATGCATCACCTATTACTTTTATTGCTGATAACCAGAAAGGTTTAATTACCTTAACCGCTAATAAAACCCAATTGATTGCGGATAATAAAGAGCAAGCCATATTAACCGCAGTTGTAAAAGATAAATTCGGCAATAAATTACCTAACGTTACCGTCAATTGGGATATTAACGGTGGAACAGCAAATCAAAAAGAGACAAAAACTAACCAACAAGGTGAAACAGCTATTTCGATTAATACCGCTCAAGCGGGAACTATTACCGCCATTGCTTCACTTAAAAATGGGAATAAAGCACAGACCACAATAAACGCCATTTCTGATCCAAAGAGTGCAACAATTTCTTTATCGGCTAATAATAAAACAGAAGCCATTGCTGATGATAATGACACTATTACCGTCACAGCACATGTCGTTGATGCTAATAATAATCCGTTAATCCAACAATCTGTTTTTTGGAATGCATCACCCAATCATCCAAATAGAGAAATGGTAAAAACAGATATTCATGGTAATGCACAAGTCGAAATAAAAGGAAAAATAGCACAGGCAGTAACATTAACTGGCCGTCTAAATAACAATCAAAGCGCATCAATTAATCTTTTATTTAAACCTGGGGAAGTAGATAAAAACCATAGCCACTTTAAATTGGATCCGCAAACTATCGTGGCTAATGGACAAAGTATCTCTACTGGTACAGTCGAATTAAAAGACCAATTTGATAACCCAGTTCCTAAACAAGAAAAATATATCAGTCTTAGTGGCAATAATCCCACTATTACATTCAGTAATGTTATTGATAAAAATAACGGACTTTATCAATTTGAGGTTAAAGGAAAAAAAGAAGGTATTAGTGAGATAACAGCAAAATATGGTGCAGCGAATCCATTTGTATTAACACAACCTCTTGGTTTTGTTGCTGATACACAAAATGCCATGATTCAATCAGTTAATGTCATTGCGCCTTATACTGTCACTGCAAATGGGAAAGATAGTGTCGTTATTAAAGCCCATATTGTAGATAAGCAAGGCAACCCAAGCATGGAAGGCATTACGGTAGGTTGGCAAACATCATTAGGTCAACTTTCACCATTACCAATTAGTAAAACAGATAAAAATGGGGTTGCAGAGATTGCGCTGGCAAGCACACAAGCAGGTGTAGCAAAAGTCACTGCTATGCTAGATGCGCAAGAGTTTCTTGAAGCTGATCATGACATTGTCTTTACAACGGATGTCATATCCCCAACGCACTCAACACTTGCTCTTTCCCCTTCCATTATTACAGCGGGGGATGGTACTCGGACTTATGATCAATCCGAAATTACGGTCATTGCAAAAGACAATCAAGGGAATTTACTCCCTGGATTGAAAGATGATATTAAACTTCAATATTCTACTCAGCTTAATATTAAAGAGAGTAAATTTACCGAGAGCAGCACAGGTGTTTATAAAGCCACAATCAGTGCACAAAAAATGGGTACAACGCAAATTCATGCCATCATTAGCGGTGTCACCTTAACTCAATCGGTTTCATTGACCGTTATTCCAGATAATATCAGTGCCAAAGTGCGTGATATTGTTATCAGTGATCTAACGCCTAAAGCCGGAGACACTATCACCTATACCGCTTATTTAATTGATAAATATGATAATCCAGTCAGTAAAGATACGCCTGTCACATGGACATCTGACAATGTCAGTGTCTTAAGCTCCGCATTGACTTTTACAGATGATAAAGGCGTTACCCAAACAAAATTAACACGAGGGCCAGCTGGGTTAGCTAAAGTTAATGTGGTTTTAAAATCAGGTATTTATCACGCTAAAGATGTTAACTTTGTCGCGGATGATGTTGATGAAAACCGTTCAGAAATCACATTAATCCCAGCGAATATCGTAGCTAATGGTAAAGAAAAAGCCTTATTGAGTTTAATCATTAAAGATAAAGGCGGTAATATTCTGCCAGATCAACAAGTGAAAGGAATATCGGATAACCCAACCATTGTATTTAGCCCAGCGAAACAAGTCTCTCCTGGCCATTATGAAATTGAAGCAACGGGAAAAAAATCAGGCTCAGCGCAGTTAAGTGTCAATATCAATGGCGTTGATTTTAAAAAGCAAAAAACCTTACAACTTCGTGCCGATGCAACAACATGGCAAGTAAAATCTGTTGATGTGGATAGAACGAGCATAATTGCAGGTGATAAAGGCGTTAATTATCAAGCAACTATTGTTGATGCTAATGATAATATTTTGCCAAACGTTATTGTGTCATGGAAATTACAAGGTTTAGCTGATGATTATGATTTTAGTACCTATACAGATGCTAAAGGTGTCGCAAGAACCAAAGTAACTAGCCATGTTGCGGGTATCATCAAGATGAGTGCTTATCTTGATTTAAGCAACTATAAGCCAATTCAAGATGTGACTGTGCTCCCTGCGGATATTGATGCTAATAAGTCAACACTGACAACAAGTCGCCAGTCTATTGGCGGCGATGATAAAGACGAAGCTATTTTAACAGTAAAATTAGTTGATAAATATGACAACACGATTGATGGCAAAACGGTTAGCTTAACAGCCACAACGGGTACTGCGCATTTTAGTGATAATCCATTAAAACCATTAGGAAATGGTCAATATCAAACCAAACTAACTTCTAATGTTAAAACAGATATTACATTAGCCGCAGAAGCTGAAGGGATCGCTGTTGCTAAACCCGTTATTATTAAAGTCACTATTCCTAAACCTGATATTATTTTTGACAAACAAATCCAACAAGAAACCTACGCTTCAGCACCAATCAGCGCACTAGGTTATACAGGATTACCTAATAATATTAATATGATGTGGTCTAGTTCCGATCCGACTATTGCCTCTATTGATACAACTAGCGGTCGTATTTCGATGAAAAAAGCGGGTACTGCAGTTATCACATTACAAACATCAGGTAATGATCAATATCAACCAGCGCAAAGTAGTTATCCTTTAGTCATTGAAAAAGCGAAACCTATTTTGCAATTAGCGTCATCGGGTACGATTAAATCGGTATGGAATGATGGAGTAGTGCATAACGTTAACGCCACTTTTGGCAATACAGACGTAAAAAATATTCCTTTGTATTATATCAGTGATGATCAACGTGTAGCCACCGTTGATACACAAGGCACTATTACAGAAGTAAAACCAGGCAAAACGAAAATACACATCAAAAGTGATGCGACTGATCAATTTCTAGCAGATGCAGTGGCAGTGGATTACGAGCAAGGTAAAGGAACACTCCAAATCACTTTTGCACAAAAAGACATTATTTTATCTGAAATGGATACTAATATTGATGTACAACAACCAACAATTCCATTGCCTAAAGAAGCTCTAGGTACCTGGTCAGCAAAAGATCCTAATATTGTAGCAATAAAAGAAAGTGGGGTTATTGTTAAAGTCAATCCAGGTAAAACAGATATCATTTTGACATCAAAAGAAAATGATTACTTTTATCAATCTCAAGGTTCTTATTCTGTCGATGTCAGAAAAGTACCTCATATCACTATTAACTCAGTAACACGAAGGGTTGATAACAATAAAAAGGCACAAATCATACCTCATGATAATATATCGATAAATTGGACTCCTGTTTATGAAGATGATTCGTTAACTTTTTCTTGGTTACCGCCAGATACAGCAGCAAGTGATTATGCAGTTAATCTTGAATTATGGGATGGAAATCAAAAAACCAGTCAAATCCTTGCTTATGACCAAAATCAGCTTCTTGGTAGACCCAACATCACTAGCTCATTTAAGCTTGATAAAAATTTATTTAAAAGTACTCAACTTAAAATCAAAGTCATTGTGTTTGACATTCACGATCATGATCCAAGTACAAATATAGGTAGACAATATGCGGTTTATTATCCACTAGATGTAAAACCGATCCATCCTAGGTATATGGATTTAGAATTAAACGGCTCTATTTCATTTATTAATACTAATAATGCTAGTGTGCCGAGAAATTCATGTAGAATGAGTAAATTGGATGATATAGTTCATGTTATTGCAAGGCCGATGTTTACATTAGGAAACCACGCAAGTGATTTCTTTGAGCCAGTCACGGTATCTCACAAACTTATTGATATACAAGGCGATTCTACTCGAGATTCAGTCGATTACAACGATGAAGATACTTATACATCTATAATTGAGAACCAACGTTTCCCATCTAATAGTCATTCACTGGCAATAGAAGAAGAATGTTGGGGGAGTGGTGCCGGTGCTTCTGCCCATCATGGTAATGCAACGTTAATTACCTCTGTCACTATCGCAGGTAAAACATATGAGTTTAAACAACATGTTAATTGGGATGGAGATGGTAATCCATCACAAAATAATATAACGAAAATTAGCCAACTTTAGTTAAAATCATTCGATTAACCATAAAGAGCCTCTCGAGGCTCTTTATTAATTTAAAGCTGTTTTTCTAATGTATCGCTTAATATCATCATTCCTGCGCCTCCTAAGAAAAATCCCCCCATTACCCCCACAATTTGGATCGCATTGATTTCAGATAATAGGGTGCTTGTACCAAAACTCTGACAACTTGAAGAAAAAATTGGGAGGGAGAAAACCTCCCCCCAACCAAGCCATTTATTACACATCAAAATAGCTTGAACGACTGTGTTTCCATTACTAATGTTAAGTGAACATAATCGTTCGCCTACAATTATTGTAAAACATAGAACAGTCACACAGATAACCGTAATGCCAAATAAGGTTATTTTCGTCAATTTCATTGACTCCTTTCGGAAAAGGAGACAGAATCAAGTTGTTGATGTTTGAGTCTGTCCTCGGATTTTATGAAAATAGAATTCGGGGCTTTTCTCTTTTTGGCTCTTGCAAAATGCTTGAACCAAAATGATCCAAGCACCCGCCAATATAGTAACAGAAATTTCTCTATTCCCTATACCTTATCCGTAGTAAATAACAAATTTAAATCAATTAAAACAATATGTTACTCAGCATCGTAAAATAATTTCCTCTTGACTCAAGCGACAAAAAAAGACAAAATCAACCCGCTAAAACAAAGAAATTAACTTGTTTTATTTTCTTGACTCCTTACTTGAAAAAAAGATCCGCACCCACCTCTTTGTTTTGCACTCGCCCCAAATAAATTTATTTGGGGCTATCTTTTTTATATCAAATAGAAAAATAAAAAATCCCGAATACAAGTCTCCTCATATTCGGGATCATTATTACAACAATAAGTAAATCTTAAGATTTACTTATCTTTTTATGCATTTCTTGAACTGAGATAACACTTTCTGTAGGGTCCGCTGTTAATGACAGCGTTGTCGCAAATCCGCCATTTAATGTCGTGTCATAATGGACTTTATATCTTAATGCACTACGACGAATAATTTTAGAATCTTCAATGGCTTGGCGACCTGAAGTGGTATTGACAATATAGTCATACTCACCATTTTTAATTCTATCTTCAATATGCGGTCGTCCTTCATGAACTTTATTCACTAAACGTGGATTTATTCCCGCCTCACCTAATACAATGGCTGTACCATGTGTAGCATCTAATTCAAATCCACTTTTTAGTAATTTCGTTGCTAAATCAACAACTCGCTTTTTATCACCAGCACGCACAGAAAGAAGCGCTCTGCCTTTTTTCTTCATGGTAGAACTGCTGCCTAACATCGCTTTAGCAAAGGCTTGAGCAAAGGTTGCACCGACGCCCATCACTTCACCTGTTGAACGCATTTCAGGCCCTAAAATCGGATCAACACCTGCAAACTTATTGAAAGGTAAAACCACCTCTTTTACAGAGTAATAAGGTGGAATAACTTCCTTTGTAACTCCCTGCTCTTCAAGGCTTTGACCAATCATGACACGCGCAGCGACTTTCGCTAATGGCACACCTGTGGCTTTTGAGACAAAAGGAACAGTACGAGCAGCACGAGGATTGACTTCGATAAGATAAACATCGTTACCTTTCACCGCAAATTGTACGTTCATTAGCCCTTTGACTCCAAGCTCAAACGCAAGCTCACGGACTTGTTTACGCATCACATCTTGAATTTCTTGGCTTAGGGTATAAGCAGGCAATGAGCAAGCGGAGTCACCAGAGTGAACACCCGCTTGTTCGATATGCTCCATAATGCCACCAATCACGACTTGTTGACCGTCACAAACCGCATCAACATCGACTTCAATCGCATCATCAAGAAAACGGTCTAACAACACGGGAGCATCGTTTGACACACTAACCGCAGTTTGGAAATAGCGACGTAAATCAACTTCGTCATAAACAATTTCCATTGCGCGTCCACCAAGTACATAAGAAGGACGAACCACCAGCGGATAACCAATCAATTGTGCTTTTTCTACAGCCTCTTCTAACGCTGTTACAGTGGCATTTTCAGGCTGTTTAAGCTCTAATTTATCCACTGCTTTTTGGAAACGTTCACGATCTTCTGCTTTATCGATAGCATCAGGGCTTGTACCAATAACTGGCACGCCTTCAGCTTCTAGCGCTCTGGCTAGTTTTAGCGGAGTTTGTCCGCCGTATTGCACAATCACCCCTTTCGGTTTTTCAATACGCACAATTTCAAGTACATCTTCTAATGTGACGGGTTCAAAATAGAGTCTATCAGAGGTGTCGTAATCCGTTGAAACCGTTTCTGGGTTACAGTTCACCATAATGGTTTCGTAACCGTCTTCACGCAGTGCTAGTGCCGCATGAACACAACAATAATCAAATTCAATTCCTTGACCAATACGGTTTGGCCCTCCACCTAAAATCATCACTTTTGGCTTATCTTGATGAGGGTTCGCCTCACACTCTTCTTCATAAGTCGAGTACATATAAGCGGTATCGGTGGCAAATTCTGCGGCACAAGTATCAACACGTTTATAGACAGGATGGAGTTGATATTGCTCACGTAATTGGCGAATAGCCTGTTCTTTTACATTGAGTACCTTAGCTAAACGCGCATCAGCAAAGCCTTTACGTTTTAACTGGCGTAAAAAATCTGCGGTTAAGCCTTTTAAGCCCACTTTTGCCACTTTTTCTTCAAGACGTACAATTTCTTCAATTTGCACTAAGAACCAGCGGTCAATATTAGTCAGATTAAACACGCCATCGACCGATAACCCTGCGCGGAAAGCATCTGCGATATACCAAATTCGGTCAGAACCCGCTTCTTTTAGTTCACGACGAATTTTCGTTAATGCTTCAGGATCATCTAAGTCAACTTTAGGATCAAAACCTGTTGCGCCAACTTCAAGACCACGTAACGCTTTTTGCATCGACTCTTGCTGTGTTCTACCTATCGCCATGACTTCCCCGACAGATTTCATTTGTGTTGTTAATCTGTCATTGGTTCCCGCAAACTTTTCAAAGTTAAAGCGAGGAATTTTTGTCACAACATAATCAATAGAAGGTTCGAAAGAAGCTGGCGTTCTCCCTCCAGTGATATCATTCATTAGCTCATCAAGGGTATAACCCACGGCTAATTTAGCGGCGATCTTTGCAATTGGGAAACCTGTTGCTTTAGATGCAAGCGCTGATGAACGAGAAACTCGAGGGTTCATTTCGATAACAATCAAGCGCCCGGTTTTAGGATCAACGGCAAACTGAACATTCGAACCGCCAGTTTCAACACCTATCTCACGTAATACTGCCATCGAGGCATTACGCATAATTTGATATTCTTTGTCGGTCAGTGTTTGTGCAGGTGCAACAGTGATGGAATCACCCGTATGAATGCCCATGGCATCAAAGTTTTCAATGGAGCAGACGATAATACAGTTATCATTTTTATCGCGTACCACTTCCATTTCATACTCTTTCCAACCAATTAATGATTCATCAATTAACAGTTCATTAGTGGGTGATAAATCTAAGCCTCGCGTACAGATTTCTTCAAATTCTTCACGATTATAGGCGATCCCGCCCCCAGTCCCGCCCATTGTGAATGAAGGGCGAATAATACAAGGGAAACCGACTTGTTCAGCAACGGCAAAAGCTTCTTCAAGATTATGAGCGATACCAGAACGTGCTGTATCTAAACCAATTTTTTTCATCGCTTTATCAAAGCGTTGTCTATCTTCTGCTTTATCAATTGCATCGGCTGTTGCACCAATCATGGTAACGCCAAATTCAGCCAAAACACCTTGGCGCTCTAACTCTAGCGCACAGTTCAGGGCTGTTTGCCCACCCATTGTCGGTAACACTGCATCAGGACGCTCTTTTTCAATAATTTTTCTCACAACTTGCCAGTGAATAGGCTCGATGTACGTTGCATCGGCCATTTCAGGATCGGTCATAATGGTTGCAGGATTTGAATTTACCAAAACAACTCGATATCCCTCTTCACGTAGGGCTTTACATGCTTGAGCGCCTGAATAGTCAAATTCACACGCTTGTCCGATAACAATAGGCCCAGCACCTAAAATCAGGATTGTTTTGATATCTGTTCTTTTAGCCATTTTCTTTCGCTCCTGATTTATTTTGTTGTCACTGATTGCAGGTTTTGACGATATTGCGCGATAAGCTCGATAAAGTGATCAAAAAGAGGTGCCGCATCATGAGGGCCAGGACTGGCTTCTGGGTGGCCTTGGAAGCTGAATGCAGGTTTATCTGTGCGATGAATACCTTGTAAAGAACCATCAAATAGAGATTTATGTGTCACACGTAAACTGGCAGGCAGAGAGGTTTCATCAACGGCAAATCCATGATTTTGCGCTGTGATCATCACCGTATTTTTATCTAAATCTTTAACAGGATGATTACCACCGTGGTGACCAAATTTCATTTTGATGGTTTTTGCACCGCTAGCTAATGCTAATAGCTGATGTCCTAAACAGATACCAAATACCGGAATATCAGTGGTTAAAAAGGTTTGAATGGCGTTAATGGCATAATCACAGGGCTCTGGATCTCCGGGGCCATTCGAAAGGAAAATACCATCTGGCGAAAGGGCTAAAACATCTTGAGCTGACGTTTGAGCAGGTACAACAGTAACGCGACATCCTCTATCCACCAGCATACGTAAAATATTACGTTTTACACCGAAATCATACGCCACAATATGCAATGGCAACTCAGTCGCTAATTTAGCTTCTGGTAATTCATTCTCTAGCGTCCAACTTCCTTGAGTCCACTGGTAAGGCTGTTTCACTGTCACCGTTTTTGCTAAGTCCATTCCTTTTAAACCAGGAAATGATCTGGCCTTTTCGAGAGCTTGTTGAGCATCAAGATGATTGCCTGCGATAATGCAACCGTTTTGCGCGCCTTTTTCTCTCAGCAAACGCGTTAACTTACGTGTATCAATATCCGCAATCGCAACAATGTTATGACGTTTAAGATAATCAGATAACGTTTCTTCAGCACGATAGTTGCTCATCACTAATGGCAAGTCGCGAATAATTAAGCCTTGAGCATGGATTGTTTCTGATTCTTCGTCTGAACGATTAACGCCGGTATTGCCAATGTGGGGATAAGTGAGAGTAACAATTTGTTGGGAGTAAGAAGGGTCGGTTAATATTTCTTGGTAACCGGTCATTGAAGTATTAAAAACGACTTCACCGATGGCGGCGCCTTCTGCGCCAATCGACTTGCCGTGGAATTCGGTCCCATCTTCTAGAACCAGTATAGCTGATTTAATCAAAACGCCCTCCAGAGAATAATAAATCACATTTCATGCATATTAATTCAGATTTAAGACTCTAAATCAATGCCAAAAACATAAAATTGGGCAAATTTTTGGCAAATTGGGCGCATTCTAAAGATCGAACGAGCAGATGTCTAGAAAAAACACCTTTTTAATTAAAAAAATATCAATCATTAGCAATTTAGTTAACCAAGTGACAATTTATATAATCAATCTTACAAATTTAACCGTTTGCTTACCAAGATAATTTAAAATTAGAGTTTAAATAGGAAAAATAGATGATTTATTCTTTTTAGAGAGAAAAAAACAGAGAAAAAATAGAGATAAGATATAAAAATAAACCTTATAAAATAATTTATAAAACAAACATAAAAAAACTCATAATTATAAAAATAGTTATGAGTTTTCAATAAATTACATTTTTTAAAAACTACAAATCTTCCAATGAAAGAACATCCTTCATATTATAAAGACCCGTTTTTTTGGATTTTAACCAAATGGCAGCCTTAACTGCGCCATTTGCAAATGTCATTCGGCTAGAAGCCTTGTGGCTTATCTCTACACGCTCACCAATATCGGCAAAAATTGCAGTATGTTCTCCCACAATATCACCTGCACGAATAGTGGCAAAACCAATGCTTTGAGGATCTCGCTCTCCAGTATGTCCTACACGTTCATAAACTGCGCACTCTTTAAGATCACGGCCTAACGCATCTGCAATAGATTCTCCCATTGCTAATGCTGTGCCTGATGGTGCATCAACTTTATGACGATGGTGCGCTTCTACAATTTCAATATCACTGTAAGAACCCATCACTTTCGCCGCTTTTTCAAGTAATTTAAGCACCAAGTTAACACCAACACTAAAGTTAGCAGCAAACACTATTGGGATCATTTTGGCGGCATTTTCAATGGCTTTTTTACCTTCATCATCAAAGCCTGTCGTACCAATAATCATGCCTTTTTTCTGTTCTACGCAAAATGCAATATGAGAAAGCGTGCCTTCAGGGCGTGTAAAATCAATTAACACATCAAATTCACTCGCTTGAGACAGCAAGTTATCGGTGATTGTGACACCAATATGCCCAATACCCGCTAATTCTCCAGCATCAGCACCAATCAATGAAGAATTAGTACGCTCAAAAGCAGCACCTAAAACGGTTCCTTCTTGTTGAGAAATTGCCTGAATTAATTGGCGCCCCATACGACCACCCGCACCAACAACGGCAAGACGAAGTTCTTTTGCAGACATAACTCAATTTCTCCTTAACAATACTTATTGTCTCTATTTATTGTTTACAGATTAACGATGTCATCCACTTGATGCCAGCATTTAACGTTCGAGATAAGAAAAACACACAAAACCGTAGTCATTATCAGTAAAAGAGATGAACAGCATGATTATTCATTTAACTTTACTTTATACATAAAAAAAGCAGAGTCATTCACTCTGCTTTTTAAATTCACTATCACATTTAAGTGAGATTATTCGATAACTTTATAATCTAGGCGAAGCTCTTTAGGCACTTCAAAAACAATATTTTCTTCACGCCCTGATAATTCAATCACGTCATCAGCACCAAAGGTTTTTAAACGTTCTAATACTTGTTGAACCAAAATATCTGGTGCTGAAGCCCCTGCTGTAACGCCAACAATATTTGCATTAGCCACCCATGACTCATCAATATCTTCAAAGCTATCGATCAGATAAGAAGGCTTACCTGCACGCTGTGCAAGCTCCGCTAAGCGATTAGAGTTTGATGAGTTCTTAGAGCCAACGACAAATACAACATCCGCTTTTTCAGCAAGCTCTCTTGCGGCTTCTTGGCGATTGGTTGTTGCGTAGCAGATATCATCTTTGCGAGGCCCAATAATTTTGGGGAAGCGTGCATTTAAAGCATCAATCACTTCAGATGTATCATCAACAGAAAGCGTTGTTTGGGTCATAAAGCAAAGATTATCTTCATCTTTGACTTCTAATTTCCACACATCAGCAGGCGACTCAACTAAATACATTCCCCCCTCAGGGTTGTTGTATTGCCCCATAGTGCCTTCAACTTCAGGGTGTCCTGCATGACCTATTAAGATAGCTTCTTTGCCTTTACGGCTCGCTCTTGCCACTTCCATATGCACTTTGGTTACGAGTGGACAAGTTGCATCATAAAGCATTGTTAAATTACGTGAGCGAGCTTCTTGACGAATAGCTTGAGAAACACCATGAGCTGAAAAAATTAAAATCGCGTTATCGGGTACTTCTGAAATTTCTTCAATAAAGATAGCACCTCGTTCACGTAAGTCGTTAACGACATAGCGGTTATGAACGACCTCGTGACGAACATAAATAGGTGCGCCATAGATTTCCAGAGCGCGGTCAACAATGCTGATAGCTCGGTCAACACCCGCACAAAAGCCTCGTGGGTTAGCCAGCAGTATTTGCATGTGTTGTTTCCTCCTCAGGATTGATGCTGACAACTTCAATATCAAATGTCACTTCTTCTGACGCTAACGGATGATTAAAATCAACAGTTACAGAATCTTCAGTGACATCTCTTACAATGCCTGGCATTTCACTGCCATTCATTGCTGTAAATAGCATGATAGTGCCAGCCTCAGGCACACCAGACTCAGCGAAGTCAGAAGGCATAAAGTATTGGATCAAGTCAGGATTGTATTTACCAAAAAGATGTTCACCTGCAAGCGTAAAAGTTTTTTTATCTCCCGTTGATAATCCCAATAATTCAGCTTCTAAGGCTGGCGATAAACTTTCATCACCTAAATGAAAAAGAGCGGGTTTACCATGCGCTTGTGTAGATTCAGCAACAGAGCCATCTGCTAACTTTAAAGTGAAATTCAGCAACACTGCGCTGTCGTTGAGTACCTGCATAACCATACTAATACCTTCTATTAAGCGTAACCCCCGCCATAAGGCAGGGGTTATTTTAGTTAACTTCTTGTCTGATTACTTTTGCTTTTTTGTATCTTGAGGACTGACATTTTTATCAGGGAAAAAGCTCTCAATAATGATAAGCCCTGCACCGATACAAATCCCCATATCAGCAATATTAAAGGTAGGCCAATGCCAATCTCCAATATAAACATCAAGAAAATCGATGACAAACCCGTGGATCAGACGATCAGAGAGATTACCCAATGCTCCGCCAATAATTAGCGCATAAGCAACGTTACTTAGCTTAGCGCTCGCTTTGTTTTTATACATCATTACCAATAAAGTAATGCAGATTGCCAATGCAATCAGTGCAAAAAACCAACGTTGCCATCCTCCTTTATCTGCTAAAAAGCTAAAGGCAGCACCATAGTTATGGGCGTAAGTGAAGTTGAAAAAAGGCATCACGGCAACAGATTCATACAGACGAAATGTCTGCATGAAATACTGTTTCGTTCCTAAATCCAACACCACTACGGCGACGGCTAGCCATAGCCAGCGTAAACCTGTAGAGCAAAGTGTTTTCTTCATTAATTAAGCAAACTTACGTTCTTCACCGTTACCGGCTACGTTAGTAACACAGCGTCCGCATAATTCAGCGTGTTCCGCTACTTGACCGATATCTGTCGCATAATGCCAGCAACGAGGGCATTTTTCGCCGTCTGCTTTGTTAAAGGCGATTTTTAAACCCGCCATATCAGAAGCTAATGCTGTTTCTGGCGCTTCATTAATATCTGCCACTTTCGCTTGAGAAGTTAATAAAACAAAACGCAATTCGTTACCTAACGCATTTAACTTATCTGCTAAAGCTTTATCTGCATACAGAGTTACTGATGCTTCTAAAGAGCCACGCAGTTGTTTATCTGTGCGTGCTTGCTCTAATACTTTGTTGACTTCACCACGAACGGCAAGTAATTCAGCCCAGTAGTCATCATTTAAGGTTTCTGACGCATCTAAGCCAAATAAATCGGTATACCATTCTTCAGTTAAGACATATTTTGCACGTTCGCCTGGTAACTCATTCCAGATCTCATCTGCTGTGAATGACATAACTGGCGCCATCCAACGAACTAATGCTTCACAGATATGGAATAACGCTGTTTGGCAACTACGACGAGCAACGCTATCGCTTTTCGCAGTGTACTGTCTGTCTTTGATGATATCTAAGTAGAAAGAACCCATTTCTACTGAACAGAACTGCATTAGGCGCTGAATAACATTATGGAAATCGTAATTTTCATAGTGTTTTAAGATATCAGCTTGTGCTGCTTTCGCACGACCTACTGCCCAGCGATCTAACGTAACCATCTCTTCTGGCTTAACTTGGTGTTTTGCAGGATCAAAACCGTTTAAGTTCGCTAAGAAGAAACGTGCAGTATTACGAATACGGCGATAAGTATCAGCCGAGCGTTTTAAGATTTCATCAGATACGGCGATTTCACCAGTGTAATCTGTTGATGCAACCCATAAACGTAGGATATCAGCACCCAGCTTATCCATTACATCTTGTGGACTTACTGTGTTACCGATAGATTTAGACATTTTACGGCCTTGTCCATCTACGGTAAAACCGTGTGTTAAAACTTCACGGTAAGGCGCTTTGCCTTTGATTGCAGTCGAGATCATCAGTGAAGACATAAACCAACCACGATGTTGGTCAGAGCCTTCTAAGTACATATCTGCTGAATTGCCGTGGAATTCAGGACGCGCATCAACCACTGTTGAGTGTGTTGATCCTGAATCGAACCAAACATCCAGTGTATCTGGCGTTTTCATGTAATCGTCAGCTTCATCACCCAACACTTCACGGATATCTAAATCCCACCATGCTTGAATACCGCTGACTTCAACACGTTTTGCGACTTCTTCCATCAACTCTAAAGTACGTGGATGTGGCTCTTGAGTCTCTTTGTGAACAAACAGAGACATTGGCGTGCCCCAAGTACGTTGACGAGAGATACACCAGTCAGGGCGGTTTTCAACCATTGATTCAATACGTGCTTGACCCCAATCAGGGATCCATTTAACACCTTTGATCTCTTTTAATGATTGCTGACGTAAACCGTTTTTATCCATGCCAATAAACCATTGTGGTGTAGCACGGAAAATAACTGGCGTTTTATGTCTCCAGCAACATGGGTAACTGTGTTGCATGGCTTCGTGATGTAACAGAGCACCTTTTTCTTTTAACAGCTCAACAATGACATCATTTGCTTTGAAAACAAAAACGCCATCTAATGCTGGATAAGTGCCCGGCAAGTAACAACCATTAGGCCCAACAGGATTTGCCACTTCTAAACCGTATTTTTGACCGACAACAAAGTCATCAGGGCCGTGGCCTGGTGCAGTATGCACAGCACCTGTACCCGCTTCTAAAGTAACGTGATCACCTAAAATTGCAGGTACATCAAAGCCCATAAATGGATGATTAAAGCGCAATAACTCTAAATCAGCACCTTTGCATTCGCCTAAAACAGCCCAGCTTGTTACGCCAATTCGCTTCATTACGCCTTCAACAAGATCAGCGGCTAAAATCACGCATTCATCGTTAAAAGAGACTAATGCGTAATTAAATTCAGCATTTAATGCGATAGCGCGGTTAGCAGGTAATGTCCACGGTGTTGTTGTCCAGATAACCAAAGAAATAGGCTTATCTGTTACTGCATGGAATTTTGCGGCAACTGCGCTTGGCTCAACGGCGGTGAAACGCACATCAATCGACGGTGAAGTTTTATCGTAATATTCAACTTCAGCTTCTGCCAGCGATGAACCACACGCAGTACACCAGTGAACAGGTTTAGCCCCTTTTAACAGGTGACCATTTGCGATGATACGCGCTAACGCACGAATAGTGTTCGCTTCGGTTTTGTAATCCATAGTGAGATAAGGTTTTTCCCAATCTCCTAGAACACCTAAACGAATAAAATCTTTTTTCTGTGCTTCAATTTGCTCGTAAGCATACTTACGGCATTCCTCGCGGAATTGCGCTGCAGATATTTTCTCTCCTGGTTTACCTACGATTTGTTCAACTTTTAGTTCGATAGGTAATCCGTGACAATCCCATCCTGGAATGTACGGAGAATCAAAGCCTGACAGCCCTTTGGATTTAATAATAATATCTTTGAGAATTTTGTTTACTGAGTGACCAATATGAATATTGCCGTTGGCGTATGGAGGGCCATCGTGCAAAATAAATGTTTTCTTACCACTTTTAGCCTGACGAATTGCTTGATACAAACCTTCTTTGTACCAACGTGATAACATCTCTGGCTCGCGCTTTGCTAAATCCCCGCGCATAGGGAACCCTGTTTCTGGTAAGTTCAGGGTATTTTTATAGTCACTCATTCGATTCTCAGTTCCAATTTTCCGCTAGTTTATGACTCCGACCGCTGCGATAAAAAATCCCTAGCAGTAGCCACATCATCTGCGATTTGCTGCTTCAATGCATCCAATGATGCAAATCGCTGTTCATTACGTAATTTCTTTCGTAACACAACATCAATACGACGTCCATATAAATCCATATTAACGTCGATTAAATGCACTTCTAATTGTACGCCCTTCCCTTGTACAGTAGGACGACTTCCGATATTTGCCACACCGGGTAAAGGTGATTGATTATCTGATAAATAGACATCAACGGCATAAACGCCTTTAACTGGTGCAACTAAGCGTTTCATAGGAATATTGGCTGTCGGAAAACCAATGGTTCTACCCAATTCATTACCATGAACAACACGCCCACAAACGCTGTAAGGGTGTCCTAATAGTGATTCAGCAAGAACTAAATCATCATTGAGCAACGCTTCTCGTACCGCAGTGCTACTGATACGCAATCCTTTATCGCAATAACTTTCAGTATTAGCGACTTCAAATCCATATCTAACACCGGCTTGTTGTAAAAAATGGAAATCACCTTCACGATTTTTGCCAAAGCGAAAATCATCACCAATAGCAAGAAACTTCACCCCTAATTTATTCACCAACAGTGATGAAACAAATTCTTCCGGTGTTTGTGCCGCAAATTGTTTATCAAATTTGACACACAAAAGGTAATCAATACCACATTCAGCTAAATACTTAATCTTGTCTCGTAAACGAGTCAGACGTGCTGGTGCCTTTTCTGGTAAAAAGAACTCAAGTGGCTGAGGCTCAAATGTCATCACAACCGTGGGTAATCCTCGCTGCGATGCCTCTTGCTTCAAGTGTTTCAATAATGCCTGATGGCCTCTATGGACACCATCAAAATTCCCAATTGTCAGAACGCAACCGTGGTGTAGCGCTCTAATATTTTGTATACCGCGAATTAGCTCCATAACTGGCTCAATACCGTGGAAATTATTGGATTATACCTTGTCAAAGGCTTGAGAGTAACCCAATATATCAATGTTTATTGATGAGTAATATCTCGACAAGTCGATTCACTGTTATTCTTAAATTTGATTGCTCACATCAAACAAAAAATGGACTATCACTCACTTCTTGGTTATAAAATCGCATAAAATCAAGCATAGATCCTATTAGAATCTATTATTTATTACTCATATACACGATTTTGATGATTTTTTCACTCAAAAGACTGTATTCTACCCGTCTTAACTGATAAAATCTTGCGCCATCACAACGAAACAAGTGTCGCGTACAACGACGCTAATTTTGTATAAATCCATTGACAAACTTAGGTTGAAAAGGCATATTCCTTCACCTTTGTATTTGTCCTCGCTAGAATATATTTGGGAGTTGGAACTTGGCTAATATCAAATCAGCTAAGAAACGTGCGGTTCAGTCTGAAAAGCGTCGTCAGCACAACGCAAGCCGTCGTTCTATGATGCGTACTTACATCAAAAAAGTATACGCAGCAGTTGCTTCAGGTGATAAAGAAGCAGCACAAAAAGCATTTAATGACATGCAACCAATTGTTGACCGTCAGGCAACTAAAGGCTTAATTCACAAGAATAAAGCTGCACGTCATAAAGCTAATCTGCAAGCACAAATCAAAGCAATGTAATATTGCTTTCTTGTGTTATAAAAAACCGGCTTATGCCGGTTTTTTATTTTCTACTTTTTAACCGCAACCACTTTATGGGTTTACAACGCTCTTTTTATCTCCATTAAAGAGTTCTGAAAAATCAGTATTACAAACACGTTGAACCGCTGGATGTTGGATCATTCTCTCTGCAAAAATCGCGTAGTACTCTTCTTTTACCGTATCAAGCTTCCCAATCTCTTCGATATTACTATGAGCAAAAGTTTCGTCGGTATACAGTGAAGGCGCGACAAAGATAGCATTATAATTTAAGCCGAATGCTTTCATTAATGCCGCATCATCAAACTCACCCAATATTTCTACTTGTAGGTTTTTATTACGTATCCACGTTAATAAATGGCGACCTAACATATATCTACGCCCTGGAATGAGGAGCTTTCGCTCTTCTAAACATTCAGGAAACGGCTTTTCAGGAAGCGGATGACTGCAAAAAAAGCTCATATTACATTCGCCAAGTTTTACAGAGAACAGACCTTCTTGTTGTGACGAATCCACGGGGCAATCTGATAAGATCATATCCAGCTTATGCTGACTTAATTGTTCTAGTAATAGTTCATGAGTAGATTCAAAACAACGCAAATGGATTTGCTCATTATCAATGACAGCCGTTTCTAATACGCGACTGACTAATTGTTTTGATAACGCATCAGCAACACCGACATCAAACAGTAAATTCGACTCACGACTGTAGTTGACGATATCCAGCATTTCTTGGCTGAGCATAAACATTTTATCGGCATAACGAAAAATGAGCTGACCCAATTCTGAAGGAACTAATCCTCTTCCTTGGCGTTTAAATAACTTGCCACCCAATCTTTCTTCTAATGCTTTAATTTGCCCTGTAATTGTCTGAGGTGTCAGATACAGCGCTTGCGCTGCACCCACAACAGAGCCTTCTTTACACACATGCCAAAAATAATAAAGATGGTTAAAATTGAGATGTGACACCCGCATAGTTATCTTCCTTTCAACTTCTGTGCTTCATACACAGACTATGTAATAACGCATTAGTTTGCGATTGGCTTTCCTTGCACCCAATCCTCATAAAAACACCTACGGCACAATACACTGTATTGCACCGTAGGTTTAAATATATAGCTCGGTATTTATTGTGTTGAGAAACTCAAATCCGTAATAAATTTCCCTATATTGACTTTGTCTTTAACTTCGGTAAAACAGAATGAAGTAACAAATATCCCACAACAGCGGCTACTGTTGAACCGACTAAAATACCAAGTTTAGCGTAGGTATTATAAGCTTCATCCGCGCCATCAAATGCTAACCCTGCGATAAAGATAGACATAGTAAAACCGATACCACATAGCACAGATACTGCAAATATTTGCTTAAGATTAATCGCATCTGGTAATTTTGCAATGCCTAGTTTTACCGAAACCCAACTAAAGAGGAAAATTCCAATCGGCTTACCTAAAAATAGACCTAACGCGATACCTAACGGTAAGGCAGATAACATGCCATCAAGCGTTACGCCATTTAAAGAAACCCCTGCGTTACTAAATGCAAACAGCGGTAAAATAAAATAGGCAACCCAAGGGTGTAGCACATGCTCTAATTCTTCAGAAGGAGAATCACCTTCTTTATTTCTTAATGGGATAAGGAATCCAACAATCACACCTGCAATCGTTGCATGAATACCTGATTTTAAAATACACACCCACAAGATGAACCCTAGAATTAAATAAGCAGCCGTATTACCCACTTTACGCCAGTTCATTATGCCCAGAGCAATCACGATTAAACCTGCCAAAGCGAGAGGCATTAATGCAATACTCTTTGAATAAAAGAGCGCAATAATGACTATCACACCTAAGTCATCAATGATAGCTAACGCTAACAAAAAGACTTTTAACTCGACAGGAACACGCTTACCCAGTAACGCCATAACCCCCAGTGCAAAAGCAATATCAGTTGCCGCTGGAATTGCCCAACCTTGCTGTCCAATTGCGTCCGCATGATTAAACATCAAATAAATCAATGCGGGTGCTAACATACCACCTACTGCGGCTATCGCAGGGAAAATGGCTCTATCACGCTGAGCCAAAGAGCCTTCTTTTAATTCACGTTTAACTTCCAATCCGACTACTAAGAAAAAGATCGCCATTAAGGCATCATTTACCCAAAGTAATAATGGTTTATCAAGTTCGAATGCACCGAATTTGATCATA
The DNA here is from genome assembly GCF_040139785.1 of Proteus genomosp. 6. Lineage (NCBI taxonomy): Bacteria > Pseudomonadati > Pseudomonadota > Gammaproteobacteria > Enterobacterales > Morganellaceae > Proteus > Proteus genomosp. 6. The sequence continues at coordinate 201,917 of NZ_JBEEVJ010000001.1, read as the reverse complement.
ATTGGAATAGATAAAAACTCATTATACAAAGCACTTAGAGGTGTATTCGCCATAATCAATGCGATAATAGCAGCAATAATCAGAAGAATACCGCCTGATGCCTCTAATCTCAAAAATTGTCTAATAATTGCCGTCATAATATTAACCTCAAAATTACTAATTTTGTTAATAATATGCTAATTATGAATTCGTAAAAAACAGATTATTTATGGATAATAAATCGATATTTCCGAAATAAAGAGAAAATATCAAGAAAAACAAAGCAAATAATCGTCGTCACTCAACAAAATATCGAAAAAAATAGAATAAAAGTAGATTTATAAAAGTTATTTTTATCATATTGATTTAATAATACTTTATTTAAAAAACAACAAAAATAAGCATCTAATTTAATAATTAACACCAATCAACAAAATAGATCAAAAGTATCAATTTTTCTCATCTACATAAATAATGCTAATGTTATTCTTCATATTAAAATATACCCCGCAATTATAAATAAAAAGAAAATGTTGCATGTTTCACTATTTAACCATTGTGTTATTGTCCTATAGATAGTGAATACTCTCGTTACATTAAGGTTTCTATCAATATGTCGATTACTGTTTTTATTGCCGTTTTATTTGCTGCTATCTTTCATGCATGTTGGAATGCATTAGTTAAAGTAGGTAGTGATCGATTTTTAGGGATCTCGTTACTGACTTTTTTTTCGGGTGCTGTAACTCTACCTGCCCTGTTTTGGGTTGGGCTCCCTGATGTCGGTGCTTGGAAATGGCTTATTCTTTCTGTTTTATTTCATATTGGTTACACACTCTCTTTAAGTCGCTGTTATACCCTAGCTGACTTTAATCAGGTCTACCCTATCTCTCGTGGCAGTGCGCCATTAATGACTGCTTTTCTTGGTTTTTTTCTCTTCCATGAAACACTACCTATTGCTGGGCTCATTGGCATTTTATTTATCATTTTGGGTATTATCCTTATCTCACGTAGTAGAAAAATAGCAGAGTTTAATTTACGTAAAGATGCACTCTTTTTTGCGCTACTTACCGCATTATTTACCGCAAGTTATACCCTATCTGATGGTAATGGCTCTCGTGTAGGTGAAACACCGTTTGCTTATATTTTATGGCTCTTCTTTTTAAATGGCATCGCAATGTATTTACTTGCTTGGCTTCGTTATCGCCAACATTTAAAAACCAAGATAAAGGATTATTGGAAGCCAGCTTTCTTTGGTGGCGTGATGCAATTGGTAAGTTATGGCATAGTGATATGGGCGATGAGTCATGCCTCTATTGTGCTTGTCGCTGCACTAAGGGAAACCAGCGTGTTATTTGCCATGATCTTATCTGTTTATCTGTTAAAAGAGCAATTTAACCGTAAACAGCTATTGGCGTGTTTAGTGATTTTAGCCGGTATTGTTGCTATCAAGATGGGATAGAACAAAACATAATTCAAATAAAAAAGCCTGATGACAGAATTTATCATCAGGCCTTTTTGAAGGTGATAAGAAAAATTATTTGGTTAAATCATCAAAGAATTTTTTCACACCATCTAAGAAGCTTTTAGAACGAGGGGTATTTTTCTCACCACTCTTGCCACCGAATGATTCACCCAGTTGTTGCATTAACTCTTTTTGTTTCTCATTCAGTTTGACGGGTGTTTCAACCACAACGCGACACATTAAGTCACCAATACTACTACTGCGTACTGATTTAACGCCCTTGCCTTTCATGCGGAACATTTTTCCAGTTTGTGTTTCTGCTGGAATTTTAAGTTTCACACGGCCATCAAGTGTTGGGACTTCAATCTCGCCACCTAAAGCAGCAATGGCGAAGTTGATAGGAACTTCACAGTAAAGATTATTGCCATCACGTTCAAAAATATGATGTTGGCGAACATGAACCTGTACGTATAAATCGCCTGCTGGCGCGCCGTTTTCACCTGCTTCACCTTCACCACTTAAGCGAATACGGTCACCAGTATCAACACCGGCTGGAATTTTGACAGACAGCGTTTTAGAGCGTTCAACACGACCATCACCATGACATTTAGAACAAGGCTCTTTGATCACTTTACCGCGACCATGACAAGTTGGACATGCTTGCTGTACAGTGAAGAAACCTTGACGTAAATGAACCTGACCAGCGCCATGACAAGTAGAACAGGTTTCTGCTGATGTGCCTTCTTTAGCACCGCTACCATGGCATTTGTCACATGTTTCCAGTGTTGGTATACGAATTTCTTTAGTGACGCCACGAACCGCTTCTTCAAGCGTTAGATCCATGTTGTATTGTAAGTCAGAACCACGTGCTGCACGTTGTTGACGACGACCACCGCCAAAAATATCGCCAAATACATCACCAAAGATATCACCAAAGTCAGCACCACCGCCGAAGCCGCCGCCACCTTGACCACCAAATCCACCCTGTTCAAACGCAGCATGACCATATTGATCATAAGCAGCACGTTTTTGAGCATCACTTAAGATCTCATAGGCTTCTTTGATTTCTTTGAATTTTGCTTCTGACTCTTTATCACCTTGATTACGGTCTGGGTGATATTTCATTGCTAAACGCTTATATGCGCGTTTAATTTCTTTTTCGTCGGCAGTTTTACTTAAACCGAGTACTTCGTAAAAATCTCTTTTCGCCATTCTAGATTACCCTTGACATAAGCACACGGGCGTTGAGTTTCCTCGACGCCCGTGTTCGGTATCAGTAACTATTCACAGGTGAGTTACCGCGGCCCGTTAAGGGCATTATTTCTTGTCTTTGCCGTCAACTTCTTCAAATTCTGCATCGACAACATCGTCATCTTTCTTCGCACTTGCATCAGCACCCGTCGCATTACCTGCTGCGCCTGCTTGAGCTTGTTGTTGTGCGATTTCTAGCAGTTTTTCAGAAGCTTCAACTAATGCTTTAATTTTTGCTTCAATAGTGTCTTTATCTTCGCCTTTAGAAGCGATTTCTAACTCGCTTACCGCTTTTTCGATAGCTTCTTTATCGTTCGCTGGTAATTTATCACCCGCTTCTTCAATTTGTTTACGTGTACCGTGAACTAATTGGTCAGCTTGGTTACGAGTTTGTACTAATTCTTCAAACTTACGGTCAGCTTCTGCGTTTGCTTCTGCATCACGAACCATTTTTTGGATTTCATCTTCATTTAAACCTGAAGAAGCTTTGATTGTGATGTTTTGCTCACGACCACTGTTTTTATCTTTCGCTGATACATGCAAGATACCATCAGCATCGATGTCAAAAGTAACTTCGATTTGTGGCATACCGCGTGGCGCAGCTTGAATACCATCTAAGTTAAACTGACCCAGTGATTTGTTATCACTTGCACGTTTACGTTCACCTTGTAATACGTGAATAGTTACAGCAGATTGGTTATCTTCTGCGGTAGAGAACACTTGGCTATGTTTAGTTGGAATTGTGGTATTTTTCGCAATCAGGGAAGTCATTACACCACCCATTGTTTCGATACCTAAAGACAGTGGTGTTACGTCAAGTAACAGAACGTCTTTAACATCACCCGCTAACACACCACCTTGAACAGCCGCACCCATTGCAACAGCTTCATCTGGGTTAACGTCTTTACGTGGCTCTTTACCGAAGAAATCAGCAACGGTTTTTTGAACCATTGGCATACGAGTTTGACCACCAACCAGAATAACGTCGCTAACTTCGCTAACTTTCAGGCCTGCATCTTCTAATGCAACACGTACTGGTTCCATTGAACGTTTAACTAAATCTTCAACTAAAGATTCCAGTTTTGCACGAGTGACTTTGATATTTAAGTGTTTAGGACCAGTCGCATCAGCTGTAACGTATGGCAAGTTAACATCTGTTTGTTGTGCAGAAGATAATTCGATTTTCGCTTTTTCTGCTGCTTCTTTCAGACGTTGCATTGCTAATGGATCGTTACGTAGATCAATGCCTTGTTCTTTCTTAAATTCATCAACTAAATAGTTAATTAAACGGCTATCGAAGTCTTCACCACCTAAGTGAGTATCACCATTGGTTGACAGAACTTCATAGGTTTTTTCGCCATCAACTTCATCGATTTCGATGATAGAGATATCGAATGTACCACCACCTAAGTCGTAAACTGCGATAGTACGGTTACCCACTTCACGATCTAAGCCGTAAGCCAGAGCAGCCGCTGTTGGTTCGTTAATAATACGTTTAACTTCAAGACCTGCGATACGACCAGCATCTTTAGTTGCTTGACGTTGAGCATCGTTAAAGTAAGCAGGAACAGTAATAACAGCTTCAGTAACTGCTTCACCTAAATAATCTTCTGCTGTTTTCTTCATTTTTTTCAGGACTTCAGCAGAAACTTGTGGTGGAGCCATTTTTTCGTTACGTGCTTCAACCCAAGCATCACCGTTATCTGCTTTTACAATTTTGTAAGGCATGATAGCAACGTCACGTTGAACTTCGGCATCCTCAAAACGACGACCAATTAAACGTTTGATGGCAAACAAAGTATTTTGTGGGTTAGTCACAGCCTGACGTTTTGCAGGTTGACCAACTAAGATTTCACCATCTTGTGCATAAGCAACGATTGAAGGAGTAGTACGATCGCCTTCTGCGTTTTCAATAACCCGGGCAGCTTTGCCATCCATTACAGCAACACAAGAGTTAGTTGTACCCAGGTCAATACCAATAATTTTACCCATTTAAACGCCTCCAAAGAGAATTCTTTATCAATTTGATTACCAATCTATATGAGGATGAATATTCATTTTTCAAGTCATAAATTAATAGACTAAACAACATCATCTCCAAGCGGATACAAAATCAACGCAACTCAATAGTGGTAATTGCAGTTGAAAAAGAAGATGGGGTCATAAATACATTCATCAAGGGGAATAATGAAAAAAAATGCAAAAAATGCGAAAATTTTGTGTCTGAGAATAAAACGAGAATTAAAACTTGTTATTTTTCATTACGTTACATCATTCACAAATAACATTATGACTTATCTAAAGTGTATTTTTAAGACCATGCTTAGAATAAGAGAATAACTATTTGAAAAATAATGTTTTTTAACTTTTATAATAAAAATATCAAATAAATATAGGGTTACTTTTGCGTTATCCAAACTTAGTCAAAGCTTTTCCTAGCCAGAAGTTTGGTGACAAAAATAACCTCTTACATTATTTATGCTGAAGTGGAACGGCGGGCTGATTTAGGTCTAAAAGTAGCAACAATAGCTTCATTAGTTTCGACATAAGGACCATCAAGCAGTTGAATGCAGTACGGTACACTAGCGAAAATACCACTAACAATCACATTACCGTCGTTATCTTTTAACCCTTCTAATGTTTCTGCAATAGCCTTAGGTTGTCCTGGTAAATTTAGAATTAACGCTTGGTTACGAATAACACCAACTTGGCGAGATAAAATAGCTGTGGGTACAAACTGCAGACTAATTTGACGCATCTGCTCGCCAAAACCTGGCATTTCTCTGTCTGCGATAGCCAACGTAGCATCAGGAGTAACGTCACGACGAGCAGGGCCAGTTCCCCCTGTTGTTAACACTAAATGACAGCCGACTTCATCAACTAGCTCACACAGTGTTTGCTCAATCATGAGTTGTTCGTCAGGTATTAAACGTGATTCGATATGAAAAGGCGTTGTTAATGCAGCCTTTAGCCAAGCTTCTAAAGCGGGTAAGCCTTTATCTTCATAAATCCCACTTGATGCGCGATCAGAAACAGAAACTAACCCTATGCGTAATTCGTTCATATCAAACCTCTATTAATCAATCACCGTCTAACTTGCGCGCAGATATTACCATGAGAACACAAGAGAATTAAAAAGAATCTCAATATATTATTGATATTTAAAATTTGATTATTGAGAATAGATAATAAAGAAATGATAATAATCTATTTTTATTTGGCTTTAGCTAAAAATAAAAAAGGGAGCATAAGCTCCCCCTCTTTAATCTTGAATAATATTAATTAATATTACTCATCAATATATTTAGTAATATAAGATGCTGCTAATTTTTTCGCTTCGGCTAATTGTGCTGCATTTAATGCGCGAGCAGTACGTTTTAGCATAGCTTCATCACCATCACCATTTTCAACAGCAACAGAGAACCATGCATAAGCTTCTTTCAGATCGCGTTTAACGCCTTTACCGTAATAATAGTTTAAAGCTAAGTTATTTTGTGCCAAACCATTACCTTGTATAGCTGATTTTCTATACCATTCAACGGCTTTACGTGCATCTTTAGCGACACCGTCGCCTTCATCGTACATTACGCCTAAGTTATTTTGCGCATCACGATTACCTTGGTTGGCTGCTTTTGTATACCAGAAAACCGCTTTAGTGCCGTTACGCTCTACACCTTCACCATCATCATAAGAGACAGCAAGGTTATATTGTGCGTCTGCATGACCTTGCTCTGCTGCTTTTGTATACCAAACAACCGCTGCTTCATGGTCTTGTGCTACACCGATACCTTCATCATAAGAGATCCCAAGGTTGTATTGAGCATCACTATCACCTTGCTCACCCGCTTTAGTATACCAATACACTGCTTTCTCATGATCTTGCGCTACGCCATCACCATCATCGTAAGAAACCGCAAGATTGTATTGGGCTAAAGAGACACCTTGAACAGCCGCTTTGTTATACCAATAAACCGCTTTTTCTGCATCACGGTCAATATCATCACTCATGTCATACATAAGTGCTAAATTTAACTGTGCTTCAGCATGGCCTTGTTCTGCCGCTTTGGTATACCACTCTAGTGCTTTTTGTGAGTCTTGCTCAACACCTTCACCATTCTCATATTTCACACCCAATTGATACTGAGATGCTGCATTTCCACTTTCAGCACTTTTTTCAATTGCAGGTAAAGAGAAAGCCGTTTTACTTTCTGCCATTGCAGCGCCACTAAAAAATAACGATGCAAGTACCGTTGCCAAGACAATCTTTTTCATAATTCACCAATAATAAATAGAGTATTTTAATAATATATTTTTATAATTATTACTGGATAAATAATATATTCCAATCAATTTAATCTTAAAATTTACTTAAATGTTATTTTGAGAAGCAAAAAATGAAAATACCCACCTGTATAAGATGGGTATTTAAGATTTTTATAAGAATTTAACGACGAATTATAATAAATCCGCAATCATTTTCTCTAATTTTTCCTGATCGACAGCAAATTTGCGAATACCGTCAGATAATTTATCTACTGCCATTGGGTCAGCGTTGTGCTCCCAATAGAATTGAGCTTCAGTGATAGCTTCTGGACGCGCTTTCACTTCACCTTTGTAAGATAATTTATGTTCAACTTCACCTTCAGCTTCTGATAATTCTTTTAACAGTGCTGGTGCAATAGTTAAACGGTCACAACCTGCTAATTCTAAAATCTCACCCATATTACGGAAGCTTGCGCCCATAACAACAGTGTTATAACCGTGTTGTTTGTAATAGTTATAGATTTCAGTAACAGAAATCACACCTGGATCTTCAGCTGGAGCAAATTCTTTTTTATCTGTATTGGCTTTATACCAATCCATGATACGACCAACAAATGGAGAAATCAGGTAAACACCTGCTTCAGCACATGCACGCGCTTGAGCGAAAGAGAACAGTAAAGTCAGGTTACAGTTGATACCTTCTTTTTCTAATTGCTCTGCGGCACGGATACCCTGCCAAGTAGATGCTAATTTGATAAGAATACGGTCGTTACTGATACCTGCATCATTATAAAGTTTTATTAAATGACGTGCTTTTTCGATACATGCTTGTGTGTCGTAAGAAAGACGTGCATCAACTTCTGTTGAAATACGACCTGGGATCAGTTTTAAAATTTCTAAACCGATATTCACTGCCAGTTTGTCGCAAGCATCAACGATTTGTTGTTCACGAGAATCGCTTTGTGAACGAGCCCATTCAATCGCTTCATCAATTAATTTACGATATTCAGGAATTTGAGCTGCATTTAAAATTAAAGATGGGTTGGTAGTTGCATCTTGTGGCTGATACAGTTTCATTGCTGCAATGTCACCAGTGTCAGCAACAACAGTTGTCAGCTTACGCAAAGAAGTCAATTTGTTGGTCATTTTGTTTATCTCATCTACTAGGTAAATCTGTTTGCAGTCACCTGCGGATATCTATTGATAATAACATGGACTGCTCACACTACAAGACGCTTAAATTCATACAAAGCAATTATTTGAATGCCAAACGTTTTCGCAAAACAAAAGCGGAAAAAAACAGAAGAAAATCACAGGCTGAATCGTTTAAATCGTCGAGTTTTACGACAAATAAGAGAAACCATTGTTTTTTCCTATTACTATAATTTAGTCTTTAATCGAAAGAATTTGCTATATTTGGTCAACATTAAAATAACGTATCGAGGGAATTATGCTAATCACCATTTCACCAGCTAAAACACTGGATTTCGAATCGCCTTTAGCAACAACGCACTTCACCCAACCTGAATTGCTAAAATATTCCCAACAACTTATCGAAGAATGTCGAAAATTGTCATCAAGCGATATCGCAAGCTTAATGAAAATAAGTGATAAACTCGCGGGATTAAATGCCGCTCGTTTTGGTGAATGGCAACCTAATTTCACACCAGAAAATGCACGCCAAGCTATTTTGGCATTTAAAGGTGATGTTTATACCGGAATGCAAGCAGAGCTTTTTTCTGAAGATGATTTTCAATTTGCACAACAACATTTACGTATGCTTTCTGGCTTATATGGCGTACTGCGCCCTCTTGATTTAATGCAACCTTATCGTCTTGAAATGGGAATAAAGCTAAAAAATAAAAAAGGAAGCGATTTATACCAATTTTGGGGAAATACCATTACAGAAGCGCTAAACAAAGCACTTGAAGAACAAGGTGATAATGTTTTAATCAATTTAGCGTCTGATGAATATTTTAAATCGGTCAACCCGAAAAAACTCAATGCTGATATTATTAAACCTGTTTTCCTTGATGAAAAAAATGGCAAATATAAAGTTATCAGCTTCTACGCTAAAAAAGCCCGTGGATTAATGAGTCGCTTTATTATTCAAGAAAAACTAACTAATAAAGCACAACTGAAAGAATTTAATCTTGAAGGTTATCAATTTAACTCAGCAGAATCAGAGGGTAACACTCTCGTATTTAAACGTGCAGAATCACTGGCGAAATAAAAATATTAACTATTAGCTATCAATAAAAACAGCACTAAAATCAGTGCTGTTTTTTTATATTGAGGCTCACAAATGTTTTACCACTAATGATAGAGGTGACCATGTTGGAGATGGAATAAATTCACTACCTTGCATTGTTGTCAATTGTTGTTCATTAAATTGCGCCATTTCTTGAATAATCGAAGCGAGGGATTGCATTGAAAGTGTGTTTTCTGTTTTGATAATTGTAACCGAGCTATTCATCTGATTTTCTTTTGTTTTTAGGGTTAAAATAAATTGACCATCTTCTGTTCTATACTGCCAATCGTCACCCACTTGAGAAGAAATGAATTCATCATGTTCAGATAATCCTGAAATAAAAAGTTGGCTATTTTCGCCTTCATCATAAATAGTGACTTCACCATAACGCTTGTTCACGATATAAATATTACTACCACTCCCACCACTTAAATAATCAAGACCTGATTCAGAGATCAAAAGATCATTTCCACTTCCTGCACTGAGATTATCGTTCCCCTCTCCCGCAATTAAAATATGATGTCCGTGATTAACCACAATATGATCATCGCCCTCTCCGCCATCAATCACCGAGCTACATTTATTATGATTAACGACGATATCATCACCTGCCATTAACTCGAGAATAGGCAAGTGTTCAATTGATTGATTGTGTGGTTTCTGTTGAGTCATTAAAATAGATCTTAACAAAGAGTAAGGTGAATCAAGTGAATAAGTCGATATGCCTCTTTATTTAAGGTCAGTGATTCAGGGATCATAAGCACATCATTTCCTGCACTAATAGTAAAATTTAGATCCGTCATTGGTGTTAATAAATGTTGTTGGCTCTCTTTTGTAGGAAGTGTAAAAACAACATTGTCTTTATCTATTAATCGAATAGTCACATTTGTATTGACAATTTTATTTAATAGCGTTGGATCGAAAGATAGCGTTAAATAATCATCTGGAAGATAGCGATGAGATAAAAGACCATCTTTAAATGTCAAATCAAAACCACTTATATCTGTTAAAAAGAAATGGCTCACATTATCATCAGTTAGTTTATCAATATAGTCAGACAGTGAAATACTCACTCTTTTATTCTTATTTTTTGTTAAAAATGTTTTTATTTGATAGCTGTCATTCCCCTGACTCAATTTAATGTATGAGTTAGAATCAATACCAAAATAATTATTATTTTGGTTATTCCCGTGAATACCAAGTCGTAAATTTGTTCCAGATAAGAAACCACTGTATTCAAATTCAGGCAATAATTTTATATTTCTACTCTTACTTTTAAAAGCCGTAATAATTAATTTTTCAATCTCATTAATATAAAAGTCTTTAATAATGAGTTTTGATTTATTATATTGTTCTAAATAACTAAATTTGTATAATATTTTATCTTTAGTATTTTCATCCAACGTGAGTAAAAAACCATCTTGAGTTATTAACGTATAACAATGTGAAAGCGTATTATTTACAGAATCATCATAAACATTTTTTAATTTTATAAAGTGATAAATTAATTCATTATTTTCATTTCCATCATTTACTTTTATATCAAAAATAATATCTTTTTCTTGACGAGAAATAGCAGCAATTTCATCAAAATGATAGTTTAATTGCACAATACTAGACTCGATATGACTCACTTCATTAATAATTGTTTGAAATTGAATATTATAATTTTTTTCTAAAGAAGATCTTAAAATAACATAGTTATCATTTCCCTCCCCTCCTTCAGCATAACCTTCTCGTAAAACCAGAGTATCATTTCCTCCTAACCCATATAATAAATCGGTACCGCCAGCACCATCTAAATAATTATTCTCTTGGTTACCATAAATAATATCATCACCAGCCTCGCTACCAATTACGTTCTCAATACTGTCTAAATAGGCAATCACATTTTGATCTTGTAAGACAATATTAGGCATAGAATCAACTAATTGCTTTGAATAAAAACGCCCATTCTCTTGATAAAGAAATAGCTTTGAATGAAAATTTTGACTGTTTGTTTGTTCTTCTGATTGTCTGAATTTAACATAGTTATTAGATAAACTAACCTCATATCCCATATATTTGTTTGTTATTTTTATAATACGAAGTGTGTCATTTCCCTCTCTGCCATAAAAACGACTCGCATAAAGTGGCGATTCAGAGGAAAACAAATTGAACATATCATTTTTTTCGCCTCCACTTAATCGTTTAGTACCATTATAAATATCAAAGGTATTTTGAGTAATTAAAGGTGCTGCAATAACATCATTACCATGATAGGTATTAAAATAGAATTTTTCATTCTCATTCCAATCTGAGAAATAATATTTTTCATACTGATTAGCTTTTATTAAACTTTCCGATAAATTTTCCACACCTAATACATTAATTATATTTTCTCTATTTGTTCTTATATTTTTTAAAAAATCGCTATCTACCATATTATCAAAAATGGGAGAATCATTATCGGAAATAATATCCATTGTATAGCGATTCAATTCATTAACATAAAAATCAACATCAAAAATTAGTGTCTCATGGGTTGCTATTGCTTCTTTAGGAAGATAATACTTATATTCTGTTTTTTCTGAGCGAAGATGATAAGAAAGTGCAGCTATTTTTTCAGCTACTTCTTGACTGATATTTTGAGATATCCGTTGAGCAACATATTCTCCTAATGGATTTAAAATTGAATCTAATGTTTTTCCCATTAAGTTTGGTATGACTTTATAATAATAATATTCTTGGTAAACCTGTTTTTCATTTGTATAAAAATAACGGCTCTGATGATTTTGTTTTTTTATCTCATCAAGATAATTGACTGCATTTTTGTCAATCATCTCTTCTAATTGTGTTTCTGTTTCTAAATAGATGATTTCATTCTTTTTATTTGGCAGTAAATCCCCCATTAAAAAGGCATAAAAACCATTATTAAGTTCTTCTAATGGCGTAAAATTTACCTTTGTCTTTGCTTCTTCAATAAGCCTTGCTGCATTATAAATCGATGTTGCAAGTGCAATAACTGCACCCGCCACAATACCAATAGGGCCTGCAATCGTTGAACCTGCAAGCATTGCAATAGAAACCCCTAGCGTAACCAACCCAGATACAACAGCAAAGGAACCATTAACAATATAATCAATTTTCCTTTTTTCATTATTTTCACCAGAAATTCGGCTAAAATTATCATAGGCATTATAAATATCAAATCCGATAGAAAGAACATTAAGTCCAATCCCTACTTTCGTACTTATCTTACTTACATATTCAAGTGGATTATGACGATATTTTAGCAATCCTTTAGCTAATGTAATTTCAATCAATTCAGAAAGACCATTGTAAGCCATCTCAGACCACATAATAGCTAAGTTATTAATTATCTCTTTTCGCTCTTTAGGCGATAACAATGGGTTATTTAGTTGTTCAGCAAGCATAAACGTGGAATTAATTGACTGCCACATACCATAAGTAATATTAGCGTAACCAATTTTACTAATTATTTTCATATGTCGAGGAAGTGTTAATGATGCATTTCTTAATAAATTCCAATCTTTATCACTGTAGCCTTTATTTCCTAGCTTAATCATTTTAGTTAATCGTTCAGATGCAGCAAGATAGTCGATTCTATTTACATCATTAGAAAGGAGATATTTAATTTTCTCTTCTTTATTATTTAATAAATAACGAAACAAAGAGATGACTTTTTTATCCTTTTCACTACCCGATATTGATAGAAAATAATCATTAAGGTGATAAGGATCAAATGTTAATTTTAAGTCCCATTTTTCTATCTTACTGAGATCAATGTCATCGATATTTTTTCCACTTACCTTAGCACCTAAACTGACTAATAAACTTTTATCAAAAAAGAAATCATTTATTTTTATTATCTCTTTATTTTTATAATCAAAGATCTTATCTTTCACATCTAAAATATCTGACGAATTTAAATCACTTGCTTTCTTTAATGCTATTTCTGGTGATGATGATTCAAGTATCATTTTATTGCGAGTCATAAAAATGATATTTTGAAGTTTGTTTATTATTTTTTTATAGTTTTCAAATGTTGATATATTGTCTAGCAATACTCGATATAAAATGCCTTTTTTGTTTTTATCAAAAAATGTAGTCAGAAGATTTTTTGAAAGTAAGCTTAATTTTTTAATTAATGTTGGATTGTCATAAACTGCATGAATAATTTCTATTGCTTGATTTGTTTTTTTTGTTAATGTCAATTTTTCTTCTGACAATGAGTCCAATGATAGCCATTGTTGATATGTCATTTCGCTCATCAAATATTGATTGAATTTTTTATTAACTAATGGATCATGTATTACTTGTGTTAATTTTTTTTCTATATTATTTTCATCTGAAGTTTTAAAAAAAGAAGATAGCTCATATAGATATTTTCTGCATGCGGTACTTATTGAAATATCATTACTGATAATTTTTTGACTAAGTTCCTTTAATATTTCCCTATGCTGTTCAACACTAAGGTGATCGACTTTATTAATAATAGTTCCAATTTGATAAATATTAAGATTGTAATGATTTAGTTTAATATAATCTAGAACATCAGATATTGTTATATTATCTGAATAATCAAAAATAACCGTTTTAATATCTTTATTATAACCTAATTTAAATTCTTCATTATCTCGATAGTTAGGATACAGGTTAGAAAGTAATTGATAGATCTCTTTAGTGTGATTTTTATTTTCAATACTGATTTTTTCTTCTATTGAAATAGATATAAAATCATCAAACTCCGCCTCAGATATAATTACATTGTTTGATACCACACTGGCAAGTAAAGGTTTATCGATATATTGTCTCTCAATAAGTGGCTTAACAATAATGTTGTCTATTAAAAGCGAAACCTTATTATCAATAATCTGGTAGATCGGCATATTTAATCGTTGAGCAATACCCTCAATAAAAAAATCACCCGATTGATAACTCAATAATTTTTCTTTTTTAGCAAAAACAATCGTTTTTTCATTAAAAAATTGATTTTCTAAAATAATATTATGTAATTTTTCAACATCATTTTTTTGTCTAATAAAATCTTGCTGAAAAAAACTATCCTCTTCATTTCCTGTTGCAATAATTCTTATTTTATTTTTTAAACAATAATCAAGAAAATCGCTTATTTCTGGTTTATCATTTAAGTAAATACTTAAACTCTCACTTTTAACACCATTATAAAAATAAATTATTATATCATCTTGATAGTAAGCATCTATACTATCTATAATAATGTTATCAATATTCCCCCCATTAAATAAATTCTTATCATCAAATAAGAAATTAAAGTTATCTTTATTATCGTCAAATAATAAATAACTACAATCTATTTTATTTCTATTTTGATTTAATGATTTATCAAAAAGAATATGAATATTTTCTTCATTAACATAAAAATTGTTTGGATGATAACCATAATTTCTTTCACAATAATTATTATTAAAGTAAGTTTCTAACTGATTTATTTCATGGACGATCATTCTATTTGAAAATTGGTTATTTCTAAAGTAATCAAAGTATAATTCATGATAAGAACTTAAATTATTACCTTTTTTAACATCTATTTCAATTTCAATTAAATTGAGTAGTTTATTTATATCTTCATTATCTCTATTTTTTGATAGTTTTTGATAGTTCTCTTTTAAATGTAGTTTATTATTATCCTCTATCAGAAATGTGTTTTTTAATTCAGGGATATCAATGTGTTCAATTATCTCAATTAAATATTGGTAGTTATTTTTAAATTCAATAGTGTAATCGTACCCCTCAACGCCAGCATTTCTATTTTTATCCAATAATAAATAGGGACTCTCTATAATTTGATTATAAATAAAATTACTAACACCATGAGAACCATCATTAATTTCATTCACCATTAATTGATAAAGCTTTGCAGCCACTAAACTATTTTTTTCAGCAAGTGAAATTAATTTTTCTTTTCCATAAATCAATCTATCGTAAAACAATTTATCTTCTAACTTATTTTTAACCTTATTTAAAATTCCAATAAGTGAAACATTCTTATTATAATTAAATAAATTTATTTTATTAATTAGAGAAAAACTAGCCGTTAATTTATCAAAATAGATATTTCCATTTAATATATCTATTAAAGAAACGATTTCTTTTAATTCTTTTGATTTATTTCCTTTAACTAAATAGCTATTTATTTCAATTAAATTCCTGTAATAAATATCATTAAATTCAACATATCCATTTCTTTTTTTGATCTCTTGGAAATTATTGAATTCGACCACATCAATATCAATACTATTATCATCATTTTTATTCAAAATAATCTTACTTGCCTGATTATTTCCAAGAATATCATTAATATGATGCTTAACTAAGTAAATACCCTCATCAACATATGAATTTTTTACAACAACTTCTATTAAAACATTCTCTTTTTTAAGCTG
The DNA here is from genome assembly GCF_040139785.1 of Proteus genomosp. 6. NCBI lineage: Bacteria > Pseudomonadati > Pseudomonadota > Gammaproteobacteria > Enterobacterales > Morganellaceae > Proteus > Proteus genomosp. 6. The sequence continues at coordinate 186,283 of NZ_JBEEVJ010000001.1, read as the reverse complement.
GAGAATAAGATCTCGCTGTTCACTATAATGAATAACACGTCCTGTAACACCCTCGCTAAAAGGTAATGAAAAACCTATTTTCTTTATACTTTCAGCAATGCCTTTATTGATATCAACATCATCATTATTCCACACACTTCTATAATTTAATGAATCCGTTTTTTTATACTCATCAAAAGTAATATATTTTTTACCTTCTATTTCATGAGCTCCATAGAAATCCATTTTGCTTGCCAATACTTCTTTTATAGCTAAAGGATCAGAAAACTCGAGTAACTCACTATTTGAATCAAATAATGTAAACTTGTAATTGTTTTCAGAATATTTTTTATATGCAATGGCTATAACATGATCTTTGAATGCAATAATGGCATAATAATCATTATATCCCTGTATAATTCGATCTATATGATGACTGACTTCTTCTTGACTAAAACCAATATGATGAATATTTGATTTCCCCAACCCTTTTTTATTTAATACTTCATTATATTGAACCGACTTTAACGAATCAAAAACAAAGTATTGAACTTTATTACATAACCTTTCCATTTGAAAATATTGAGCAAAAATAATATTTTTTACTTCTTTCATTAAATTTAATACTTCATACTCTTGTATATTATTAAATAAAATAGAGTCTAATTTATTTAGTATAATTTCCTTTTCATTTTGATAAGAAGAAATATTTTCTTTTAGCCAAAATAAATATTTATGCCCTCCTTCTAATCCACTATTTCTAATCTCTAATAAATAACTCAAACTCAAACCATAGCATAATCCAGTAAGTGATTGGACATGACTAAAATCATAATTAGTTTCTTTTGAAGCAATAAGATTAATTCGACTCATTATTTTTTCAAGTGGCTTAAGTAGATCCTCAGATTGTGAAAACCGCTTTACTATATTATTTTTTATTTTGGCCGTAAACCAGCCAGTACCCACTTTGTAAATTAGATGCTCTCCATTTTCGGGTATCTGGCTATATTTATATTTCGCAATCGTAAACGCCTCTTCTATATCATCAGTATAGATATGTAATACTTTCTCGGTTTTTTCTATCTTATCCCGTATAATAAAAATATTTTTATAGGAGAAGCTTTCATTAAGCTCAATAGAAAAACGTGAGTCAATATCTATCTGTTTTTTTATTTTTATATCAATAATAATTTCATTTATTATATCGTTATTACTTACATTCCAATATTCATTTAAATTAAAATAATTAGAATACTCTTTTTTATTATAATTACGATAATATAAAAAATCGTTATTATTATTTTTTTTAATTGTATTTTCTATACTATTAATCAAATCACCTTTACTATAAAAAAAAACGGATTCACCTTCAAAATCAATTATTTTAAATATATCATTTTCATTATCTATTTCTAAAATAAGTTTTTTGTTCTCCAATTCCACATAATAAGTTCCCGAAGAATGCTGAAAAAGAAGAGTGTTCATACGTTCTTTTTTTATTTTAATCGGCTCTCTAGCTGTTAATTTAGCACTATTTAAAAATAGATTCTCTATACTTAAATTGATTTTTACTCTGACAAAATCAATACTTTTAGTAAATTCATTTTTATTATAGAGTGAAAAATTATTTTCTATTCTTCTAAGAAATTCATTTGCTTCATATTCATTTTTAGAAATAAAGATCGAAGTGTAATTTTCAGTTAATACCCTTTTTACTGATTCAAATTTACAGAATAATTCTGCGCTATGCTCTTTTATATGATTTTCTATTATTAATGCAATTCTATTTATATCATCTTTAAAAATTAACTTTCTGAATCCATTCATATTTCATTCCTTTTTGTTGAATAGATATATTCTTCTAAAAAGAAAATATATAATTCAAATCCACTCTTTTAAATCCTTATTTTCCTATTTTTAAAATTTAGCTCATAAAAAAAGCCCAACATTATGTTGGGCTTTTTTCAGGATAAATAGTTAATTAAATTAGAAATTAATTATTTCAAAATTATTAATTTTTATTTAGGCGCACGTTCTAATAAAAAATCACGTAACTGCGCAAAATCAGCAGGTAAGAAGTGCGAAAGTAATTCTTTATCTGCACGCTCGGCTAGCTCTTTAGGTAATGGCAACTCCCCCCCTAAAATACGCTCTACACTCTCCTTAAATTTCGCGGGATGGGCTGTCCCCAAGAACAGACCATATTCGCCCTCTTTCAGCTCATCACGCAGTAAACGGTAAGCAACCGCGGCATGAGGCTCTGAAATATAGCCTTTCTTCGCGAGTTCACGCACCGTTTCTTCTGTTGTTTCGTCACTCACTGAACCATGAGCAAGATCAGAAAGATCCCAACCTTTACGACGATACAATTCTTCAATACGTGGCCAGTTATTAGGTTGGCTAACATCCATCGCATTAGAAAGCGTCGCCACAGTGCGATGAGGTTCCCATTTACCATTATCTAAATAGCGAGGAACGGTATCATTTACGTTTGTTGCCGCAATAAAGCGTTTTACAGGTAATCCCAGAGATTTAGCGAGTAAACCCGCCGTTAGATCACCAAAGTTACCACTTGGTACTGAAATCACTAGCTGCTCATGTTTTTCCGCAGGGATTTGAGCAACGGCCTCAAAATAATAACAAATTTGAGCAAGCAAACGACTGATATTAATGGAGTTCGCTGAGTTCAAATACATTGTTTTCTTTAAGAACTCATCATCAAAAGCCTGTTTCACTAATGACTGGCAAGCATCAAAATCATCTTTAATTGCAACAGTGTGAATGTTTTCACCTAATGTACAGAACAGTTTTTCCTGTAACGGGCTAATTTTGCCTTCAGGATAAAGAATAACAACTTGTACATTTTCTAATTTGTAGAAAGCATGAGCTACAGCAGCGCCTGTATCACCTGATGTTGCTGTTAAAATAGTAACAGGTTGGTTGCCAGCAACTTCTGACAACATTTGCGCCATAAAACGACCACCAAAGTCTTTAAATGCCAGTGTCGGGCCGTGGAAAAGCTCTAAACAACTTACATCATCTTCAACTTGGGTTACCGGTGCAGGAAATGCAAATGCGGTGCTAATACGTTTTTCTAATACATCAGCAGGAATTTCATCACCAATAAAGGCTGTTAAAATACGGCTACTACGTGTTGCAAAATCAAGTGCTAATAATTCATCAATTTCAGCTTTAGAAAACGAAGGTAAGTCTTGTGGAAAAAAGAGCCCTTGTTGTTTACCCAAACCTTGTTTTACTGCTTGAGCAAAACTGACTTGCTCTTGATTATCTTTCAAATTATATAATTTCATGACTTATCCTATCTGTCTTGCGCCACGCGTATCTATACGGCAGATATGTACAAAGCCTTCACTGTTTTGTACATAGTTTTGTTTCAGCCATTCGGCCATCTCTTGTGCGATTTCTAATGAATCACTAATCGTAAAAATGGTAGGGCCTGAGCCGGAAATACCACAAGCTAATGCACCTTTCTTCTGCGAAGCCTCTCTGGCTTTTTCAAACCCCGGAAGAAGTTGGGTACGATAAGGCTCTGCAATCACATCTTGCATCAAATTAGCGGCTAGTCCTGATTGCTGAGTATGGCAAGCATGAATAAAACCCGATAAATAACGACCGTGGTTAATGATGTCTGCTTTAGAGTATTGTTTTGGTAAAATCGCTCTAGCTTCTGCCGTAGAAACTTTAATTCCCGGATATGCCATAACCCAATACCAATCATCAAATGTTGGTACAGACTGACAAATAGTGCCATTTTGTTCCAAAATAAGTTGTAACCCACCTAAATAACAAGGTGCAACATTATCATAGTGCACACTACCTGAAATACGACCTTCAAGCTCCCCCATCATCAGCAGCAATTGTCTCTCACCAAAAGGCTTTTGGGCAAATTCATTAAGTGCAACCAATGCCGCAACAACAGAACAAGCACTTGATCCTAAACCAGAACCAATTGGCATATTTTTCTCAAGCGTCATTGCAACAGAAAGTTCTTTGCCTAATTTTTCACAAAATAACTGCCAACATTGATACACAATGTTTTGCTTAGGATCTGAAGGTAATTTGCTAACAAAGTGCCCTTTACTTTCAAGTGTAAATGCCGAAGCCGCTTCAACGGTGACACAATCACCCAATAATTGCCCATCAATAGGTGAAACTGCCGCGCCAAGGACATCAAATCCGACACTCACGTTGCCGATTGATGCCGGTGCATAAACTTTAACCACGCTTAAACTCCCAATTTCCATGATAAGGTACGTAATACATCTGCAAACACCCCAGCAGCAGTAACATCATTACCAGCACCATATCCACGTAATACCAATGGAATAGGTTGATAGTAGCGAGTGTAAAAGGCTAAAGCATTTTCACCATTTTTCACTTTAAACAGAGGATCATTTGCATCAACGGCCATTATTTTAACTTGGCATTTTCCTTCATTGATGATGCCAACATAACGTAATACCTTACCTACTTTTTGTGCTTCTTCGACTTTTGCATCAAATTCAACATCAACTTGAGGTAAACGGTTTAAGAAGCTGGCTACATCACCTGAGCTATCAAATGAAACAGGCAGCACAGGCTCTACATCGATATCACTGAGTTCTAATTTATAACCCGCTTCACGCGCTAAAATAAGCAGTTTACGCGCAACATCCATACCAGAAAGATCATCACGAGGATCAGGCTCTGTAAAACCTTTATCTTTTGCTGAAAGAGTCGCTTCAGATAAGCTTTTACCTTCATCTAGTTGACCAAAAATGTATGACAAGGAGCCTGAAAGAATACCATTAAATTGAACTAACTCATCGCCCGCATTGAGCAAGTTTTGTAAGTTTTCAATAACCGGTAAACCTGCGCCAACGTTAGTGTCATACAAGAACTTACGGCGTGAAGCTTCCGCTGCTTGTCGAATTTGGTAGTAATAGTCCATCGACAGCGTATTCGCTTTTTTGTTTGGTGTAACCACGTTAAAGCCATTTTGTAAGAAATTTGCGTATTGTCGCGCAATTTCTTCGTTTGATGTGCAATCAACGATCACTGGATTTAAGAAGTGGTACTCTTTTTCTAAACGAATAAGTTGACTAAAGCTAAAAGGCTCTTTGGCTTCTTTAAGTTCTTGTTGCCAATTATCTAAATCAATACCTTGCATATCTGTCAGCATGGCTCTTGAGTTAGCAATACCACATACACGAAGATCAATATGCTTATTTTTCAACCATGCTTGCTGGCGATGGATTTGTTCAATTAATGCGTTGCCAACACCACCAACACCGACAATAAAGACTTCAACAATTTGATTAGTGTTGAAAAGCATTTGATGGCATAAACGCACCGCGTTAGTTGCAGAATCATTCGCAATAACGGCAGAAATAGAGCGCTCTGAAGAGCCTTGAGCAATCGCAACGATATTGATATTGCCACGGGTTAAAGCAGAGAAGAAACGCGCTGAGATCCCTTTTAAAGTACGCATACCATCACCTACAACGGAGATGATAGCGACGTTTTCCATGATATCTAATGGATCAAGTACACCGTCTTTTAATTCTAAATAAAATTCATCTGATAAGGCTTTTTGCGCTCTAATAAGTTCTTTTTGCGGTACACAAAAGCTGATGCTGTATTCAGAAGAAGATTGTGTAATCAGAACAACAGAAATACCTGCTCTTGACATAACAGAGAACACTCGAGCGGCCATCCCCACCATACCTTTCATACCAGGGCCTGATACGTTGATCATCGCCATATTATTAAGGTTGGTGATCCCTTTAACTGGTGTACTATCATCTTTTTGACCATCACCAATTAATGTACCTGGCGCATCTGGGTTGCCTGTGTTTTTTATTAAACAAGGAATTTGGAATTGGGCGATTGGAGCAATAGTGCGAGGATGAAGTACTTTAGCGCCGAAGTAAGAGAGTTCCATCGCTTCTTGATAAGACATGCCTTTTAACAGACGTGCATCAGGAACTAAACGAGGATCACAAGTATAAACACCGTCAACATCAGTCCAAATTTCACAACACTCTGCACGTAAGCAAGCGGCTAACACAGCAGCAGAGTAGTCTGAACCATTACGACCTAATACCACGAGTTCATTCTTTTCATTACCCGCAGTAAAACCTGCCATTAAAATCATATCGTCTTTTGCGATATTGAGTTCTAAGATGCGGCGAGTAGACTCAGGAATATCAACTGTTGATTCTAAATAATGACCTTGTGCGAGTAAATTTTTGACCGGATCGATCACAGTGACATTATAGCCACGAGCCTGCAAAACGGATCCCATTATAGCGATAGAGAGCTTTTCACCACGACAAATCATCGCTGCATTGATGCTATCAGGACATTGGCCTAATAAAGAGATCCCATGAAGAATATGTTTGATCTCTGCAAATTCACGCTCAACTTTATCTTTTAAGCGCTCATAGTCAAAACCAGGTTGTTTTTCTCTTAAACCTTGTAATAAGTTGGCAAAAATTTGCTCGGCTTCTCGTACTTGAGTGAGAGGATCTTCGCCTTCTGCCGTTTTTTCAATCATTGCAACCAAGTAGTTAGTTATCTTGGCTGGTGCTGATAATACAAGAGCGACTTGTCCTTGCTCTCTTTTTTTCTCAGCGATATCAGCAACATTCAGCACACGCTCTGCGTTGGCAACTGAAGTTCCCCCAAATTTTAACACTCGCATACAGCTCTCCTGATTTTTCACCCAAAAAAAAACCCGCATTTCTCAATGCGGGCTTTTTCGATTTTCGTTTTTTATATGCGACAGCCCGCCCCGCAATATAAGATTCCGGTGGTGGTGGTAATAATTGTCATTTTAGCTGGGCTGTAAATACGCATAACTATCCTGTCTGTCTCAAATTTAGTTTGACTATATACTGGTTAAAGCAAAGCGAGAGAGATGTCAAATTTTTTCTTTTTTTGCACCAAAAAATAAACTCAACTTAAATAAAATTTATTCGATCCTTACTCCTATTGTAGTATAGATATTGCTATCACAAAGGGATAAACAAAGAAAATAAAGCTACTATTTTAGAGTTATTTGGGGATTTGTACTTTTATTAGGAATAAGGTATTTTATGCTACTTTAAATTGTGTAACAAAACTGGAAAAAAAATAAACCCCCACTATATTTAACATATATTTTTCTTTTACATTACATAAATCAAATTATATAGTTAACTATTGAAATCAAGGTTAAGCTGTTATCTTGATTTTGATATGTGTCAACAAAAGTTAGCTTTTTAGATGGTATTTAATACAACTGGTGTTATATTGCTGTTAATAGACTATGGGCGTTTTGCATTCTGATTTTAGCGTTCATTGTCGATTAAAATTGCAAGTTTTGTAATAACGTGATGGTTATTTATCGAATTTCAATCTGGGTCTAGTTTTTACGTGCTAATAACAAAAATGAATAACCACACAAGCGCACACAGAAGTTAAACACAGATTTCCTTTTTCTATTTTTGGTAATTTTAGGTAGCAAATATGCAAACCCCGCACATTCTGATTGTTGAAGACGAAGTTGTTACTCGTAATACCCTGAAAAGCATATTCGAAGCTGAAGGGTATATCGTACACGAAGCCACTGATGGCAACGAAATGCACAATGTTCTATCTGATCATGATATTAATCTGGTCATTATGGACATTAACCTTCCTGGTAAAAACGGGCTGTTACTTGCTCGTGAATTACGTGAACAGGCAAGTGTTGCATTAATGTTCCTGACCGGTCGTGATAATGAAGTTGATAAAATCTTAGGCCTAGAAATTGGTGCCGATGATTACATTACTAAACCATTTAACCCTCGTGAATTAACGATTCGTGCACGTAACTTACTGTCACGTACCATGAATTTAGTTAATGGCACAGAAGAACGCCGTTTAGTGGAAAGCTATAAATTCAATGGTTGGGAGCTTGATATTAACAGTCGCTCACTAATCAGCCCTGCTGGTGAACAATATAAATTACCACGCAGTGAATTTCGTGCGATGCTACATTTCTGCGAGAATCCAGGAAAAATCCAAACTCGTGCAGAATTACTGAAGAAAATGACAGGCCGTGAACTGAAACCTCATGATCGTACGGTTGACGTAACTATCCGTCGTATTCGTAAGCATTTTGAGTCAACACCAGATACACCAGAAATCATTGCAACAATTCATGGTGAAGGTTATCGCTTCTGTGGTGATTTAGACGAGTGATTTTGATTCTATCTCAAACACTTTCTTAACAAAAACCCCCGAATTACCATTCGGGGGTTTCTTTTATCTAAAGAAGGATTAATAAAATCACAAATAGTGAAAATTGATCTCAGCAACTATTTTGATAAAAAATATAACTTCTTTTTTAAAAAAATTTTAAACCTTATTCGTATTAATTTTATTAACCATTAATTTCTCTAGTAAATAAAAATCACTCTTTCCACGGCATAATAGGTACTGCACTAATCGCATTTTTTGGCGAACCATCAATGACTTTATCTGAGTAAGTCAGATAAACTAAAGCATGGCGCTGTTTATCGTAAAAACGTACAACTTGAAGCTTTTTAAATACTAATGATGTTCTTTTCTGGAAAACAACATCACCATTATTTTTCCCTTTAATAACCTTTTCGCTTAGTTCAATAGGCCCTACTTGCTGGCAAGAGATAGCCGCATCAGCAGTATCTTCAGCAAGACCTAAACTCCCTGAAATGCCCCCAGTTTTTGCTCGGCTTAAATAACATGTGACATTTTTAACTTCAGGATCATCAAATGCTTCAATCACAATTTTATGGTTAGCGCCAAAAAACTTAAATACCGTATCCACGTAGCCAATTTCTTCTGCTTTTGCCATCAAAGAAAAAGGGAGTAATATAGATATTGCTAGCATCTTTTTGAAATTTAACATATTTACCTAGTTCCATTGAAAAGATGAGAAAATAGTTTTGTCTAGAATAAAACAATCTATTACTAACTGATAGAAGAATTTGTGTACATTAGTCGATGAAAAAGACTATATTTTACGATTGTCTAACAATATAACTTGTTATAGATGTTCAGGCTCTTTACCATCTACTTCTACTGCAATAAACAAACGAATATGACTAAGGGAGATGTATGGATCAAACCAACATCATACGTGATTTGCTCGCTTGGCTTGATAATAACCTAGACAAGCCATTATCCCTCGATAATGTCGCAACCAAAGCGGGTTACTCCAAGTGGCATCTACAACGCATGTTTAAAGAAGTTACAGGACAAGCGATTGGTTCTTATATTCGTTCAAGGCGTCTATCTCGTGCAGCCGTTGCATTACGTTTAACGAGCCGCCCTATTTTAGACATTGCTTTGCAATATCGTTTTGATTCTCAACAGACTTTTACCCGCGCTTTTAAAAAGCAATTTGATAGAACACCCGCACTTTATCGTCGTACTGATGAATGGTGTGCGGTAGGAATTTGTCCACCAATTACCTTAGATCCTCAAAATTTACCTAAATGGGAATTTGTAACGCTATCTGAGAAGAAATTAATTGGTATTGAGCAAACTTGTAGCCACACCCTTGAGCAATGGGCTGAAGCCTGCTCTAACATGCGCCAAACCTTCTGGCGTTACTACATGAGCAAGATAAGCGCTGTCCCTCATCAAGTTTATGGGCTTCACCACGCACAACATAGCGATGAGCATGAAGACGAACAACGTGTGCTTTACACAACTGCCGTTGAGCCAGATTATGCAACGTTTATCGATGATGATGCAGCAAATGAAGTCTCTCTTGCTGGCGGTGATTACATTCGCTTTGATTTTGAAGGTGAGGCAAAACGTGGTGCAATGCAGGAATTTTTATTCCTAATTTATGGTGTCTGCTTACCTAATATGGGATTAACGCGCCGTAAAGGCTATGACGTTGAAAAATACTATCTTAAAAATGTGAGTTACAGCAATGAGATGGTGACTGAGCCACAAGATCATATCGAACGTTTTGAATATTACATTCCAATTAAACGCGAAGATGTAACCGCATAAGAAAAAGCTCTCTTTGTAATATGAGAAAGAGAGCTTTTATTTTTTAGCGCTGAACTTCATCTAATGCAGTATCAGTAAGATGACTCACATCACCCGCTGTTTCAATCACCCAACCATTAGCAAGCCAAGGGCTATTTTGATAATCAACGCGTGAAATTGAGCAATTACGCAGTCTTAAACGGCGTTCTGCATATGCAGGTAATCCTAATACAGTACTCAGTAAGCACCCTAAAGCAATACCATGACTGACTAAGAGTGGGCGGCTATTTGCGGGTAAATCAAGACATTGATTTAGCGCAGCCTGCATACGACTTGCTAATTCTGCCATTGATTCTCCTTGGGGAATTCGTCCATCAGGTGTACCATCAATCAAACTCTTGCGCCAAGCCTCTTCTTGTGTCTTTAATGTTGCGATCTCTCGCTGTTCAAGAACGCCCATATTGAGTTCACGTAAACGTGGGTCAGTTATCACTTCACAGCCACAAGCTTGTGCAATGATTTCTGCCGTTTGACGAGTACGGCCAAGATCGCTTGAGATAATGTGGGTAATGCCTGCTGATTTTACTTTTTCAGCAACTTGCTGTGCTTGACGCACACCATTCGCTGTTAGTGGGCTATCAGATTGCCCTTGAATACGTCTCGCCACGTTCCATTCAGTTTCACCGTGGCGAACAAGATAGACCTGTAACATACATTTTTTCCGTTATACTGCTCTAATTTTTCAAAGGATGATTAATTCATTATGTATCATGTCATTGCAGCCACTACGAATCCAGCAAAAATCAACGCGATAAAACTCGCCTTTGAGCAAGTATTCGGTAAAGATACCTTTGATATTGAAGATATTAATGTCGATAGTCGTGTTCCACAGCAACCTATCGGAAATACAGAAACGAGAACTGGCGCACGTCAACGTGTGATGGCGGCTCGTCAAGTTCGCCCTGAAGCTGATTTTTGGGTTGGCGTCGAAGCCGGTATAGAAGATGATATGACCTTTGCTTGGATTGTTGTCGAACATGGTCAAATTCGTGGAGAATCACGCTCAGCAAGCCTTATGCTACCAGAACAGATCTTAAAAGGGATCCGTGAAGGTCGTGAGCTTGGCGATGAAATGGCTTTCTTAACAAAAATTGACAACATTAAACAGCGTGGCGGTGCGATTGGTTATTTTACTGATGGCCTACTCAGTCGTACTTCTGTGTATCAACAAGCATTAGTGCTGGCATTAGTACCAGTCACTCATGATATCTATAAAGAACTCAATCAAAAAGAAGATTAATAATTAATCTAATGCGTTTTTTTAGATAACCCAGCTTCTAGATAAGTTTGCTGTTAGATAAAAAAGAAACAAAAAAAGCCATTTAATCAAATAATTAAATGGCTTTTTATTATTCTAGTCTAGAGAGTAACAACGCGACTATTTTTTCGTCATTAGCTCTTTTTCAAGCCATAATTTCACATCATGTGGCGCTGTTTTTAAACTATTAGAGCCTCTAGTGATGGTGGCAATGCCAACGCCTAACTCTTCTTTTAACTCACGCTGACTTAAATCCCCTCGCATTAACTCTTGCACAATGCGAACTCGAGTTGCCAAAGCACTACGTTCATCAGGTGTCATTAAAAGTTGTAAAATAGGAAATTGCACATCTTGCTCAAAAGCATGTTGTAATAACTCTACAAATCTTAGCCAGTGCTCATTCTCTTCAGGTGATAATGCAGGATCTTGCATCGTGGGAACCTCTTTTTGCCACACTCATTAACTAGTACAAACTATATCATACTTTGCTAATGTACAAAGAGGCTCCAACAATAAATCCTTTTTTTATCCTTTAATATCGGCTATTCCACTCATTTTCAGTCAGTACTGGCTGCTGTTCACCCGCAAAATAGCTATAGAAAACAGCAAAAGAGAGTACGTTTTTCACATAACCACGAGTTTCAGCAAAAGGAATACTTTCAACAAAAGCAATTGCATCTAATTGACCATTTGCATCAGATAACCAACGATCAACACGCGCAGGCCCCGCATTGTACGCAGCACTTGCTAAAATACGGTTTTGGTTAAAACGCTGATAGACAGAATCAAGATAAGCGGTACCAATCTCAATATTCTTCACAGGATTTGTCAATTGCGCACTACTTGTATATCCCGTAATCCCCGCTTGTTTTACCGTAAACTCTGCTGTTTTTGGCATAACCTGCATTAAACCTGTTGCACCCGCTGAAGAACGGGCTTGAGGATTCCACGCACTTTCTTGGCGAGCAATCGCCATCGCATAATTGCGGTCGATCGATTTATCTTTCGTATATTGCTCAAACTCATTTTTCCAAGCAAGAGGGAAGCGTTCTTCTAGATGATCCCACATTTTCCCTGTGATCGTGGCTTGCACCGCTAAATCAGCCCATTTTTGCTCATACGCATAACGCGCTAATTCAGACTGTATTTGCGCTGGCTGTGAAGCAACATAGTTTGCCCACTCTGATCGCGCTAAGTTATCCATCTGCCAATACATCAATTCACGAACACGCTGTATTTCTGGCTGATTAGGGATGTTTGATGAAACACTTGGGGCTTTATCTATCACCATCACATAAGGCTTACCTAATTTGGCAGCTGCAACCATTGGGTAAAAACCACGATTTTGTGTTAGCGCTTCTAAAATAGCTTGTGCTTCACTGTTTTTACCTTGTGATTGCAACACCATTGCTCGCCAATAACGCCACTCTTCCTTATTTTTACTTTCCGGAGAGAGCCTTTCTAACCACAATGCCAATTCAGCAGGTTGGTTTTGGCTTAATGCTAGGCGTACACGGCGCTCACGCAATGTATCTGATGCTGTATCTTGAATAATGCTATCACGCCATTTTACCTGCTCTGGTGTCGCATAAGGCATATATTGCCACGCCACAGTATCACGCATTAACTGGCGCTCACTGGCTGTCATTTTTTGTGCATGCGCGATATTGTCCAGTTGTGCTCTTGCTGCATCTGCGTCTTTTCTTGCCCAACGTGAAAATGCAGATTGTATGATTGAACGTGTGAAATCTGTCGGTGAAAGAGTGGTTGCATAGCGTCCAACTAAATTGGGATAGTCTTGTAATTCAACCAAGGCATCACTAATGGTTTGATAATTTTCAGGGAGACGTCGAGCCAAGTAAGCAGCAAGCGCCGTATTACCATTTTTAACCGCTAAATTAATGCGTTCTAACACCAACTCGGGTGTTAATTGATTAGCTTTTTGCCATTCATCAAAAAGTGAATCACAACTTGATGGCATTGATGTGCCATTAAGCCATGCTTCTTTAGCCCCTACCCATGCCGTTTGAATATCACCTATTGCCCATTTTGCATAATAATAATTACATCTTGCGGCTTTAGGATTTGGTGGATTAGGGCTAAAAGTCAGTAAGTTCTGCCACTCTTGGCGCTTAGCCAATTCATTCACAAACAGTGAAGGAAGTGCTTTTGCTGGTGGCAATGTGGGATATTTAGCAACAAATTCAGTAACCACTGCTGGCGCAATAACATCAAGATTATCCGTAATTTGACGGTATTCCAGATAAGGATAAAGTGGATAGTTTTGTAATGTGGGCAGTAGTTTTTCTACTTCATCTGTTTGTTTCAGATCCCATGCTGACTTAATTTCTTGATAACGGCCACGTTGTTCACTTAATGAATCTGCTTGCACCCATGTAGAAAAACACAATGCCCCAATTGCCACTGCTAACGACCACTTTTGCTTCACCACGTTATTTCTCCCACCTCAAATAGAACCACCAAAGAGTGAATACATTAGCTAATATGATAATCATTAACAATGTAAGTTCCCCTCTTTAAGAGAAATTTTCTTTACTTTCAGAGGAAGTACGGAAGGTGGATAAAAACCTCTCTTTTGACTAAGGTTTTCTTTTATAAATCGGGTATACTGGCGACTTTCATCATTTTCGGGTCTTTGGCAAAATACTGGCATTGACTTTGCTATTGTTCATTTTGGTACCATAAACACGCGGCTTAATCACAAAAAATTTGTTTTTAGCGCAAAAAGTGGCACCTCAGATAAAATCTCTTTTATAATCAAAGGGTAATTATAGTGGCTCAATACGTTTATAGTATGTTGCGTGTCGGGAAAATTGTCCCACCTAAGCGACATATCCTTAAAAACATTTCACTCAGCTTCTTCCCGGGCGCGAAAATTGGTGTGCTTGGTCTTAATGGTGCTGGTAAATCAACATTACTACGCATCATGGCAGGTATTGATACTGATATCGAAGGTGAAGCACGTCCACAACCAGGTATTAAAATTGGTTACTTACCACAAGAACCAAAATTAAACCCAGAACATACAGTACGTGAAGCCGTTGAAGAAGCCGTCAGCGAACTGAAAAACGCATTAAACCGCCTTGATGAAGTTTATGCGGCTTATGCCGATCCTGATGCTGATTTCGATAAATTAGCAAAAGAACAAGGTCAGTTAGAAGCGATTATTCAATCTCATGATGGCCATAACCTTGAAAATCAATTAGAGCGTGCAGCAGAAGCGCTACGTTTACCTGAATGGGACGCAAAAATTGAGAAACTTTCAGGGGGTGAACGTCGCCGTGTTGCTATCTGTCGTCTCCTGTTAGAAAAACCAGATATGCTGTTATTAGATGAACCAACTAACCACTTGGATGCAGAATCTGTGGCTTGGTTAGAGCGCTTCTTACATGATTATGAAGGTACTGTTGTGGCGATCACCCACGACCGTTACTTCCTTGATAACGTAGCGGGTTGGATCTTAGAACTTGACCGTGGTGAAGGTATTCCATGGGAAGGTAACTACTCTTCATGGTTAGAGCAGAAAGACGCGCGCCTTGAGCAAGAAGCAGCAACTGAAGCGGCTCGTCATAAATCTATTCAGAAAGAACTTGAGTGGATCCGCCAAAATCCTAAAGGTCGCCAAGCAAAAGGCAAGGCACGTCTTGCTCGCTTTGAAGAACTTAACAGCGTTGATTATCAAAAACGTAATGAGACCAGTGAACTCTTTATTCCACCTGGACCACGTTTAGGGGATAAAGTGTTAGAAATTAATAATCTAACAAAATCTTATGGTGATCGCGTTCTGATTGATAATTTAAGCTTCTCTATTCCTAAAGGGGCGATTGTCGGTATTATCGGCCCTAACGGTGCAGGTAAATCAACACTATTTCGTATGATCTCGGGTCAAGAACAACCAGACTCAGGTACACTCACTTTAGGTGATACTGTTAAACTGGCATCTGTTGATCAGTTCCGTGACAGCATGGACGACAGTAAAACTGTTTGGGAAGAAGTTTCAGGTGGCCAAGACATTATGCGTATTGGCAACTTTGAGATCCCAAGCCGTGCCTATGTTGGTCGTTTTAACTTTAAAGGTATTGACCAAGGTAAACGTGTTGGCGAACTTTCTGGTGGTGAGCGTGGTCGTTTACACCTTGCGAAGCTGCTACAAGTTGGCGGTAACATGTTGCTGCTCGATGAACCAACTAACGACCTCGACGTTGAAACTTTACGTGCATTAGAAAACGCCCTATTAGAGTTCCCAGGTTGTGCAATGGTTATCTCGCATGACCGCTGGTTCCTTGACCGTATTGCCACGCATATCATCGATTATCAAGATGAAGGTAAAGTGGAATTCTTCGAAGGTAACTTTACTGAATATGAAGAATACAAAAAACGTACATTAGGCAACGACGCTATTCAACCTCGTCGCATGAAATACAAACGTATGACAAAATAGTTTTAATTATTTTCCTTACGACTAAAAATAAAAGCAGAGATTATTCTCTGCTTTTTTATATTTAATTAGTTTGAAATTTAATAAATATATTTAAAGTTTAAAATAGAAAAAATAAAGTCACATTAATCTAAAATAATCCCGAAAACACAGATATACCTCACTATTACTTAACGGATTATATTATGATAAGAATTAATTATTTTGAATTTTATAATTATCGGACTGAAATATTATTAGGTCATGTTATTCTAAATGGTATAAATGAAATTATCACTCCACTATTTAGAGATAACATTGATAAAGAAAATTTCTATCCTGTTTTTATCACAAAATCATTTATCGGTAGAAAAGAGCACCGATGGGAAATAAAAAGTTCAAAAATTCAAACTCTATCTGAGAACAATATTATTATAAATATTTGGCTATCTCCAAGAAATGTTTCAGATGATATTTATTTATCTCAAACATTAAAAAATAAAAATTATAAAAGTGCTAAATCAATATTATATCTTGGTAAAATTATTATTGTTGAATTTGGACATATCTTCTCATGTGTCACTTTGGATGCCAGTATAAAAACAAATAAACGCTATCCTGATAATATTCAACAGGGTGAAATGCATAAGAGAAGGCCTGCGATTGTCGTAAAAGCAGATGACAGAGGAGTTAAAGTCATTCCACTCACATCAAAAAAGCCTCATGACTTAGCCGTTAATTCCTCTATTTTTAAATTATCAGATGAATCAATAAAAAACATTGGTGATCTTGCTAAAAAAGAAACTTATGCTTTATGTGATATGATCCAAACTATTTGTGTAACGCGAATACTTCCTCCTTTATTTAAATTAAACACTCGTAAAAGATACTATAGACATGAGGATTATCGAGCATCTATTTGCCGTAACGATCGAAAGTTATTAGACAAAGGATTATTATCATCAATATCAAAAAATAAATTATATTCAGAATTAGAGGATTTAAAAATAAAGAATAATAAATTAGAATCAGAGATATATCATTTGAAAAATAATTTACTGCTCTTAAAAGAGATGTATATGTATACAAATGGAAGTCACGCTTCACATATTGATGAAATTGATAATGAGATTTTATTATACAAAAACTCTATTGAATAATTATATTGATGTTATATTTTCACTATGATACTCTTGTTTCGTTGGTGGGGATAAAAGAGCCGGCAATCTTCCCCGCGACGCTGAAAAATTGCGATGCCGACGAACACAAAGATTAAAACTAGAAAACCACCTTACGGTGGTTTTTTAGTTTCTGTTTCTTTAAATTATTTATTTTTAATAGTTAGTTTATTATGTAGTAAATAATTATAAATAATAACTTAGCTCTCTTGCCTATAATCAAACGTTAAAGGCGCAGTAAATGAAATATTACCATTTACTAAACGATAGCTTTCAGGCGCTGGAAATGGCGAAGCACGTTTAATCGTATTTAACGCTTCTCTATCAAGAATACGATTACCTGATGATGTTTCTACTTTCGCGTCTAATAACTCACCTTTTGCATTTAACACAATAGAAACTTGTGTCACGCCCGTTGCTTTAAAGCGCAATGCTGTGCGTGGGTAGCGTTTATAGGCATTAATATGGCTATGAACTAAGCTTTCCCAGCCCATTTGCCCACTCACAGAAGAAGTAGATAAACTATTAAATTGAGCACTACTACTTGTATTAGAACCAGAAATAGGTGCGCTTGTTACATCTGATGGTGCTTCTGAGACAGGAAGATCATCAGGTACTTTCACCGCAACAGGTTTTGGTTTCACCACTGGTTTTACTTTTGGCTTTTCTGGAATACGCTCATAAGTACCTTGTTCTACTACAGGCATTTTAGGTAAATCTAACACTTCTTTGATAGGTTCTGGCTCTACCTCTGCGGGTTCAGGAACAGACATCACTTTTTCAGGCCCAACAGGAACTTCTTTTGTTTCTGCCTGTGCTAATTGATAGATACCAAGATCCATTGTCATCGCTGGTGGTAAAACACCATGGCGTTCATCTTTAGATGTTATCCAGCCAATAGCGACAACAGCTAACGTTGCATGAAATAAAATACTGGCGGTTAATCCACCAATAGAAAATGATCCACGGCGTGAAAAAGTCGCCGACATACTACTCATAATTCTTGCCTCTGATTTTCTTTCTTGTGAATTATAGGCATAATACAAACACAAATGATATTGCTTATTATTAATAATACAATAAAAAATTAGCTTGATAATTATCATAACTTGTTCGCATGAGAAGCAGTAAGAGCTTATTATTTCACTCTTTTTTAGACACCAGAGATTATGGCTAGCGATAAATCATTGGCACAAAAAATTAGTTGTGCCTATCAATCAACCTATGGACAACTTGTGCGTTTTTTCCACAAACGTACGGGTAATTACCATGATGCAGATGATTTGTCTCAAGATGTGTTTACACTATGGCTAAACAGAAAAGAACAAACACCTGTGCAAGAACAGCGTGCTTTTCTGTTTAAAATAGCGAACCACGTTTTGATTGACCATTGGAGAAAAAATCAAAAGCAAAAAGATATCTATCAGGATGATTGTGAATTAGATGACGCCGCTCAAAGTTATACCACGGAGCTTGATCCGGGGTATGTCGTTGAGCATCAACAGCGTTTAGATCTACTTAGCGAAGCAATTGAAACATTACCTCCACGCCGTCGAGAAGCATTTGTTCTTTATCGTTTTGATGGACTATCACAAAGCGAAATTGCAGAGCAAATGGAAATCTCAATCAGTATGGTGGAAAAACATATTGCCGCTGCCCTATTACATTGCAAAAGATATGTCGATGCAGGACAGGAGAAATGCTCGAATGATGAGTAAGCCGGAAAAAAATATACCGGAAATAAAACCTCACACAGATGAGGAGCTAGACTCCCTTTTTTTGGAGACTAATGATGAATTACTCAATGGATCGACTGATGAGCAAGCAGCCCTTTGGTTCACCCGACAATATAGCCAAAGGATGACACCTCAGCAACGTCAAGCGTTTAAAGTGTGGATAGAAAATGATGTAAATCGGCAAGCGTATCAAGATATTGCTGGGATCTGGCGTCAATGCGATGCATTACCACGACCAACAATCGCCACCGTTGAAAAGAAAAAACGCTCTTTTTGGCGCCCAATGATCCACACCACGGCTACTCTTTGTTTACTCACCGTTTTATATCTTCCTTATAGTCATTTACCTGCATTACTGATGGATAATATGACGCTTGCAACCAGCGATTTACCGAAAGAAATGACCTTAGCTGATGGCTCTAAAGTCTATTTAGACAGAAATACACAGGTAAGAGTGGCTTATGTGCAAGAAGAAAGGCGTTTATGGTTGGATAAAGGACAAGCCTATTTCAAGGTAAAATCAAATCCGTATCGCCCTTTCTATGTGCATGCTGATACCCGATTAATTAAAGTAGTTGGCACTGAATTTGAAGTTAGTCGCTATGATAACAATCAAATTAACGTTGCTGTCCATGAAGGGATCGTTGAAGTAAAAGCAACACCGAAATCTTCGCCAGCCTATTTGTACGCAGGCTCTCAGGCTACAAGCAAATTAGCCAGCGATAGCTTTGTTATCTCTTCGGTCAATATTGATTCCGTGGGAAGTTGGCGTTTTGGTCAACTGCATTTCTTTGAGCGCCCATTGAATGAAGTGATAACCAAGCTCAAACCTTATCTTGATATCAATATTCAAATTTCCTCCCCCGAAATCGCCAAAATGAAAGTCTCAGGGATCGCTAACATAAATGATGCCAAAGACTTTATTACCGCAATTCCACTGATATTGCCGGTTAATGTTGTTTTCACTGATAAAAATAATGCTTTAATTATCAATAAGTAAAAAGAAATATGAAAAATATTCTTTTTTACAGGTGAGGATAATTCTCATTTCACCCTCTTCCCTAGTAACAACAATTATTAAGTTAGTGAATGGGATTGGTGAAATGAGAATGAATAACAAAAAAAAGACCCTTAAGAGGTCTTTACTAGCATTGCTAATAAGTACCACTATTGCCACACCTTGCGCTTATGCATCTACAGTTTCAGTGGCTTTACCAGAGCAGTCTTTAGCTGATTCATTAAGTGCCATTGCAAAACAAGGACAAGTACAAATTTTATTTGATGCAAATTCGGTTAAAAACCTACGTGCTCCAGCACTTTCAGGTCAATTTGAAACCCAAACTGCATTACAAAAAGTCTTAATCGGGAGTGGATTAGAAATTATTCCACAAGGCAGTGGGTTTGTTATTCGCCCCCTTGCAACTGCCAACGCGATCGTTATTCCTGAAGTTAAAGTAACCGGTGTCGGTAGTACATATCATCCAGCTACTGATGTGGTTTCAGCCCCACAATACATCACCTCAGAAGAGATAAAACAGCGTAATACAGGTGATGGAAACGTTACTGACTTACTAAAAAGTAACCCTGCTGTTCAATTTTCCAATAACGACAGCACCTCAATGAATCAGGGTGAAATTAAACCTTCGCGTATCTCTATTCACGGCTCTAGTAGTTATCAAAACTCTTACAAACTTGACGGTGTCAGTTTTAACAACGATTTTGACCCTGCTAATTCAGGTTTAGGTGAAACCAACACACGCATTAGTAGTGATGAACAAGGGATGTACCTTGATAGTCGCTTAATTGATAGCGTCGCAGTTTACGATAACAATATTCCTGTCGAATTCGGCGGATTTACGGGGGGAACGGTTGAAGTACAAAGTCGTCGTTGGTCTGGTGAAACACACGCCAACGCCTATTATCGTACAACACGTTCAAGCTGGAACAATATTTTCACCGATCCAAAACTAAATTTTGATACCGCAAATAACGATTTTAGTAATCCTGCTCGATTCCAGAAAAAATACGATAAACAAAACTTTGGTGGTTGGTTTGAAACAGGCTTAACAGACAACACCGGACTTATTTTCTCTGCATCTCGTCGTGAATCAACGATCCCGATGATGATAAGTGCAGAAGGCGGAATTATTCTGACTCCAGATGGTCAGTTAGAACAAGTTGAGCAAACGCCTCATTATAAAGATCAAACTCGAACATCAGATAACTATTTTATTAAATATTCATGGGATATCTCAGAGAAACAATCTCTTGATTTATCGAGCAATATTGCACGTTATAATAGTTATTTATTCTCAGGTTCTGTCTATAACTCAGGCTATGACAACGAACATAATGGTTTAAGTTTTACCGCACTTTATAAACACCAACTTGATCTTGGTTCATTGGAATTAACGGCGGGTTATCAAAACCTTGAAGATAAGCGTACTAATGATCAAGACTACTTTATCACCATTAAAGATTATACCGATTGGCAAAACCCACAGCAGGTTAGCAGTGGTGGTCAAGGTGATCTGAAAAGTAGACAAGAAACCTATAACGCAAAAAGTATTATGCGATTTAACCCTGTTGAATGGGGTGCCGTGAGTCACCAGCCAACGACAGGATTTGAGATTAGCCGAACTAAAGGCTCTTATATCCGCGACAAAACCTATTACAACTACACCTATACAGGTTCCACATGGGATAATCAGTGGATGGGTTCATTGCAGCAAACAACGCGTTTCTTAGCGGGCACATATGATGCTTCGTATACTAACTACGCTATTTATCTCGACGATAATATCCAATATAAACGCCTCACATTACGTCCTGGTATCCGTTTAGATCGTGATGATTTTGTTCAAAAAAATAATATTTCTCCACGTTTAAGCGGAACTTATGATCTTTGGGGAACAGGTGATACCTTAATTATTGGTGGTGTAAACCGTTATTACGGTCGTTCCATGCTGACTTACGCACTGTATGGCGCACAAAATGCAGGCTTACAGCACTGCTATTTCTCTTGTGATAACAACAATCCAAATGATTGGGAAAACCGTACCGACTTTGAAGGTGTTGATTCTCTCAAAACACCGTATAACGATGAAATTACGTTAGGTTTACAACAAGAAATTGTGTCTACAACTTGGCGTCTGCAATACGTTCATCGTGAAGGTCGTGACGAAGTCCGTAGTGATACAAAATACCCGAATGACAAAGACAAAATAAGAATTCGTCACTTCAATAATAATGGTCGCAGCACTCACGATACCTTAACGCTTTCAGTGAAAAACAGTCAGCCTTGGGAATTAGCCCAAGCAGATCATGTTTTTAATGCTTCTATTAGTTGGCAGAAAAGCAAAACCAATACCCCTAAAGATTCTGGTTACGCCAATTTCGATCCTAGTTCACAAGGAATGAACTATGACAAAGTTTGGTATGACGGAAAAATCATCAATGCCAAAGACTTACCTTCTGGCAATTTTAACTCACCATTAAAAGTCACGGCTGAACTCACCAGTGTTTGGGATGATTGGGATATTACTTGGTATAACCGACTTCAATGGAATGGTGCTCGTTCACAAGCAGAAAAAGTCAATAATGGCGCGCCAAAACCAAGTGAATATGGTCCATTATTTGAATACAAAAAACGTAATTACAGTAGCCGTTT
Source organism: Proteus genomosp. 6 (assembly GCF_040139785.1). Lineage (NCBI taxonomy): Bacteria > Pseudomonadati > Pseudomonadota > Gammaproteobacteria > Enterobacterales > Morganellaceae > Proteus > Proteus genomosp. 6. Next base: position 163,950 of record NZ_JBEEVJ010000001.1, on the reverse strand, counting down.
TACTTGGGATACCAAACTGGGTTGGAAACCTGAATTTGCTTATGGTGTCGGTATTTCTGTTGAAGTGAATAATGTCCTTAACACCAAAAATGTGGCTGACTACTTCACTTACCAAGATAAAGATTACAAATCTTATGAACCAGGTCGTCAATTCTGGTTACAAGTCAGCTACGACTATTAATAAATTGACGAAGTTAATGTGAGCAACCTAGTCGATAAACAATAAAAATATGACCAATAAGCAATGAAAACAATAAAACAATTTTTCTATTTAGTTTCACCTTTTTGGGGGCGGCGTGCCGCCCTTTACTGCTGGTTTCTGTTGATTGTCTCATTAACCTTAACCCTGTCATCGGTTTGGTTTAACGTCAAAATGAATGAATGGAATGGCAGTTTCTATAACGCATTACAACAACTTGACGGACAAGCGTTATACAAGCTCCTTCAACAATTTATCATTATTATTGCGGGATTAATTACTGTGGTAGTAATGGGCGATTTTTTACGCCAAAAAATGGTCATTCGCTGGCGAGAAGGCATGACTGAACAAGTGCTTGATCGCTGGTTATCAAAAAACAGTAAACACTATATGTTAAGACTCACTTCTCAAGAGCCTGATAACCCAGATCAGCGTATTGCAGAAGATATTCGTTTACTGATCGAATCAACAATGCGTTTAACCGTGACATTTTTGCACTCGTTACTCACGCTTATCTCTTTTGCCACCATTCTTTGGTCACTGTCTGGCGCTATCTCTTTCACATTAGGTGGTAGCGAGTGGACAATTCCTGGCTATATGTTCTGGGCTTGTATTGTGTATACCATTATTGGGATCACTATTACGCAGTTTATTGGTTCGCCACTGCGTAAAATTAATATGGATAAACAGCGCAAAGAAGCTGATTACCGTGCTGCTCTCATCACCCGTAAACAACATGGCGATGCAATTGCAGGCCAACGTGGTGAAATCAGTGATCGTAATGAATTAATGGGCCGTTTTTTAGGGGTTATTCATAACTGGAATAACCTTATCCGCTACGAAAGAAATCTTGCATTCTTCACTGTGGGCTACCAACAAGCTACTGCAATGGCGCCAATTATTTTTGCCTTACCTAAATTCCTTGCTGGCGAATTAATGCTAGGGGGATTAATGCAGTTGAGACAAGCATTCTCTAGCGTTGCGGGTGCATTAAGCTGGTTTATTTTCTCCTATAAAGAGATTGCTGCATGGCAAGCAACGGTGACGCGTCTTTACAATTTCGTGGTGCTTTTAGAGCACGATCATGAGCCAGAAGTCACTGATTTAAATGATAAACAGATTAAGTTGAAAGCCAATCTTTCTCTATTTATGCAAGATAACAGCCTGTTAATCCAAGATATTAACTTCTCTGTAAAAGCGGGTGAATTAACCGTTATCGAAGGTTGTTCTGGTTTAGGTAAATCAACACTGCTTAGAGCATTAAGTGGACATTGGCCTTATTTCAAAGGGGAAATTCAACGCTCACCAAATGTGTGTTGGATCCCACAACGTATGTATCTACCTTTTGCGCGTTTAGATAGTTTGCTCGCTTATCCTTATCAGCCTAATCAATTCTCCGCCAAAGAGTACGAAGAAGCGCTTCATTTGGTGGGCTTAGATAAAATAAAAAATCAACTTTCACTGGAAACTGATTGGACAACACGCCTATCAGGTGGTGAGCAACAACGCCTTATTTTTGCCCGTTTATTACTCAATAAACCAGAGCTTATTTTACTAGATGAAACCACATCAGCACTTGATGAACAAAATGCATTAAGCATGTTGAAGTTGCTAAAACAACATCTGCCAACTGCGGGTATTGCCTTAGTCAGCCACCAGCGCTTTACACATGTGATTGCAGATAATGTGCTTTCATTAAAAGCCTCTACCGTATCCTCCTCTCAACCTGCTGGAGCTACCGAATATGTATCGTAATTTACTGATTGTTTCAGTCAGTCTTTCACTTTTAGGGTGTGCTGCAAGCACCCCTAATCAAAATGACAAAAATACGCTATCTCTGCGCCCTGATGTTCGCCATTTTACATTAGATAATGGTTTAGACGTCTACTTACTGCAACGCCAACAAACTGGCGTTGAAATGCGTCTATTAGTGAAAAGCGGTTCGGTGCAAGAAGATGAAAAGCAACTTGGTTTTTCACACTTTACCGAACATATGGCGTTTAAAGGCACCACACACTTTCCGGGTACAACGGGCTTTAAACAACTTGAAAGCCTAGGCATGAAATTAGGTAGCCACGTTAATGCAGCAACTAGTTTAAATGCAACTACCTATAAATTGTCATTGCCGAATGCAAATCCCATCCAAATTAAAACAGGGCTAAAAATCTTATCAGATTGGGCATTTGAAATGACATTTGACCCTATTGAGTTTGATAAAGAGCGCCCTGTTATTGTTGAAGAATGGCGTTTACGTCAGGGGATTGGTTTTCGAATTAACCGCCAGTTAGAAGAATTGCGTTATTACGGTAGCCGTTATCTGGATCGTGATCCTATTGGTGATTTAGACATCGTTAAATATGGCGATGTAAAAGATGCGAAACGTTATTATGATGCTTGGTATCAACCAGAAAGAATGGCTTTAGTGCTGGTGGGTAACTTTAATCAAGGCGATGCAATCGCAGATATTAAACAACTGTTTAACGCTAAAAATAGCGAGAACAAAGGGATTGACGACCCATCTTGGCACAACTTTATCGATCATAAAGATTTACTCGTTAAGACTATTTTCGATAAAGAACAAGGCTCACGTATTTTGCAATTTACCTTGCAACGTACTTTGCCTGCACCTTTAAATAGCCGCCAAGGTCAATATGAAGACCTAATGGATTCATTATGGCTATCGATTTTAAATCAACGCTTCTCAACTATCGTCGATAATGGCTTGATTGCGTCCATTAGCGCTAATGCGCAAGGCGCAATGTTAGACTCTCGCCGCTCACAGCAATTGATGATTGCGCACCCTAAAGGTAATGATTACCAAGGCGCATTAGATATCTTATTTACCGAAGTTCAACGCCTAGCCTCTGTTCCGGTAACTCAAGAAGAATTAGATAATGCTCGAAATGCGATGTTAAAGCGTCTAAGTCAACAAGCAGCGGGCGAAGAACGTTACGAGCACGATTATTTAGCCAATCAAATTACCACTGCGATCGAATTGGAGATGCCAATTCAAACAAAAAAACAGGCATTAAATTTAAGCTATCAACTCATCAATAAAGTGACACCTGAAACACTAGAACACTATTTTGCTCAATACCTAAAACAAGCATCACCACGAGTGGCGGTTATTGGCCCTGATAGTGATGCCAATGTATTTAGTGCAACTAAAGCAGCACAACGCTGGCAAGAAATTAGACAATCAAATCCAGGTGCATTTACGTTAAAAACACAAGCCGTTGTGTTAGATATCAAACCTGAACAAACAGGCTCCATTGTTTCAACGCAATCACTGCCGATTGAAAAAACACAAGAGTGGACACTGAGCAATAACGTAAAAGTGATTGTGAAAAATGACAGTTATCTTAAAGATAATATTCAAGTTTCACTGCGTATTCCGGGTGGTTCATCCCTTGAAACCAATCAAAGCTTAGGCATGGTGCAATGGGCATTAAAATTACCTGAAGTCAGTGGATATGGTCATTATAACGCTCGCGAATTAGCGTTATTTACCAAACAACACCAAATTAGTTTACGCCCTTACAGTGAACTATTATTCCACGGTTTCCGTGGTGAAGCGCCCATTGATGAATTGGAAACTTTACTCACGTTAATGCACTTAAAAATCACGTCACCGCAATTTAATGGCGAGAAATTAGAGCAACAAAAACAAGCGATGGCATTAGGCATTTCAAAAACGCCTGTTGAACGCACGTTCTTAGATAATATCAATAAAGAAAGTTATCAAAATGGCGATCGTTTAGTGGTTTCTCCTCAAGGTGCTTGGAAGCAGTTTACTGCCCAACAATTACAGCAAACCAACCAAATGATTTTAGGGCAACCTGCTGATATGACGTTAGTTATCAGTGGTCCCGTGAACCTTAATCAAGTTAAACCGTTAATTGAGCGCTGGATTGCGAGTCTGCCAACACGTTCAGAGCAACGCTTATTTTGGGCAGATCCCGCTATTAATCCTAAACTCACCTCGTTTAGCAAAACATATCCTATTGCAAGTAGTGATAAGAGCATGATTAGCATTCAATATGCAGCGCCTGCTCAATGGTCACAGCAACAAGTATTAGCGCTAAATTTACTCGATACGGTGATCAGCCAACGCTTAAGACTTAATCTACGTGAACGTGCTGGAGGAATTTACTCTCTTGGTTTCTCTGAAATGTTAACGAAAGTCCCTACAAGCTACTATACTGGCCGTTTAAACTTTACGGCATCACCTGAGCGTGCAGATGAATTAATTACTCTTGCTCGTAAAGTCGTGAATGAAGTTAAACAGTCAGGCATTACAGATAAAGAGTTACAAGAGGCTAAAAATATCTGGCTAACTGAAAATTCACAGGTAAATGACAGTGCAAGCTATTGGACAGATGCCCTTGCACAAGTTGCAACTGATGACCAGCAGTATCAGCGTTTACTTACTGACCCTGCCATTATAAAAACATTAAGTGTTAACGATATAAACCAAGTAGCTCGTCAGTGGCTAGGCGAAAATGAAAAAGTATTTAAATTAACGCCACCAAATCAAAAATAAAAACGACTTTAGTTTATAAACGATAATTAACTACGTTGTCGAAAACAAAACGCCCAGTTCAAGATAAAACTGGGCGTTCATTCATCAATTTTAATCAAGTTATAAAGATAACATTCAAATTTATTGATTATTAAATTTATTAATCTTTTTTAACAGCGAAACGACCGCTACCTAAAAACATGACAGCAATTGCCGCAAATAAATAGAAGCCCGCGCTTTCTGGTGCCCATCCCCCTGTTTTAGGGTTTAGTGCAAATAAATCACCTGAGTGCACCATCAGTACAGCAACAAACATTGTACCCGCTAAAACCAGCGCTGAAGCACGAGTAAATAAACCAATAATCAATAGAATAGGCGCAACAACTTCTCCAATCACTGTGCCATAAGCAATAAATGCAGGTAGATTAGCATTAGCCAACATTCCCTGAATACCTGCTAATCCACCCGGTTCCATTTTATGAAGTCCATGTAATAACATTAAAACGCCAAGAGAAACACGTAATACCAATTTACCCAAGTCAGAACAGTCAACAAGTTGATTAAATTTATTAATCATAACGTCTCCAAATTCAAAATAGTGAAGTGTGTTTTTAATACGTATTAATAGGTACACTACATTATATGATGAAATATTATGAATGAGTGTGATTTTTATTATCACTATTTGTTCTCATTAACTAATCACTTAGATTATTATTGATTTATAGCCCGCCATTCACCTTTTCCATGATTAAGATCACAACTTATTAACATAATAAACTCTTAATCACTCACTTCTCGTTATGCTAATAGATATCTCATCTGACCAGTATAAAAAGGGTATCTGATGGCACATTATTCTCATCTATTTTCGCCTCTTGATTTAGGGTTTACCGTACTTAAAAACCGTATTCTTATGGGCTCTATGCATACTGGACTTGAAGAAAATCCGAATGATGCCCCAAAACTTGCACAGTTTTATGCCCAAAGAGCCGCGGCAGGTGTTGCACTAATAGTGACTGGAGGGATCTCTCCCAATAAACAAGGCGTGTTATTGCCACACGCTGCAACATTGATGTCTGAAAGCCAACTGGCAACTCATCAACTTGTTACTGATGCGGTTCATCAACAAGACGGTAAAATTGCATTACAGATATTGCATACAGGCCGTTATAGCTACCAACCTAATTTAGTTGCACCTTCAGCTATTCAATCGCCAATCACCCCGTTTATGCCAAAAGCCATGAGTCATGAACAAATCGAACAAACCATCAATGATTACATTCATTGTGCTCAATTGGCTCAAAAGGCAGGTTATGATGGTGTTGAGATAATGGGATCGGAAGGCTATTTAATTAATCAGTTTTTAGTCAGACAGACTAATCAGCGAGACGATCAGTGGGGAGGAAATATCGAAAATCGTTGTCGCTTTGCTTTACGTATTCTTGAAGGCATTAAGAAAGCCGTGGGTGAGGCGTTTATTATTATTTACCGCCTTTCTATGTTGGATTTAATCAAAGATGGCGCAGAGGCATCAGAGGTACTTTATCTTGCCAAAGCCATTGAAAAAGCGGGCGCTACAATGATTAATACAGGGATCGGTTGGCATGAAGCGCGAATTCCGACCATTGCCACGATGGTACCAAGAGGCCAATTTGCGAATGTCACACGCGAATTAATGGGAAAGGTGAATATCCCACTGATTACATCAAACCGAATTAACACACCACAAACCGCAGAAGCTATTTTAGCTGAAGGCTGTGCTGATATGGTTTCAATGGCTCGCCCTTTCCTTGCTGATCCTGAGTTTGTGCTTAAAGCACAACAGGGGCGCGAAGATGAAATCAATACTTGTATTGCTTGCAATCAGGCATGCCTTGATGAAATATTTTCAGGTCAAACCGCCTCTTGTTTAGTTAATCCCTTTGCTTGTCAAGAAACCGAACTTCTGGTTATTCCAACTCAACAACCTAAAAAACTGGCTGTTGTTGGTGCGGGACCCGCGGGATTATCTTTTGCGGTAACCGCCGCGAAACGAGGCCATCATGTCACACTGTTTGAAAAAGAAGATGTGATTGGTGGTCAACTTAATATCGCCAGTCAAATTCCGGGGAAAGAAGAATTTCAAGAGACATTACGTTACTTCAAACGACAATTACAACTCACGGGAGTCATTGTTAAAAATAATACCGAAGCCACTCCTGAACATCTTGAAAACTTTGATGAGGTGATTTTAGCAAGTGGCGTTAAACCTCATATTCCTGAGATTGAAGGACTTGATGATCCCATTGTGAAATCTTATCTCGACGTTCTTAAATACCACCAGCCAGTAGGTAAAAATGTCGTGATCATGGGGAGTGGCGGAATTGGCTTTGATACCAGCCTTTATCTCACGCAAAAAGGGCAATGTAGTAGCCTAAGTCCTTGCGCCTTTAATAAAGAGTGGGGTATTGATCCGACACTTTCTTATCGTGGTGGCATAAAACCCGCAAATCATTCAAAAGACGATACTAAACACATTGTTATGACACAGCGTAAAGCAGGGAAAATAGGTTTAAGCTTAGGTAAAACAACGGGATGGATACATCGTTTAACGCTAGAGAAAAAAGGCGTTAAATTTTTAACCCATTGCAACTATCAAAGGATCACACCAGAAGGTCTCATTATTGAACAGGATGGAAAGCAACAGCTTATCCCTGCTGATAATATTATATTGTGTACAGGGCAACGTGCTTATCACCCATTACTTACGCCTTTAGAAAAAGAAAACAAAACAGTTCATCTTATTGGTGGAGCAAAAGATGCCAGTGCATTAGATGCAAAACGCGCTATTAGGCAAGGCACAGAACTCGCCCTTGAAATTTAATCAATTAAGGTTAGCAAGACAAAAAGAAACCCCACAAAATGTGGGGTTCTATTTTTTTATTAATTATTATTTTTACTACTCTTCCTGTCTTACTACTTACCCTTTTTACCCATTATTTTTTTCAGTTAATGGATTTTCTGAAATACGATTATCTTCAGCGATACAAACTGTTGCAGTAAACAGAACGTCAGTTGATGAGTTCAGTGCGGTTTCAGCTGAATCTTGTAACACTCCGATCATCACGCCCACAGCAACCACTTGCATAGCGATATCATTGCTAATACCAAACATGCTACAAGCCAGTGGAATTAACAGTAAAGAACCACCTGCAACACCTGATGCACCACACGCACAAATCGCAGCAACAAGACTTAACAATAACGCAGTTGGAATATCGACTGGCATACCCAGTGTATTAACCGCAGCTAATGTCAAAATAGTGATAGTGATTGCAGCACCACCCATATTAATGGTTGCACCTAATGGAATTGAAACAGAATAAGTATCTTCGTTTAAATTCATACGACGACACATTGCCATATTCACTGGAATATTTGCAGCTGAGCTACGTGTAAAGAAGGCAGTTACACCACTTTCACGCAAACATGCCCACACTAATGGATATGGATTACTACGGATTTTCCAAAATACGATCAGTGGATTCACGACTAAAGCAACGAACAACATACAGCCAATCAATACAGCAAGAACTTGTAAGTAACCTGCTAAGACTTCAAAGCCAGTTGTTGCAATCGTTGATGACACTAAGCCGAAAATACCGATAGGCGCTAAACGAATAACAACACGCACTAAGTTAGTTACTGCGTCAGCTAAATCTTGCGTTAAGGCTTTAGTAGTATCACTTGCGTGGCGTAATGCTAAACCAAGCCCGATAGACCACGCTAAAATGCCCATATAGTTACCATTGATAAGCGCATCAACAGGGTTTGCAACCACATTAATTAATACGCCTTTAAGAACTTCAGCAATATTTTCAGGTGGTGACAATTGTGATTCGTTAACAACTAGCGTTAAAACTGATGGGAACATAAAGCTGGCAACAACTGCGGTTAACGCAGCAAAGAACGTTGCTAACAGATATAAAATTAATACAGGACGAATATTAGATTTTTGCCCTTGACGGTGGTTTGCAATTGAAGCCATAACCAGCACCCAAACTAAGATAGGGGCAACAGCTTTTAATGCACTAATAAACAGAGTACCTAACAGGCTCATCATTTTGGCAGCTTCTGGCGCTAACCAAGCAAGTAAGATCCCTGCGACTAATCCCACGAGAATTTGTTTAACGAGACTTCCCTGAAAGAACAGGCTGAAGACTCTGGATTGTTGTTTATCCATAGCTATTCCATTACTTAAAATAATATTTAAAAAAGGCATTTTTGAGTGTTTGCAATGCCAGTATAAGGAATTGAATCGCGCTGAAAAGCTGATTATGCAAAATATACAGCATTAACCATTTTTGTTAACAATAAAATAACACAACTGTGATCATAATAGGATTTTGTTCTTTTTAATAGACCAACATGAAATGAAAGAAATTATTATTATCAGTAAGTTATACCTAGTCACCTTACTTATTTTTTATTTTGTTTCTCTTCTTTTAGATTTTCTTAATCAATTAATAGTCTTTTTTATTAACATTATCGCTAACAATTATTCTCTCTAGCCCTTCTTGATTTGAATAAATAATAAACAAGATAATGCTTTATTTTTGCACAATTAATATTAAAAACTTATCTTTTATGAACGCTATAAAATAGAGAACACCTCTTGGTATTATCCCTCATCTTAAGCTTTTCTTTTTTAAAAGCGCCTATTCTGAACTCAAAAAGAGATTAGATGTCTATTTTTCGAGATCCAATATCCATGTATAAATAGTGTCGTCATCCAGTTAAAAAATTTTCTGTCTAGTTTTTCATGATTTTGTTAGAGTGTTGCTGTTTTAAACAATGAAAAATAGACCCTATGAAGTAGAAAACGGGTAAATAGATTACAACACCTATTGATTCTATATTTACCCCCAAATGACTCAGTTTTAGGAAGCCTTTTATATGGAAATCGTAAGAGAGCTATTCTTGGCGCTATGGCACCAAGATTACGAAACCTTAGCTAATCCTTCATTAATATGGATTATCTACATTTTATTATTCACCATACTATTCCTAGAAAACGGAGTATTGCCCGCAGCTTTCTTACCAGGAGATAGCTTATTAATTTTAGTGGGCGTGTTAATTGCTAAAGATACAATGGATTTTCCATTAACCTTACTTATTTTGACTGCAGGCGCGAGCCTAGGCTGTTGGTTGGGCTATCTTCAAGGGCGATGGCTTGGAAATACTAAATTAGTACGCAGTTGGCTATCGCATCTGCCAGAACATTACCACCAACGTGCTCATGGGCTTTTTCATCGTCATGGCTTAGCCGCACTGTTAATTGGACGTTTTTTAGCCTTCGTGAGAACACTGTTGCCAACAATTGCAGGTCTTGCTGGATTAAACAACACGCGCTTTCAAATCTTCAATTGGTTAAGTGGGCTTTTATGGGTTGGTATACTGACCACGTTAGGTTACTTATTAGGTAATAGCCCGCTCTTTCGCCAATATGAACACCATTTAATGAATATCCTTATGCTATTACCAGTTTGCCTATTAGTTATGGGATTAATTGGTAGTATCTGGGTTGTGATTAAAAAGAAAAAGAAAGTGAGCTAAAGCGCTGCTTTTTCTAATAATATCAAGATATTCTGAATACGATATAGAGTCATAAAACTCATACTTAAAGCCTGTTTCAGATAACTGAACAGGCTTTTATTTTATGGGTGACCTCTTCTTTTTTTATCTCAAGCAATACAGTAAATATTCCCGTTTAATTAAGACTTTTCTCTTTTTTACCTCGTTACATCAATATTTAATTTTATTAAGAGATAAAATTGGTCTATGGTTATAAGTATTAACCTGTCACTATTAAAGGAGTTAATTATGTCTCATCAACGTTCAAATGAAGATCTGCGTAGTGAATTGAAATCTCTTGCTGATACTCTAGAAGAAGTGCTGAACTCCTCTGCTGATAAATCCAAAGAAGAAATCCAAAGCTTACGCGCAAAAGCTGAATCGGCAATCAAAGGTTCTCGTGCAAAATTGAGCGATGCCGGTCGTGAAATTGTCGATAACACCAAAGAAATTGCAGGCAAAGCAGACAACTATGTTCGTGAAAATCCGTGGACAGGTGTCGGCATTGGTGCTGCAGTTGGTGTTGTTCTTGGTGTTCTTCTAGCTAAACGCTAATCACCCATGAGTGATACGCAAAGACCACAGGGCCCCGCATCTGGGGTTCTGAATTCTCTCAGTAAGATTGGCGCTATCATGATAGGCATGGTTGAAACACGCCTAAACTTGATTGCCGTTGAGCTAGAAGAAGAAAAAACCACGCTTATCCAGCTTATTTTAATGGCTGGTGTTACTTTGTTGCTCACCGCTTTTGGCTTAATGAGCCTACTTATTCTGATTTTTTGGGTTATTCCACCTGAATATCGAGTCCATGCTTTAGCCATCACAACCGCTACTTTACTTTTTTGTGCACTGATTGGTGCCATCATGACATTAAGAAAAGCGCGAAATTCCACCTTGTTAGGCGATACTCGCCAGCAATTGGAATTAGATAAACGTCTTTTGGAGCAATATCATGATGAACAAACAAAATAAGCAGGCGATCCTCGCAAGACGTAAAAAGCTGTTGTTGAATAAAATTCAGCAACAGCGCTCTGATTTAGGGCAAAGCACGCAAACTTGGCTTGATGTGACTGAGCCTTATGATAAAGCATGGAGAATTATCATTTCGTTAAAACCCGCGCTTTTAGTGGGTGCCAGTTTTATTTCTCTTTACAGCATTAAACATCCTAAAAAAATCATACGATTAGGACAACGTGCTATCGGTGCAATTGGTTTAATTCGTACAATCCAAAAGTCCTTCAAAAAAACCTCAGATTGAACATCAATTTTTTTGTCTAAGAATGTTAATTCTTCTTAATATCCTCTTTACTCAACTCACATTATTATATATCTCACAACGTAGCCGTGGTTATTAAATCTAAAAACAGAAAAATAGCCGACGAAAATACAATACAAATCGATATACATTGCAAATAATAGAGTTTAATTAGGAATAAACATCATGAAAAAATTTGAAGATATTGCGTTATTAATTGCCCGCATTTTAATGCCAATTTTATTTATCAGCGCAGGCTACGGAAAAATTGGTGGTTACGAAGGTACACAGCAATATATGCAAGCAATGGGTGTTCCAGGTTTCTTATTACCACTGACTATTTTATTAGAATTAGGCGGTGGATTAGCAATCTTATTTGGTTTCTTAACTCGCACAACAGCAATCTTTACCGCGGTATTTACTCTTCTAACCGCACTACTGTTCCACAGTAATTTTGCTGAAGGCATGAACCAATTAATGTTTATGAAAAATATGACAATCGCAGGTGGATATTTATTACTGGTTATCACTGGTCCAGGTAAATGGAGCTTAGATCGTATTTTCAATAAAAATTGGTAATAACGAATTTAGAAACAAAAAAGATCCTCTAGGGGATCTTTTTTTGTTTTAAGCATAAAATCTAAAGATTATCTGAGCTTCAAAACTATTTTTTATTGTTCGCAAAGAGTTTAGGTATTTCACGTAAACACCACGATTTTGCTTCTCCCATGCTGTCTCTTCGCCATGCCATAATAATATTATTTTCATGGTGATATTCAGGGCCAACAACACGTAAACGCCCTTCTTTGATATCATCTTCAATTAAATCAATTGGCATCGTCGCCACACCTAAACCCGCAATTAAAGCACGGCGTTTATCTTCAATAGAACTGACCGTTAAACGGCGCTGTTTATCCAATAGCAGCACAGTTAAAACTGGGCGCTCTCTTGCGGTATCTGCAATGGCAATACCACGATATTTTAAGCGAGTTTCTTCGGCTAATGGCTCAGGTTCGTTATGGATGGGATGATCTGGGCTGGCGACATAAACGCTAGTGGTATTGTATAAAGGACGAAAGTTGATTTCTGATGAAGTGCGAAAATGCATATCAGGTGAAATCACAATATCACATTTACCGCTTTCTAAGCTTTCCCAAGCACCTGCTAAGACTTCTGTCACTAAAGAGAGTTGGGTATTGGATTTTTCAGCTAATTTATCAACCAAAGGAAAGAGTCGAGATGCAGGAGTAAGTGCTTCACAAACGATAGTGATATGAGGCTCCCAACCTCTTGCTAAGGCTTCTGCGTCTGACGTTAATTTGTCAGCAGCCTCAAGTAATATGCGTCCTCTATCAAGCAGCATTCTGCCAACATTAGTAAATTTAGTTCTATGGCCAGAACGGTCAAAAAGGACAACGTCTAAATCTTCTTCTAATTTTTGCATGGTATAACTGAGTGCCGATGGAACTCGATTTAGTTCATCAGCTGCTGCTGCAAAACTCCCTCTACGATCAATGGCATCCATCACTCGTAAAGATTCCAACGTAATTGCTTTGTCTTTACTCATTATACTTATCTCTATCAAATAATTTGATTATTGGCACCAGATTAACTTGCTAACAATAGACAGTCCATACCTCTATGATAAATATATTGATAATCTACTCGAAAAATACCGCTATGATAAAATACAGAACAGCACAACAATGTGGTAAAGCGGATTATGGTTGGCTACAAGCTCGCTACACATTTTCCTTTGGCCACTACTTTGACCCTCATTTTTTAGACTATGGCACGCTAAGAGTTCTCAACCAAGAAGTGCTTGCCCCAAATTCTGAATTTAAAGCAAAGACTTATCCTCATGTTGATGTGGTTAACTTGATCCTTCAAGGAGAAGCGACATACCTTGATAATATGGGACGTACAGTGACGGCAAAAGAAAATGAGTGCTTACTTATTTCACCGCATAATACTGATACGTATATAGAGAAAAACAGTAGCCCTGATACACCGTTAACCCGTATTCAGTTGTGGTTAAATGCGTGCCCACAACAAGAAAGTTTAGCTTCACAAAAATTGGCTTTAGATGAAAACTTAAAATATCAATTGTTAGCTTCACCTACCGGTGATGATGGCTCATTAATATTAAGGCAAACAATTTGGCTTTATCATATTCATTTGCAAGCAGGCGATGAAATTACGCTACCAATAAAAGGACAGAAAGGCTTTTTACAATCCATAAAAGGTGGCACCTATTTGCAAACATCAACACAAGAAAATGGACAAATTCAGTGTGGTGATGGAGCTTTTATCCAAGAGAGCCACAGTATCACGTTAAAAAGCTCGGCTGAGTTTCGTGGCTTGTTTATTGATATCATTTCGTGATAGTTGATTTGGATTGGCTTAAAAACAGAAAACCCTCGAAACACAATGTGAATCGAGGGTTTTTTATGAGGTGAGTTGACCGTTAAGCCGGGTTCTGTCGTGGACAACCATTCATCTAGGCCAGAACTTGCGCGCTGGCTCCAGCAACCTACCCGGGTTCAATGCGGGCCGCACCATAAGAACCCCTATTTGGTCTTGCTCCGGGTGGAGTTTACCATGCCACAAACTGTTACCAGTTGCGCGGTGCGCTCTTACCGCACCCTTTCACCCTTACCTGATCCTGTAAACAGGCCATCGGCGGTTTACTCTCTGCTGCACTTGTCGTAGGCTCGCGCCTCCCAGACGTTATCTGGCACCCTGCCCTGTGGAGCCCGGACTTTCCTCCCCTCTATCCGTCTCCCCCGAAGGGACAACGATAAAGCAGCGGTTGTCTAGTCAACTCAGGGTGCGGATTATAGGGATTTTGGTAGAAAATGTATAGCAAAAGAAGCTAAAAAATCACTTTACTCGTCTTGAGCTTCACCATTTTGCTCAATGACATGTTTATAGAGTGCATTTTTCTTCACGCCATAAATCTCAGCAGTGACTGCTGCCGCTTTTTTCAGTGGTAACTCTTTTTGTAAAATCGCAAGTGTCCGTAATACTTCTGGGGAAAAATCGTCATCAACGGGTTTTTCATAACCTTCAACAATTAATACCATTTCGCCTTTACGACGGTTTTCATCTTCAAGTACCCACTTAAGTAATTCACCAACAGGCATGCCTTGAATAGTTTCCCACGTTTTTGTGAGCTCTCTCGCTAATACTACGTAGCGATCTTCACCCCAAACTGTCACCATATCAGCTAAACTATCTAACAGTCGATGTGTTGATTCATAAAAAATCAATGTACGAGGCTCTTCTGATAATGCGCGTAAACAATCTTGACGACTTTTTGTTTTTGCTGGCAAAAATCCTTCATAACAAAAACGATCAGAAGGAAGCCCTGCCGCAGAAAGTGCCGTAATAGCAGCACAAGCGCCGGGTAATGGCACGACATTGATGCCATTCTTACGACATTGATTGACTAAATGATAGCCAGGATCGTTAATTAATGGTGTACCTGCATCAGAGACTAATGCGATACTTAGCCCCTGTTGTAATTTGCTAATTAATTGATCCGCTTTTTGCTGTTCATTATGATCATGTAACGCATACAAACGTGCGTTAATGGCAAAGTGCTGTAATAGAAGCCCTGTATGACGGGTATCTTCTGCAGCAATTAAATCGACATGAGACAGCACATCAAGTGCCCGCTGGGTGATATCGCCCAGATTACCAATAGGTGTGGGTACTATGTACAGTGTGGATGTCGTTACCGCTGCTCGATTAGGTTGATTCATTGTTTATTCCGAATGACCGATTTAAAATTGAGCATAATTATAAAACATCACTGGGTACAGTATGCTTTCCTCAATTTTTGTGCGTTTTAAAACAGGTTTATCCTATACTGCGATACTCTCTGCGTTGATTATGTCAGGTTGTACCCTGACGGGGCAACAAGAACAACCTCTCACTCCAGCTGCAAAAGCAGAAATGGAGATGAAACAATTTCAAAAAGTGATTGATGACGCTCAAGGGCTAGCATCTTTAGATGTTATTAGAGCCTATATTGGGTTAGAAACATTAATTACTGATCCTCAACTGCATCAGAAAAATATTGATGATACATGGCTCACGCTAACCAAACTCACACCAGAGCAACGCCGTGGCGTTGTTATCAAAGCAGATGAAAATACACTGCAAGGTTGGTTAGATTTACTGAATACCTATGAATACAACAAAGATGATGCTGATAAGCTATCAGCGGCAGTCAGAGAATGGCAGACTCGCTATCCTCGTAATCCAGCGGCATTAACCCTTCCAGCAGCATTATTACGTCTTTCACAACCCTCTGTGAGTACGAGTAGCCAAATCGCATTATTATTACCTTTAACAGGGCAAGCGAAAGTCTTTGGTGAAGCTATTCGCCAAGGTTTCCTTGATGCACAAAGTGGTTTACCGCAACCTCAAGCTATGCCAACAGCACCGCAAGAGCCTAAAAAAGATGACAGCCTTGCATCAATTTTAGAAGAGTTGGGCATCAATAATACAGAGACACCAGCAACAGATACGGCAAAAGAAACAACCGAAAATACGCAAGCGACTCAAGATCAAGGAAAAGAGAGCTCAACATTTTCTGGTGATACAACATTACGCTTAGATCCTATTGCACAAAACTCACGCCAAGTGATTGTTTATGATACCAATAGCCAGCCTATTGATGTTTTAATGAAAAAAGTGCAGCAAGACGGCGCTAACTTAATTGTCGGCCCGCTGCTAAAACCTGAAGTCATGAAGACGATAGAGCTTCAAAGTGGTTTACCTGTATTAGCACTCAATGAGTTAGATAATGTGCCTTCTGCAACCACGGTTTGCTTCTTCTCGCTTTCGCCAGAAGATGAAACACGTAATGCGGCACAACATTTACGTCAGCAACAAAAATCAAACCCATTAATTATTGTTCCTGATAATAAATTTGGTCAAAGAATGGCTCAAACATTTGCTGATGAGTGGCAACGCACAGGTGGTGGCACCGTTTTACAACAAACTTTTAGTTCTGTTGATAGCTTAAAAGCCTCTATTAACCGTGGTGTGGGTATTCGTATGACAGGTACGCCTGTTCTACTAACAGCTAATGCACCTTTACCATTAGAGACACAATCTATTCCATCTGCGGGTGGTGCCATTGATTCGGTTTACATCATTGCCACCAGCGATGAATTAACCTTAATTAAGCCAATGATTGATATGGCGATCAGCACCCAAAAACGTCCACCAATTTATGTTAGTTCGCGGAGTAACCAAGGTGGAACAGGCCCTGATTTCCGTATGGAGATGGATGGTATTCAATTTAGTGATATTCCATTGATGGCTGGCGCTAATTTGCCGTTAATGCAAAAAGCATCCAGCAAGTTTGCGAACGATTACTCATTAATGCGTCTTTATGCCATGGGAATTGATGCATGGTCATTAGCAAACAATTACAATGATCTGACAAAAGGCACATTACGTTTTAATGGTATTTCAGGTTCATTACGTGTTGAAAACAACTGTACTGTTTATAGAGAACTTCCTTGGATGCAGTTTAAACAAGGTAAAATTGAACCTGTGGTACAGTAATACACATATTTAGTTATCATTAAAATAAACCGCCATAAAGGCGGTTTATTTTATGAGTGAGATAAAGAAGGAAATCATGGATGATTTTTTCTAAAAACCCTTATTTTTTAGGGCTGTATTATGAGCAAAAAGTGCTAAAATATTTACGCCAACAAGGATTAATATTGATTGAGCGTAATGTCCGATATCCCTGCGGAGAAATTGATCTTATTATGCAGGAAAAGAGGACATGGGTATTTGTTGAGGTTCGTTTTAGACGTAACATCTTATTTGGTGATGCAATAAGCTCTATTACTGCCTCAAAACGACGTCGCTTGTGGCGTACAGCACAGTGTTGGTTAGCACAACGCCAAGAAAGTATCGAGACATCAGACTGTCGCTTTGATATTTGTGCATTTAATCAACGCCAGCTAATATGGTTAAAAAACATTCTCGATTATACGGAATTTATTCGTTAAATTAGATTATATAGGTCTTAACGTGCTTGATAGAATCAAAGTCTGCTTTACAGAGAGTATTCAAACTCAAATTGCAGCAGCAGAAGCATTACCAGATGCCATTTCCAGAGCCGCCATGATGATGGTTCAATCTTTGTTAAACGGCCATAAAATATTAAGCTGTGGAAACGGTAGCTCAGCAGCAACAGCACAGCGATTTGCCGCAAGCATGATCCATCGTTTTGAAACTGAGCGCCCAAGCTTGCCTGCATTATCGTTAAACACAGATAGCGTTGTGATGACTGCAATTATGGGGAATCAGCAGCACGATGAAATCTATGCAAAACAAGTGCGTGCATTAGGACAAGCTGGAGATGTGCTACTTGCTATCTCAACGCACGGTAACAGCAGAAGTATTATTAAAGCCGTTGAAGCCGCTGTTACACGAGATATGACCATTGTTGCATTAACAGGTTATGATGGCGGAGAGCTTGCTGGGTTATTAGGCCCTCAAGACGTTGAAATTCGTATTCCATCTCAACGCACCGTCAGAATACAGGAAGTTCAGATGCTAACAGTCAATTGTCTCTGTGATTTGATTGATAATACATTATTCCCACATCAGGATGACTAAGGAGTTACTATGAAATTGCTTCCTATCACTGCAGTGCTGTGTTCTGCGCTTTTACTGCAAGGTTGTATCGGCGCAGCTGTTGTCGGCACAGCCGCAGTTGCGGGTAAAACTGCAACCGATCCTCGCTCATTAGGGCAACAAGTTGACGATGGTACCTTGGAAGCTCGTGTTTCTGGTGCTCTAAACAAAAACGAACAGATCAAGAAAAGTAATTCACGTATTGTGGCGACTGCTTACCAAGGCAATATTCTGTTAACAGGTCAAAGCCCTGATATGTCTGTTGCGAATACGGCAAAACAAGTCGCAAGTCAGGTTGAAGGGGTGAATAACGTCTACAACGAAGTGCGCCAAGGTGAGCCTGTGACATTAGGCACTGCATCTTCAGATACATGGTTAACAACCAAAGTTCGCTCTCAAATTTTAGGCAGTGATTCAGTAAAATCCTCTTCTGTAAAAGTGATCACTGAAAATGGTGAAGTGTTCTTGTTTGGTATTTTAACCCGCCAAGAAGGGGCTGCTGTTGCAAAAATTGCCAGTGAAACCAAAGGGGTAGTAAAAGTCACTACCGCATTTACTTACCTTAACTGATCCCATTGCTAATATCGTTTTTAGATTATCCTGACAGTATCGGTCTTTATAATAAAATGACCGATACTATCAGTTTCTTTCTCGACTAAAACTCGCCTTTACTCAACAAGCAGTTAGCGTCTTAACATCCCTTTATCAATGATAAAATCGATAATCGTTTCCAAGCCCACTTTTTCTTTTAGATTTGTGAAAACATAAGGCTTCACAGGACGCATTCTTGCTGTGTCTGCTTCCATCACTTCTAATGATGCTCCAACATAAGGTGCTAGATCGATCTTGTTGATCACGAGTAGATCGGAATGAGTAATACCAGGGCCACCTTTACGAGGGATCTTTTCACCTTCGGCAACATCAATTACGTAAATAGTTAAATCAGCAAGCTCAGGGCTAAATGTCGCACTTAAGTTATCACCACCGCTTTCCACAAAAACGATATCAAGATTTTTGTGGCGCATAGCTAATTCTTCAACCGCCGCAAGGTTCATTGATGCGTCTTCACGAATAGCAGTATGAGGGCAACCGCCCGTTTCGACACCAATAATACGATCCGCATCTAATGCTTCAGCACGTGTTAAGATCTTGGCATCTTCTTGAGTATAAATATCGTTAGTCACAACCGCGATTTCATAAGTGTCGCGCATTGCTTTACAAAGAACTTCTAACAGTGCGGTTTTTCCTGATCCAACAGGGCCACCCACACCAATACGTAGTGGTTGATTATATTCTTGCATATAGATTTCTCATGAACGAAAAAGTCGAGTGTATTGTGTTTCATGGCGACTACTGGCAATAATTTGTGCGGGTGTAAAACTCCCAATATCTTCCGTTGCCCAATGTGCGGATTGCTCAACAATTGCAGGGATCTGCTCTGCTAATGTAAACAATATTTTCTGCCCCGCACTTTGCCCTAATGGGATCAGTTTTACGCCTGACATCACTGTATTTTCAAGCCAACCCCAAGCGTAAGCACAACATAACTTTTCAGAGGAGATATTCCATTTCACAGCAGCTAACGCAAACGCCATGAGTTGTGTCTGTTTTACACATGCTTGTAAAGTTTCATCTAACTCAATATCTAATTGAGGAAGTAAACGAGCAAAAGCGATACCTCGTTGGCGCTCTTCTTGTCTTAACTCTTTAGTTTCACGACTTGCGACAATAAAATCACACCAATATTTCACTTCACTCATTTTGGCTTGTGCCAAATTTTCTTGTAATCGCCGTAAGATAGGGAGCTCTAACGTTGCTATAGTGCTGGTCATTTGGGTACTTAACCAATCCGATAATGTTTGCGGACAACAAACCCAACCCTTTTCAATCGCCCACTCTAATCCTTGGGAATAAGTAAACGATCCCACAGGTAAAGAAGGACTGACTAATTGATATAAGCGCAGATCTGCAAGCATCAATAGGCTCCCTTATTCAAATAATTAGTGATGATGATGGTGATCGTCATGAGAGTGATGGTGATGATGACCACCTGACGATCCACCATAAGCGCCTGGCTCAGGTTGGTATTTCTCTAAACCCACCACTACATTGGCGCCTAAACCTCTCGCCATATCATCTAAAACATGATCATGAAAATAGCGACACCAACCCGCTTCGATTTGTAATGGAACATGACGATTACCTAAGTGGTAACAAACACGAGCCAATAACAGCGGATCGTCACTATACACGGTTGAAACTTGCTCTTTAGCCGCTTCAATCGTTACCAGCGTATTATCTTCTGACAGTAAGATATCGCCCTCTTTTAGCACCGTACCACGGGGCAAAAATAGCCCAGCTTCTTGCCCATCACTTAAGGTTACTTTTAAACGACTTTTGGTTCTTTCATCCATCGTTAAGCACAAAGTAAGAGCCTGTTTTTCTGAAGTTGCTATTTCAAGCGCTTTTTGTTTATCAATAAGTTGAGTAAATCTTTTCATTCTCTACATTCTCGGTAAAACGCGGATCAAAAGAGGAAATAGCGTTGTGCCATAGGTAATTGCGTTGCAGGTTCGCACACTAATGGCACACCATCCGCTTTCACAATATAGGTTTGAGGATCAAGCTCGATATGAGGCACATAACTATTGTGGATCATCGAAGCTTTAGTCACATTACGACAACCTTTAACACGACCAATTAAGCTCTTTAAGCCCAGCTTTTCAGGTACACCTGCGTCGATCCCCGCTTTCGACATAAAGATCATCGACGTTTGATATTTCGCTTTACCTAAACACGCATACATTGGACGATAATGCACAGGCTGAGGCGTTGGAATAGCCGCGTTAATATCACCCATTGGCGCATAAGCCACCATGCCACCTTTCATGATCAATGCGGGTTTCACACCAAAGAAAGCCGGATCCCATAAAACCAGATCAGCCAATTTTCCTTTTTCAATAGAACCGACTTCATGTGCAATACCATGCGCTAAAGCAGGATTAATAGTGTATTTCGCCACATAGCGTTTAATGCGATGGTTATCACTTTCAGGTGTGTCACCTTCTAATATGCCACGTTGTAATTTCATTTTGTGTGCACATTGCCAAGTACGAAGGATCACTTCACCTACGCGCCCCATTGCCTGCGAGTCCGACGACATAACAGAAATAGCGCCCATATCATGCAAAATATCTTCTGCTGCGATAGTTTCACGGCGAATACGAGATTCAGCAAAAGCCACATCTTCAGGAATAGAAGGATCAAGGTGATGGCAAACCATCAACATATCAAGATGCTCATCTACCGTGTTAATGGTATAAGGCATTGTAGGATTGGTTGAAGCGGGGAGAATATTCGGCTCTCCGACTGATTTAATTACATCGGGGGCGTGCCCCCCACCCGCGCCTTCGGTGTGGAAAACGTGGATCACACGACCAGCAATTGCTTTCACAGTTTCTTCATAGAAACCGCCTTCATTTAAGGTGTCAGAGTGAATAGCAACTTGCACATCCATTTCATCGGCAACATTAAGGCAGTTATGAATTGCCATTGGTGTTGCGCCCCAATCTTCATGAATTTTTAAACCAATAGCACCCGCTTCAATTTGCTCACGAACGGCTTCAGGTTGACTCACACAGCCTTTACCAAATAAACCAACATTAATCGGGAGTTCATCAACAGCCTCTAACATGCGGTGCATGTTCCAAATACCCGGAGTGACTGTGGTTGCATTTGTTCCAGCTACTGGTCCTGTACCACCACCAATAAACGTGGTGACACCAGACACCAAACCTTCTTGTGCTTGTTGAGGGCAGATAAAGTGAATATGCGTATCAACGCCACCTGCGGTAACAATTTTACCTTCACCAGCAACCACTTCAGTAGCAGGCCCTACAACAATATCCACATTAGGCTGTACATCAGGATTACCAGCTTTACCGATACCCACAATGCGACCATCTTTAATACCGATATCCGCTTTTACGATACCCCAATGATCTAAAATAATGGCGTTTGTAATAAGTACATCGACACATTCAGCATTGATGACTTGGCTCTGCCCCATACCATCACGAATAACTTTACCACCACCAAACTTGACTTCTTCGCCATAAGTGGTGAAGTCTTTTTCAATTTCAAGAAAAAGCTCAGTATCGGCTAATCGCAGACGGTCGCCAGTTGTTGGGCCAAACATATCTGCATAAGCTTGACGTGAGATAGTTTTCATTTTTTCTCACTCTCCAATTTACCCATCACTTTGCCATGAAAACCGTAAATTTCACGTTTTCCTGCAAAAGCCACCAATTCGACTGTGCGGCTTTGACCGGGTTCAAAACGAACCGCCATGCCCGCTGGAATATTTAAACGAAAACCCAAAGTGCCTTCTCGTTCAAATTTCAGTGCGTCATTCACTTCATAAAAATGATAATGAGAACCAACTTGCACGGGTCTATCACCATGATTGGCAACCTGTATTGTTTTTGTCTCTCGACCGGCATTAAGCTCGATATCCCCTAATGCCTGATTAACTCTAATTTCACCGGGTATCATGTTGTTACCTACACAATAGGATCGTGAATAGAAACAAGCTTTGTGCCATCAGGGAATGTGCATTCTACTTGAATGTCTTTGATCATTTCTGGCACCCCTTCCATGACTTGTTCTGCCGTCAAAACAGTACGTCCATCACTCATCAATTGGGCAACAGTTTTACCTTCGCGCGCGCCTTCCATAATGGCGCAACTGATAAGTGCAACCGCTTCAGGATAATTAAGCTTGAGCCCTTTCGCTAAACGTCTTTCAGCAACAAGACCCGCTGTAAAAAGCAGTAATTTATCTTTTTCTCTTGGTGTTAATTCCATTTCTGCTCCTAAAATTAACGATTATGTCGCCCATATACGAGGCGGCTCAGGGCAATACCCTAACCAGTGTTGTCTGACGGTTTGCCAAACTTGAGCAAAACACGCCATCATCGGCTCTGTTTGCGAGCCTAATAACCGTAAAACTAAAATACCGTCTACATCCGTTAAACCATATTCGATAACAGGATCGTAAGTGGCTGAAGAAATCTCAACGCTCTGTTGAATAAGGTTTTTTAATTCGTCTGTTGCGGGATAAATATAAAGTGACCCCAACATAGGAAATTCACGCATGGCAGCCGATCTTTTTTGTAAACCATCGACAAAAAGCGACTCAGTTAATGTCAACTTTTCATCAATATAGAAATTTAAACGCCCTTTTACATTGCCATTTTCAAACCATTCATTTAAAACAGGGCGACCAAAACATTGGATTTCCCAGCCAATAAATCTGGCTGTAGATGCAATATGAATATGCGTTTCTAGGCAAACTTGAGCTTCAGGAAAAAAGATATTTTCTTGAGGTAACCACTCTAAAAAGCCATTAGCTGCCACTTTTAAGGTTTGAACTTGCCGAGCAACACCGCCTGCGCTACGGTAAAACTTAGTGGCTCCAGGTGTTGTGAGCAACGCGTGTGCTTGAGGCTGCACATCAATATTGATCAATAGGTTATCGCCACCAACCACACCGCCTGGGGGATGAAGCAAATAAGTGTGTGCAATACCTTGCTCAGGATAAAAAGGACGCTGAACCATTAATGGGCCGATATGGCGCTTTTCTGTAAGACGTGTTATTTCACGTTTTACTTCATAACGTAAAACGATTTCAGCAAGCCAACCCTTCCCTGAAAAGTCAGACATACTCACTCCTGCCAACTCGGCAAAATTATCAATAAATCAGGAAAATACGTGAATACATACAGCGCTATCCATAAGATTGAGTCATTCAAAATCAAATAGAAAATAAGCTAATGAATGTTGGATAGGGTGTGGATAAAAGACAAACAGTGATATCCTAAGAACAGGATAATCTCCTTCGTCTTTGACGCGCGATTCTACACCTTATTACGAAAAATGCGTTTTGAATAAATAACAATTTATTTAGAAAAAATGACACTGTTTAAAATAAATGTAAAAAATGAGCAAATATCTATATTGTCATGTTTTATCAGCAAGATTATATTCTGTTTTGCTCTCATTCAGCTTTGCATGACAACACTAATTTAAACTAGAATAATCTCTCTATTTATTATTCTAGACGTGGCTTATCAGTTTATACAGCAAATGAGCTAATTTTGAGTATTGTTCATTTAAGCAAGATTAATGCTTAACTTGCCTACGGTATATCGGAGATCATGGAATACAAACACATCCTGTCCTCTAACCAAATGTCTTTAAAAACGTTTTACATCGAAAACCCGATGATAGCGATGGTTAGTGGCGCAAAAGGTACAATTTGCATCAATGGGCAAACTATTGATGTATCAAGCCATTTAACGCTTATTATTCCGAAATATAGTCAAATTTCTTGCGATATTGTCAGCCAATTTACGCATAAATCTATTGAACTACACACTCTGGTGTTATGTGAAACAGAGCTTCAATCGGTTTTCTCTTTACTAAAACCTTTAATTAAATCTAGCTCGCCACTCACAAGCCACCTTCCGTCTTACCATTTATCAACTCCTGAAGTGATAAAAAGTAATTTTGGAATTTTAAAACAGTGTTTACCGCTACCACATGGCTCTCCATCACAAGAAACCATGTTTATGCAGCAGTGCTTATTCTTTATTTTAATGGCGGTACATCAGGCAGGTGTGGATATTCTAAATATCTTTCGTTTTAACTATGATGAGCCGAAAAATCAGGCCATTACACACCTGATAACACAAGATCCACAGCGAAAATGGCATTTAGAAGATGTCGCAAAAACATTGTTTACGACGCCATCGACATTACGTCGGCATTTAAATAAAGAAGGGGTTTCATTCTGCCAATTGCTATTAGATGTCAGAATGGGGATCGCTTTAAACTACCTCACATTCTCTAATTACTCGGTATTTCAAATCAGCCATCGTTGTGGATTTGGAAGTAATGCTTATTTTTGTGATGCCTTTAAACGTAAATATGGCATGACACCGTCACAGTTTCGCATTCAATCTCGTCAAGCTAATGATCCATCGACGATAAACAAAATGTCAGAAAAAATTGCAGAGCCAGAAAGTAAAGTGTTTCCGACCTTATAAAGGTGTTACAAATTATTTTTCTTTAAAAAGGCTATTCCACCCATTAGTCGCATCTGATTTAAGATCCACTGTTGCCGTTTTAAGGTATAAGCAGAAGGTTTATTTACGTGATAAATATGCGGGTTAGGCAATACCGCAGCCAATAATGCAGCTTCATGGCTTGTAAGTTGTTTCGCTGGCTTTCTAAAATAGTGTTGAGAAGCCTGCTCTACACCGAAGATCCCATCACCAAATTCAACAATATTCAGATACACCGTTAAAATACGTTTTTTTGACCAAATAAGCTCGACAACTGGCGTCATTCCCGTCTCAAGCCCTTTTCTTATCCAACTACGACCATCCCATAAAAAGAGATTTTTGACCGTTTGCTGAGAAATAGTCGATGCACCACGTAATGTTTTCCCGTTGTTATGATTTTTTTTGAAAACTTTCTCAATAGCATCAAAATCGAAGCCCCAATGTTTGGGAAAATTTTGATCTTCAGAAGCAATAACAGCTAAATACATTACAGAAGCTATCTCTTTTTCACTTACCCAAGTGGAATGTGATACATAAGAGAAATCAAACTCACTCCAAGCAGAAATTTGTCTTTGAACCATAACAGCAGAAAAAGGCACAGGTAAAAAAGAAAACAGCACAACTGTTAACAGCCATAAAGCAATTAAAATAATTAATAGTTTCTTTAACTTTCTCACCAGTACCATCTGCTGTTTTTACCTACTATTTATGCCATCTCAAGGACTTTCTTAACTAGTTTCTCAATACCTACCTGTGCTTGTGCAATAGATTGTGCAAGCATATACGCAGGAGTTGTGACAACACGATATTTTTCATCAACAACAATATCATCAACCGGGCAATCTATATGGATGCCACCCATCTTTTCAATTGCACGAGCTGTTTCTGCGTCATTTCCAATTGTTAATTTTACTGGAGAATTTAACATTTTTGGTAACATTACAGGCGCAATACATATTAACCCTAATGGCTTATTTTGCTGATGCATCGCTTGTACAAATCTTAAGAGATCTTTGTTAATTTCACAGTCACTCCCTTTTGTTGCGAAATTGCATAAATTCTTCGCTGCACCAAAGCCACCAGGAATAATGACAGCATCAAAGTTTTCAGCCTTTGCCTCTGATAAAGGGGAGATTTTTCCACGAGAAATACGAGAAGATTCTTCCATCATATTCCTTTTTTCTGATTTTTCCTCACCTGTAATATGATTAATTACAGTTGGTTGTAAATCATTAGGTGAAAAATAATGAACTTCAGCATTATTTTGGCTTAAAGCAAGCATTGTGAGCACTGATTCATGGATTTCACTCCCATCGAATACACCACAGCCACTTAAAATTACCGCAATTGATTTCATATCTTTCTCCGTTTGTAGTAGATTACTAGTTACCCATTTATAGGTGTAAACACCAATCGGCATCACATATTTAAATGTTTCTTGTAACAAAAAAACTTATCTTTGCTATTTTGTTGCTTGTATGATGTATGGAATAGTTTCATCCTATTCGCCTATGTAATGAGAATCAAAAAAAGCGGATAGAAAAGTTTCCCTGGTGTTGGCGCAGTATTCGCGCACCCCAACTTCGGTTGGGGTTATTTTTTTCTAGCGTCTGCCAACCAGTTTCTTAAACTTTCTACATCCTTTCTCCAATCCTTCCCTAGCTCATCGACCCACTCTTGTACATTGTCCCACCAAGCAGGTAATTCCGGTGATTGGATCTGTTTAGCGAGTTGCTGTAAATGTTTTAAACCTATAGAACCTGCTGCACCTTTGATTTTATGTCCTTCCTCAGTGATGCCCTTCTGATCACGCGCTGTTAGGTTAGATTCAAGAACTGACATATAACTTGGCATCATCTTTTCAAAAACATCTAAACCATCAGTGATTAATTGAGGTCCGACAAGTTCGATGTATTGATTCAGCATGTCTATATCTAATAATTCTTCATTTTTATTCAACAATTCCGATGACTCATTACATGGCACAGAAACCGCACCATCACCCCAGAATTTGTTGATAATCGCGGTAAGTGCATCCACAGAAAGTGGTTTACTTAGCACATCATTCATTCCCGCATCCAAATACTCTTTTTTGTCTTTCAAAACATTTGCTGTTAAAGCGATAAGAGGAGGAAGTTCATTACTGTCGAATTCTTGACGTAATTTTCTTGAAATATCGAAGCCAGTCATATCAGGTAATTGAATATCTAGTAGCACTAAGTCATATTCATCAGGCTTAAACATCGATAACGCTTCTTGTCCTGTCATTGCCACATCAACGGTATTACCCAATTTTTCTAAAACAGAGCAGGCAACAATCACGTTAAGTTCTATATCTTCAACAAGCAGAATATTTAAAGCAGGTAATAAGAGTTCATCATCACTTTCGATATCGTGGTGCTCTTCAATCGCAGGAGCGACGATAGAGAGGGTAAAGGTAGAACCCTCACCTAACTCACTCTCAACACGAATATCGCCGCCCATATGCTGTGCTAGGCGTTTTGAGACAGCAAGTCCGATACCCGTTCCCGTTGCAGAACGACCACCTTGACTATCATTGACTTGATAGTACATAGCAAAGATCTTCTCAAGCTCACTTTTTGGAATACCAATTCCGCTATCCTTCACTTCAAATAACAACTTATCTGGCGCTTCTTGCCAAATACGCACTTTGATTTCACCTTCTTGAGTAAACTTCACAGCATTACCAATGAGATTCCATAAGATCTGACGTAATCGAGTCCCATCAGAGGTTATCTTATGCGGTAGCGTTTCTTCAGCTTCGAGTGTGAATTTCAATCCTTTTGGCTGTACTAACAATCCAGACAGGTTTTCTAAATCAGAAATAAATTCAGTAAAGTCAATTGGCTGGTTATCTAACTGAATTTTTCTACGCTCAATTTTGTCCATCTCAATCACGTCATTAAAAATATTCCCTAACGTAATCGCACTCACATGGATCGTTTTTAAGTAATTGAGTTGTTCTGGTGAAAGCTCGGTATCCAATAAGATACGGCTTAATCCAACAATACCATTTAGCGGTGTACGCAATTCATGGCTGATTGTTGAGATAAAGGTGGTTTTATCACGGCTCGCGTTCTCTAATGCGTCTTGATAGCGCTTACGCTCTGTAATGTCACGTCCAAAGCCCATTAAGCCATGACGTTTACCAATACGATCATAAAACGGCACTTTGCGCAGTTCAAAACAAGCCTTGCGGCCATCAGGATAAACTAACCACTGCTCATAAGTGAGCGACACATTATGACGGAAGACTTTTTCATCCGTTTCCATCACTTTTATCGCAATATCTTCGTCATACACATCAAGTGGTGTTAAACCGATAAGTTGCTTTTCACTTTTACCTGTCAGTAATTCCGTCGCACGGTTACATCCTGAAAATTCATTATCTTCATTGCGGTAATAAACTAAGTCAGGAGAGGCATCTAAGAATGAGCGTAAAAGTGAGGATTGCTGTTCAAGCTCGATTTGCGTCAATTCACGACGCTTCATTTCACTTTTTAGTTTTTCTAGTAGTTCAAGGTGTGCTTTTTCAACTTTTTCACGCTCTTGAATTTCCAAGTTTAATTGCTCAATATTCTCTTTCAATTGAGAGTTAAGCTCTAAGTCGCGCTGGCGCATTACACCTAGTTTATCCACCATACGAGATAAACGGCGTCGTGATTCTTCAAGTTGTTCAACCACAACAGAGAGAAAATAGACAGCCCAAGGCGTAATAATCAGCCCAAAGAAAATAGAGCGAACAAGGTCAATACTGGTAACATCACCTGCAAGCAAGAATGTCACCGCCATTTGAACAACCATCGCTAAAACAACTAATGCAGAAGCTAACAACAATGAGAAGCGAATTAGCCCCAGCCTCATCATTAAGTCAACGTAGTATTGGGCAAGCCCTTTGAGCAATTTCATTGAAAACTCCAATATATTGAATCTATGGAATGATAACCCAAAAATGAATTGGCGCAGTGGCGAACATTCAGAAATCTTGCTAAGAGTAGTTATTTCTCATTACTTTGTTTGATTTAACCCTCTATTTTCTCTCAACGAATCTATTCAGACATATGCATTCATAAAAAATAATACAAAAACTAAGCAACATAGACGATAGCAATATCAACGATAAATAGACCTTATTAGAAAAAATTCAATTTGTCTTTTTTTATACAAAATGTATAAAAACAATAAAACTCCAAAATCAATATATTCAGTAGAATAACTCACTACCCGTTTTTATCATTAAAGGATGAGATAAAGCTAAAGCGCTCAAATAAAGTGATATAGCTCACATTAAAAAATCGCTCTCATACTATTTTAAAATAGAATAATTTAGTTATTAATCAATGCATTAAAATAAAAATATCCTTATCTATTTTATCTCAGTCAAATATCCCTACACATTGACCTGATTTTTATTTATCGATAAGTTGAAAAGGCATTGCATAGCAATATAAAAAACACTCCAAGCTAGGCAAACACAACATCACCCGACTGAGCACCCATAAATTTACCTACATACTTTGAGCCAAAACGTTCCTTTTGTGCTCTGTTTTGAGGTGCTCAGTAAACAAAGTAGGAAGCAAAAAAATGCTCTATCAAAAGACACAGGAAAAAGACAATTGTGGGTTTGGGTTGATCGCGCATATTGAAGGGCAAGCCAGCCATAAGATTGTCAGAAATGCCATACATGGTCTTGCCAGAATGCAACATCGTGGTGCTATTCTTTCTGATGGTAAAACCGGCGATGGATGCGGATTACTCTTACAAAAACCAGAGCGTTTCTTCCAATTAGTTGCACAAGAAAAAGGCTGGCATTTAGCAAAAAATTACGCCGTAGGGATGCTATTTTTAAGCCAAGATCCCAATATTGCCAAACAATGCCGTCTCATCGTTGAAGAAGAGCTACAACGTGAAACACTTTCTATTGTCGGCTGGCGTGAAGTGCCTATTAACACTGATATTTTAGGGAGTATTGCCCTTTCTTCTCTTCCTTTAATCGAACAAGTTTTTGTTAATGCCCCCGCAGGATGGCGGATAAGTGATATTGAGAGACGACTCTTTGTTGCCCGCAGACGTATTGAAAAGCGCATTACTGACAATGATTTTTATATTTGTAGTCTTTCTAATTTAGTGACCATCTATAAAGGTCTCTGCATGGCCATTGATTTACCGCGCTTTTTTACCGATCTTGCCGATCTACGCATGGAATCTTCAATTTGTTTATTCCACCAGCGTTTTTCAACTAACACCACACCAAGATGGCCTCTTGCGCAACCTTTTCGCTATCTTGCTCATAATGGTGAAATAAATACCATTACAGGCAATCGTCAATGGGCAAGAGCGCGTGCCTATAAATTCCATACGCCACTTATTCCTGATCTACAAAGTGCAGCACCTTTTGTCAATGAGAGTGGCTCAGATTCAAGTTCACTCGACAATATGCTAGAACTTTTTCTCAATGGCGGTATGGATATTGTTCGTGCAATGCGATTGTTAGTGCCGCCTGCATGGCAAAACAATCCACAAATGGATGAAGATCTTCGTGCCTTTTTTGATTTTAACTCAATGCATATGGAGCCTTGGGATGGCCCCGCAGGTATTGTATTATCAGATGGTCGTTACGCTGCGTGTACGCTAGATAGAAACGGTTTGCGCCCTGCTCGTTACGTTATTACCACAGATAACATCATCACTTGTGCTTCTGAAATTGGTATTTGGGATTATCAGCCTGATGAAGTGCGAGAAAAAGGACGTGTAGGTCCTGGCGAGCTGATGGTCATTGATACTCATCAGGGGCGTATTTTGCACTCTGCCGAAACCGATGAAGATTTAAAAAGACGCCATCCTTATAAACTGTGGTTAGAGCGCAATGTCAAACGTTTAACGCCCTTTGAAGAGTTACCAGAACAACAAGCTACAGGACAACGTGCCTTTGATGACACTTTATTAGCCACTTATCAAAAACAATTTGCATATAGCCAAGAAGAACTTGAAAGCATTTTGCATGTGCTTGCAGAAAACGGGCAAGAAGCCACAGGATCAATGGGCGATGACACGCCATTTGCTGTACTTTCTCAACGCCCTCGGCTTATTTATGACTATTTCAGACAAAAATTTGCGCAAGTAACAAATCCTCCCATAGATTCATTAAGAGAAGCACATGTTATGTCTTTAGCGACCTGCATTGGGCGCGAGATGAATGTGTTTTGCGAAGCGGAAGGTCAAGCTCATCGACTGAGTTTTAAATCGCCTATTTTGCTTTATAGCGATTTCCAACAGCTTATTAATCAAGAAAGTCCTTATTACCAATCTGTTCATCTTGATATCACATATCAACCAACAGAATGCAACTTAGAAACAGCGTTACGCCAATTATGCGCAAAAGCACAACAGGAAGTTCACCGTGGTGCGGTATTATTGGTTTTAACAGATAGAAATATCACTAAAGAGCGATTGCCTATTCCTGCTCCTATGGCAGTTGGCGCGGTACAAAAAGCATTGGTAGATAATAACTTACGCTGTGATGCCAATATTATTGTCGAAACCGCTAGTGCCCGTGATCCTCACCATTTCGCCGTATTACTCGGATTTGGTGCTACCGCTATTTACCCTTACCTTGCTTATGAATCTTTAGCCCAACGTGTTGATAAAAAAATCCTGCAAGCAAGTTATGCCCAAGTAATGCTTAATTACCGCAACGGCATAAATAAAGGATTGTATAAGATCATGTCCAAAATGGGCATTTCAACCGTAGCTTCCTACCGTTGCTCTCAACTTTTTGAAGCGGTGGGATTAAATGATAGCGTTGTCGAGCTCTGCTTTGCGGGCGTTGATAATCGGATTAATGGCGCTGACTTTAGTGATTTTGAACACGACTTATTTAATCTATCTAAACGAGCTTGGTTAACCCGTTACCCTTTAGATGCGGGGGGATTATTGAAATATGCGCATAAAGGGGAATATCACGCCTACAATCCTGATGTCGTTCAAGCACTGCAACAAGCGGTAAATAGCGGGGAATATGCCGACTATCAGCATTATGCTAGTCTGGTACAACAACGCCCAATAACCACATTGCGCGATATGCTAGTCCTCAATAACAAGGCAACGCCTATCTCGATTGAAGAAGTCGAACCTGAAACAGAATTATTTAAACGCTTTGATACCGCTGCAATGTCAATTGGGGCACTAAGCAAAGAAGCTCATGAGGCCCTTGCGCAAGCGATGAATACGTTGGGCGGCTTTTCAAATTCAGGCGAAGGCGGTGAAGATCCGGCTCGTTACGGTACTAATAAAGTCTCACGCATTAAACAAATTGCCTCGGGTCGTTTTGGCGTGACGCCTTCTTATCTAATGAGTGCAGATGTTTTGCAAATCAAAGTCGCACAAGGAGCAAAACCCGGTGAAGGAGGACAACTTCCCGGCGATAAAGTCACCCCTTATATTGCGCAATTACGCTACGCTGTTCCTGGTGTTACTTTAATATCACCGCCACCTCATCACGATATCTATTCTATTGAAGATTTAGCACAGCTTATTTTCGACTTAAAACAGATCAATCCTACTGCACTGATTTCTGTAAAACTCGTATCAGAGCCTGGTGTGGGCACCATTGCTACGGGTGTTGCCAAAGCCTATGCGGATTTGATAACCATTGCAGGTTATGACGGAGGTACAGGTGCAAGTCCTTTAACTTCTGTAAAATATGCAGGTAGTCCGTGGGAATTAGGTTTAGTGGAAACCCAACAAGCGCTAGTGGCAAACAATCTTCGTCATAAAATTCGTTTACAAGTCGATGGCGGATTAAAAACAGGACTCGATATTATTAAAGCGGCGATTTTAGGCGCAGAGAGTTTTGGTTTTGGTACAGGTCCTATGGTCGCGTTAGGCTGTAAATACTTGCGTATTTGTCATTTAAATAATTGCGCAATGGGTGTTGCAACTCAAGATGAAACGCTACGTCGTAACCATTATCACGGATTACCTGAACGTGTTATTAACTACTTCCGCTTTATTGCACAAGAAACCCGTGAGTTAATGGCATTGCTCGGAGTACAAAAAATTACCGACTTAATCGGTCGTACTGATCTGCTTTCTTGTTTAGAAGGTGTGACAAGCAAACAACAAAAACTCTCATTAGGCGGATTACTAGAAACAGTGACATCCCCCATAGGTAAATCCCTTTATTGTCAGGAAAATAATGAAACTTATGATAAAGGTGAATTAAACCAGCGTATTGTTACTCAAACGATTGAAGCCGTTGAACAGCAAAAAAGCCAAACACACTATTTTGATATTCGTAATACAGACCGCTCTGTGGGTGCAACGTTATCTGGCATTATTGCTAAGAAATATGGCGAGAATGGGTTATCTGCAACACCTATAAAACTCAATTTTACGGGCACCGCAGGTCAAAGCTTTGGTGTCTGGAATGCACAAGGCGTTGAATTAACCTTAATCGGTGATGCAAATGATTATGTTGGCAAAGGTATGGCGGGCGGTCGTATTGTAATTTCGCCTCCAGTTGGTTCTGCTTTTAAAAATCATCATGCAACCATTATGGGTAATACGTGCCTTTATGGCGCAACAGGCGGGAAACTGTATGCTTCAGGCTTGGCAGGTGAACGTTTCGCCGTCAGAAACTCCGGCGCGATTGCTGTTGTTGAAGGCGTTGGTGATAACGGCTGTGAATATATGACGGGCGGTATTGTCTGCGTTCTCGGTAAAACAGGGATTAACTTTGGTGCAGGAATGACGGGGGGATTTGCCTATCTATTAGATGAAGACCTCACATTATCGCAACGGATCAACACTTCGTCGATTGAGTTGCTTCCTGTTGCATCCTTTGCCATTCTCGCTGAACATCTACGTGGCATGATTGCAGAACATGTCAGACTAACAGGCTCACAGCAAGGAGAAAGATTACTTTCACAGTGGGAATATTGGTCACAACACTTCAAGTTGGTTAAGCCAAAGTCCAGTGATGTCAATGCGTTGCTTGGTCATCCTCGTCGTTCATCTGCTGAATTACGCGTTCAGGCACAATAGGAGAATATTATGAGTCAGAATGTGTATCAGTTTATCGACTTAAATCGTGTTGAGCCGACTAAAAAACCGTTAGCAATTCGCAAAATTGAGTTTGTTGAAATCTATGAGGCCTTTTCACCACAGCAAGCCTCCGCACAAGCTGATCGCTGTTTAGGTTGCGGGAATCCTTATTGTGAATGGAAATGCCCTGTTCATAATTACATTCCTAATTGGTTAAAGCTGGCAAACGAAGGACGTATTATTGAAGCGGCCGAGCTTTCTCATCAAACAAACAGTTTGCCTGAAATTTGTGGTCGCGTTTGCCCTCAAGATAGGCTTTGTGAAGGTGCCTGTACGCTTAATGATGATTTTGGTGCAGTCACAATTGGCAATATTGAACGTTACATCAATGACACCGCCTTAGCACAAGGATGGCGCCCCGATCTTTCTCACGTCACAATGACTGATAAAAAAGTTGCGATTATCGGCGCAGGCCCTGCGGGTCTTGCCTGTGCAGATGTTCTTATTCGTCAAGGTGTGAAACCAGTTGTTTATGATAAACATCCAGAAATTGGGGGATTACTTACGTTTGGGATACCCTCTTTTAAACTCGAAAAATCACTGATGATCCGACGCCGCGAATTATTTAGTGAAATGGGTATCGAGTTTTGCCTTAATACGGAAATAGGCAAGGATATCGCCCTAAATACCCTAATAACACAATATGACGCGGTTTTTCTAGGATTGGGCACTTATCACAGTTTAAGCGGTCATTTTCCTAATGAAAATGCTGATGGTGTTTATAGCGCCCTACCTTATTTAATTGGTAATACACGTTATTTAATGGGTTATGGTGAAGATCCTCAAACACCTTATATCGACCTTAAAGATAAAAATGTAGTGATATTAGGCGGTGGCGATACCGCAATGGACTGTGTGCGTACTGCAATTCGACAAGGTGCAAATAAAGTCACTTGTGTTTATCGTCGTGATGAAAGCAATATGCCAGGTTCAAAACGTGAAGTAAAAAACGCCAAAGAAGAAGGCGGCGAATTTTTATTTAATCTTCAACCTATAGATATTGAAGTTGATAATCAAAATAAAATGGTTGGTATTCGCGTTATTAAAACTCAAAGTGATAAAACATTAACGCCGATTGAAGGAAGTGAGCATTTGTTATCTACTGATGCGGTTATTCTGGCATTTGGCTTTAAACCTGCACATTATCCATGGTTAGATGAAAATAATATTGAATATGCATCTTCAGGCAGAATTATTATTTCAGATAATCAAGAAATACCAAATCAAACAACAAATCCTAAAGTGTTTGCTGGAGGCGATATTGTACGAGGCTCTGATCTTGTGGTAACAGCAATAGCAGAAGGAAGAGAGGCTGCCGAAGGAATATTGCAATATTTATCATGTTAAATATTTTTTATTTCCGTTATTTTAAATAACAATTTCTCTTGTTTATTATCCCATTTAATTTAAGTGGGATAAGTTTGCAATATTATCGGTGAAATTAATAAATAGTATTTAAGGATCATCAAGATATCAGACCAAATAATCATTCTCATTACCATTTAATATAATTTATAGAATAATATTTTGATAAAAAGCGATATTCTTTTTTGTATCAAAATAACACTCCTTATCTATAGTAAATATAATTTATTTTCGTATTTTTTACTTTATCTCTTTTTATTTAACCTTTTTGTCATCTTTTAATGATCATTGTTTTACAGCATTTGTTAATAACATCACAGTCTAAAAAAATAGATTTTATTTCGGCTATTAAATTTGATAACAATCAAATATTATCAACCTACCAACTTCATAATGGAGTCACCTAATAACTTTACAGAAAAATATAATTTATTGATGTTAGGTTCGCTTTCATAATTAATAGTATTGTCATAATTAACTAGGGGATCACCATGGTGATGCAACTTATAGCCGTAGCCGTTATTATCGTAACTGTCTATTTGCTAATAAAAAAATATGAAACCCGAATGGTACTTATCGGTGCGGGTTTATTGCTTTGTATTTTGAGCCTAAGCCCATTAGATGCGTTTGCCGCATTTAGTGAGCGCATGGTATCTTCATCATTAATTCAAGCAATCTGTTCGAGTATGGGTTTTGCTTATGTTATGAAATATACCAAATGCGATATGCATCTGGTTCATGTTTTATCAAAAGTAATGACTCGTCTGGGCTTCTTCCTTATTCCAGCTACGGTTGTCGTAACGTATTTTATTAATATCGCAATCCCATCAGCAGCAGGTTGTGCGGCAGCGGTAGGTGCGACACTCATTCCATTATTAATCGCAGCACGTATTCACCCAGCTATCGCTGGTGGTGCCGTGTTATGTGGTACTATCGGCTCAATGCTAAGCCCAGGTATGTCGCATAACGCCTTCGTTGCTAACATGGCGAATATGGAAGTGGTTGATTTAATCGCTCGCCATAGCCCATATAGCTTAATGGCTGGTGGTATCGCAGCAGTTTCACTGGCGGTTGTCGCTTTAGTGAAAAAAGAGTTCAAAATGGCTTCTGTTGCGGGTGATGCATCATCTTCATCAGTACAAGCAACGCCAGAAGCTATTCGCCCTAACTACTTATATGCAACAGCACCTTTCATTCCATTAATCCTGTTAATTCTGCCATTCTTCGAGACTTTCAGTACATTTAAACTGTCTGTACCAGCGGCAATGTTAATCGGTTCTATCTATGCTCTGTTCATCACATTAACTAACCCAGCTCAAATTACGAAAGAGTTCTTTAAAGGTATGGGTAATGCTTATGGTGATGTATTAGGTATCATCATTGCAGCAGCAGTATTCGCAGCAGGTCTGAAAGCATCTGGTTTAATCGACGCGTTCATCAACTTCTTAACTCATTCTCCTGAATTCGCTCGCTGGGGTGGTACTTTAGGGCCATTCTTAATGGGTATTATCACAGGTTCTGGTGACGCAGCAGCATTCGCATTCAACGAAACAGTAACACCTCATGCTGCACAATTCGGTTATGAAATCCCAGACATGGGTATGGCAGCGGCATTATCTGGCGCGTTAGGTCGTACTATGTCACCACTGGCAGGTGCAGCAATTGTTTGTGCTGGTCTTGCAAACGTAAACCCTATGGAAATCGCAAAACGTACTGCACCGGGTATGATTATCGGCGTCATCGCTGTTGCGTTATTCATGTTATAAGTGGAGAAATGAATATGTCAGCAATTACACTAGAAAAATTAATTAAATGGCGTCGTGAGTTTCACCAATATCCAGAAATTGGTTGGTCAGAATTTTTAACCACAGCAAAAATCGTCAAAGAACTACGTAGTTTAGGTTTAGAAGTTAAAGTTGGCCCAGACGTTATCAATCAAGAGTTTGCTTTTGGTCGCCGCCGTCAAGTCGTTGAAAAAGGTCTAGCTGTTGCAAGAGAGCATAAAGTTGATGAAGCTCTACTTGATGAAATGAAAGAGCTAACTGGCTGTGTGGCTATCTTTGACAGTGGTAAAGCAGGCCCAACAGTAGCACTGCGTTTTGATATCGACTGTGTTGGTGTTAACGAAGCAACAGAAGCAAAACACCGTCCTCATGCAGAGAACTTTGCTTCTTGTCACGCAGGCGAAATGCATGCTTGTGGTCACGATGGACACATCTCTATCGGTTTAGGTGTTGCTCACTGGTTAGTTGAGAATAAAGATAAAGTGGTTGGTAAAGTTAAAATTCTATTCCAACCAGCAGAAGAAGGTGTTCGTGGTGCTCGTGCAATGGCAGAAAGTGGTATCGCAGATGATGCTGATTACTTCTTAGGTGCTCACTTAGGCTTTATCGCCAACAGTGGTGAAATTGTTATTAACCCAACACATTTCTTATGTACCACTAAATATGACTTCCGCTTTAAAGGCGCACCATCTCACGCAGGCGCAGAGCCAGAACTTGGTCGTAATGCTTTAGCGGGTGCTTGCCACGCGGCAACACAAATGCTGGGCATTTCTCGCCATGGTAAAGGAATGTCACGTATCAACATCGGTGTATTAAAAGCCGGTGAAGGCCGTAACGTCACCCCAGCTAACGCAGAAATGCAAATTGAAGTTCGTGGTGAAAATGAAGAGATCAACAGCTTTATGGCTGCAAATGCAGTACGTATGGCTGAAGGCGCAGCACATAGCTTCCAGTTAGAAATGGAAAGCGAAATCATGGGTGAAGCCGTTGACTTGACGAATGACCAAGAACTGATTGATGTTATGACCAAAGTTGTGGGTAAACATTCTGAGCTAACTGCGGTTGCAACTCGCCCATTCGGTGGTAGTGAAGATGCAACAGTATTAGCAAAACGTGTACAACGTTGTGGTGGTAAATCACTGTACTTCGTTGTTGGTGCCGATAGAACAGCGGGTCACCACCAAGCAGGCTTTGACTTCGACGAAAAACAATTAATGACTGCAGTTAATCTTTACACTGGTTGTTTAGAAGAACTGCTGAAATAATTTCAGCCCAATCATTAATTTAAACGCCCTATAGAAATATAGGGCGTTTTTTTATGTACAAAAAAACCCAGTTCAAATGAACTGGGTTTTTCATTAATACAAATAAGATAATCTCTTATTTCACTACACGCAATGATGGACGACCTGTAGGACGAGGTGGCTCTGGATCATCATCTGGTGGCGTTACATCATCAGAAACAGGTTTATCCGTTACTAATGATAAGACTTCGCCAACAGGAGCATCTGGTGTTTCTTGATGCTCATCTTCAGCAAACTGTAATGATGCGCCAGATTCATAAGCAGGCTCTGGCTCAAACATCATTCCCGCACCGTTTTCTCTCGCATAAATAGCCATAACAGCAGCCATAGGCACTCGCACTTTACGAGGTATGCCACCAAAGCTTGCACTAAATAAAACCTGATACGGTGTTAACTCTAATTCATCTACAGCACGAGATGAAATATTTAGTACAATTTGACCATCATGCGCATATTCCATTGGGACTTGAACACCGACAACATTCACATCAACAACTAAATGTGGTGTTAAATCGTTTTCGATGATCCAGTCATAATGCGCACGTAATAAATGCGGACGACGCGGAGACATATCCATAATCTCCATACTTAATTACCCTCTTGAAGGTAAACGCATCTCACGCTCTGCTTCGGTTAATGACGCGAGGAAAGAATCACGCTCAAAAACACGCTGCATATAAATTTGTACATCTTTAGCGCCAGCACCACTTAAATCTACACCGAGCACTGGTAAACGCCATAACAGAGGAGCAAGGTAGCAATCTACTAAGCTGAACTCTTCACTCATAAAGTAAGGATATTCTTTAAACACAGGAGATACAGCCAATAGCTCTTCTGCTAACTGTTTACGAGCAGCATTTGCTTGCTGTTCAGTTCCTTTTTCGATGGTGTTCATTAAAGAATACCAATCATGCTCGATGCGATGCATCATTAAACGGCTGCTACCACGAGCAACAGGATAAACTGGCATTAAAGGAGGATGAGGGAAGCGTTCATCAAGGTATTCCATGATGATGCGTGAATCATACAGAGTCAGCTCACGATCAACCAAAGTCGGTACACTTTGGTAAGGGTTTAGATCGATAAGATCCTGTGGAAGATTACCAGCTTCAACCTGTTCAATTTCAACACTGACACCTTTCTCCGCTAGGACAATTCTGACCTGATGGCTGAAAATATCAGTCGGACCGGAAAACAAAGTCATTACCGAACGTTTGTTGGCAGCGACAGCCATGAAAACCTCCAAGTTAATCAATTAAAGAAATGAATTAGCACAATGCCTTTTCCATTTCCCCATTCCTAAAAGACAAGCACACAAACGCAGTAGACCTAAATAAACATTTAAGCTATTAACTGCATTGGGTAACTACCTGTATAACAGTGTTATCGTGGGATAATCATATTTTACAGGGTTAAAAACTCACCTGTCTTTGCGGCACATATCATTATCAAGTAATACCAAAATAATCATTCAACAATCATATTGTCATAATAATTTTGGTATGACTTTCAAACTCATCACTGGTATTACGATCAATATACCCATTGGCAACATGATGAAGTCATAGAAAGAAAGACATCAAAGCTCGCTATTCTACCAGAATTCATGTTACTTAGGGGGGCTAATGCAAATAATTCAACACAATATGCCACACTACCTTAAAAGTAAGATTATAATATCAAAAAATGAAATTATTTAGAGATAACATCTGAAAAATAGACTTTTTAATACTATCGTTATCTTACATATAGCCTGTTTTATGAGTAACAGCCTCATGTATTAGCAACATTATGTTTTTATTATTAATAAGCACAAATAAGTTAAAAATAAAAAACCCGCCTGTGAAGACGGGTTTTCAACATCAAATTGATATCTAAAAGATAACAAATTAACGTTTAGAGAACTGTGGACGACGACGTGCTTTACGCAGACCCACTTTCTTACGTTCAACAGAACGCGCATCACGGGTTACGAAACCAGCTTTACGCAGATCAGAACGTAGAGTCTCATCATATTCCATCAGTGCACGAGTGATACCGTGACGGATCGCGCCAGCTTGACCAGAAATACCACCACCTTTAACAGTGATGTATAAATCTAATTTACCCAGCATATCAACTAATTCCAGCGGTTGACGAACAACCATACGTGCTGTTTCGCGGCCGAAGTAAACTTCTAGGCTACGTTTGTTGATTACGATATTACCGCTACCTGGCTTAATGAAGACACGTGCGGAAGAACTTTTGCGGCGACCTGTGCCGTAGTATTGATTATCAGCCATTGCCTATTATCCCGATTAAATGTCCAGAACTTGCGGTTGTTGTGCCGCGTGGTTGTGCTCAGATCCTGCGTAAACTTTCAGTTTACGATACATCGCACGACCCAGAGGCCCTTTTGGCAGCATGCCTTTTACCGCGATTTCGATTACACGCTCAGGACTACGGGCGATCATCTCTTCGAAAGTCGCTTGTTTGATACCACCTACGTGACCAGTATGACGGTAGTAAACTTTGTCAGTACGTTTATGACCAGTTACCGCTACTTTCTCAGCGTTTAAAACGATGATGTAATCACCAGTATCAACGTGCGGAGTGTATTCCGCTTTGTGCTTACCGCGTAAACGGCTAGCAATTTCAGTTGCTAAACGGCCTAAAGTTTTGCCGTCTGCATCAACAACGTACCAGTCGCGTTTTACGGTTTCTGGTTTAGCTGTAAAAGTTTTCATTATTGAAAATTACCCAATGTTTAGTTACACGTTGGTGAACGCTCGGTTCAAATACTATTGAGGTTCACACGACTCTTGTGTCCAGCAAACCTACCCCTTCGAGTAGCACTGCTGACTCTAAAATGCGAGTTTTTTGGGAAATAAAAAACTTGCTGCAACGTGGGGTCGCAAGATTATAGAGAAGTCAGAAAAAAAAATCGAGTCATAATTGAAAAACAATTGAATTCTTTTTCAATATTTCAGCGAAAAAAACGAATCTGGCACTTTTTTCTGATTTGACTGATAAATTCTTGCTACCTGAAGATAAGAATTGTTCCTTTCCAGAGCGCTTGTAAGCTGCCTAATGCACTCTATTTTCATAGAAAAAAACATCAAGCAACTTAACCTGCGTCATCCTACCATAATGAAAGATGACTTTCTTCAAGAATTAAAAATTAAGCGAGATGGGGTTGTACTAAATATTCTTCACTTTGCATCTCTTGTAAACGAGATAAGCAACGTTGATATTCAAAACGTAAAAAATCACCTTGGTAAATCTCGTTCATTTCTACATTTGCATTAATAATAAGTTTCACCTTACGCTCATAAAACTCATCAACAAGCGCTAGAAACCGACGCGCAGCGTCTTCATTTAATGTCCCCATTTGCTCCATGTCATATAACAAAACAGAGTGGTAATGCTTAGAAAGCTCAATGTAATCAAGCTGACTACGTGGTTCCATACACAAGGTTGAAAAATTAATAGCGAGTACCCCATTAGATGCTTTTCTTACTTTCATGGGGCGATGGTTAATGGTTAAGGTACAATCAACTTGCGGTTCGCTGGTTGCCAAGTGCATGAAAATTCTATCCATCTCCTGACGATTTTTATCATTAAGTGGAGATAAAAAAAGATGCGCTTGCGTTAATGTTCTTAGTCGATAATCAATCCCTGCATCCACATTTAAAATATCGCAGTGTTGTTTGATTTGCTCTATTGCAGGTAAAAAACGAGAACGCTGTAATCCGTTACGATAAAGCTCATCAGGTGGAATATTTGATGTCGCCACCAATGTGATACCTCTAGCAAATAACGCCTCAAGCAAGGTACCTAAAATCATCGCATCAGTAATATCAGAAACGAAAAACTCATCAAAACAGAGCACATCAGTTTGCGTTTTAAATCCATCAGCAATAATTTCTAGCGGATTTTCATGGCCTTGTAAGTTTTTTAGTTCTTCTTGAACACGTAACATAAAGCGATGGAAATGTAAGCGAAGCTTTCGTTCTGTCGGCAAGCTTAGATAAAACATATCCATGAGCCATGTTTTACCTCGTCCAACACCGCCCCACATATATAGACCACGTTCTGGTGTAACAATCTGTTTTTTTGTGCGAATTCGCCCGAATAATCGTTGGGTTAGCGAATTTTTTTCTGGTGGAGTCTCTTTTAATAATGCATGGTATATCTGTTGAAGATGGAGAACCGTTTTTCTCTGAACATCATCAGGTTGATAATCACCTTGCTTCAATGC
The DNA here is from genome assembly GCF_040139785.1 of Proteus genomosp. 6. Classification (NCBI taxonomy): domain Bacteria; kingdom Pseudomonadati; phylum Pseudomonadota; class Gammaproteobacteria; order Enterobacterales; family Morganellaceae; genus Proteus; species Proteus genomosp. 6. The sequence goes on along the minus strand of NZ_JBEEVJ010000001.1, from coordinate 120,738 downwards.
GGCTTCATAAAGTGATAACGGCGTACTAACAGTCATGAATGCCCTCTTATCCTTAATTTTCTGACATACTGATTTGTGTCTGTCGAATGGCTCTATTATAAGCATTAAGAATTGTTTTAACATCAACGTAACACACGAATTTTATATTAAGCTTAAGGATATTATTCCACCCATGCCTTTTAGCGGTTATGATGTTATAAGAATCCATCGTCCTCACTATTAGATGAAAAGGAGTTGCCATGGTTTGGGTTTATGCACTGATTGGATTAGTTGTCGGTCTTATTATCGGCGCACTTGCAATGCGTTACGGTAACAGCACCCTTCGTCAACAAGATGCTATCAAAGCAGAGTTAGACACAAAAAAAGAAGAACTTGATACTTATCGCAATGAGCTTGTCAGCCACTTTGCTAGAAGTGCTGAACTATTAGATAACATGGCGAGAGATTACCGTCAGCTTTATCAACATATGGCAAAAAGCTCTAATGAGCTCATGCCTGATATGCCTGCTCAAGAAAATCCATTTAATTACCGTTTAAGCGAATCAGAAGCAGCGAATGACCAATCTCCAATAAAAATGCCACCTCGTGATTACTCCGAAGGAGCATCTGGATTGTTCAGACCCACAGATAAAAAAGACAGTTAATATTAAAAACGCCACATTTTTTGTGGCGTTTTTCTTTCTAACAAACGTCATAAAATGACAATTATTTGCTATGGTTTTAAAGATAGCTTTTGTCTTGTAAATCCGTGTAAAAGGAAGCAAAGCACATCATGTCTTAATGAACTTTCCTTTGTCAGTACAGGTCTTAGTGACATCGCGCTCATTTTGAGCAAAAACTTTTATTTTGATAACTGTATCAAGAGACTCTAATTCATGTTGACTAAAAAAAGAAAATTATTACTTAGTGCATTAGCAATGAGTGTCGGACTTTCACTCTCTACTATTCCAGCAACCAGTATGGCTGCACTACCTGCTGTGATGCCATCAGGCGAACAACTGCCAAGCCTTGCACCGATGTTAGAAAAAGTGTTACCTGCGGTTGTCAGTGTGCACGTTTCAGGAACGCGAGTACAAAACCAGCAAGTGCCCGAAGAGTTCAAATTCTTCTTTGGCCCCAATTTCCCATCACAACAACAAAGTGTACGCCCTTTTGAAGGCTTAGGCTCTGGCGTCATTATTGATGCACAAAAAGGCTACGTATTAACAAACAACCACGTTGTTGATGGCGCAGATAAAATTCAACTGCAAATTAATGATGGCCGTGAATTTAGTGCAAAATTAATTGGTAGCGATCCACAAACCGATATCGCATTACTGCAAATTGAAAAACCAACCAACTTAACTGCAATTAAAATGGCGGATTCTGACCAACTACGTGTTGGTGACTTTGCGGTTGCAGTCGGTAACCCATTTGGTTTAGGCCAAACAGCAACATCCGGTATTATTTCCGCACTAGGTCGTAGCGGTTTAAATCTTGAAGGTTTAGAGAACTTTATCCAGACCGATGCTTCAATCAACCGTGGTAACTCTGGTGGCGCGCTTGTTAACTTGAATGGTGAGTTAATCGGAATTAACACTGCTATTTTAGCACCAGGTGGTGGCAACATCGGTATTGGCTTCGCCATCCCAAGTAATATGGCGCGTGACCTTAGCCAACAACTGATTTCTCATGGTGAAGTTAAACGTGGCATATTAGGTATTCGCGGTACAGAAATGAATTCTGATCTGGCGAAATCCTTTAATATTGATGCACAACGCGGTGCTTTTGTTAGCGAAGTAATGCCAGATTCATCTGCTGCAAAAGCAGGCATTAAACCGGGTGACGTTTTAATTTCAGTTGATGGTAAACGTATCAATAGCTTTGCTGAATTAAGAGCTAAAGTGGGTACAACACCGCCAGGTAAAGAGATCCTAATTGGTTTAATCCGTCAAGGTAAACCAATGGATGTGAAAGTGACATTAGAGAAACAATCGGCAGATGCAACACGCGCAGATAACTTCTCTCCTGCACTACAAGGTGCAACATTAAGTAACTATGTGAATAAACAAGTGAAAGCTGTTGCAGTCGATTCTGTCGAAAAAGATTCAGCCGCTGCTGCATCTGGTTTACAAAAAGGCGACCTTATTATTGGTATCAATAATACGCCAATTACATCACTAGGCGATTTACGCAAAGCAATTGATGCTAAACCGCCTGTTCTTGCATTGAATATTCAACGTGGCAATGAACAAATTTATCTGCTGTTACGTAATACACCGCGCTAAGAAGTAAGCTTTCACCTATCTAATTTATTGATTTCCTTAGCCCTGTAATATCTATTATAGGGCTTTTTTTATATCTATTTTTGATGAGCGTCATTGGCTTAAAAGGGGATTTTATGCGTTGAGCGATGCTTTCATAAGTTAAACTATGCTATTCTCACCCCTTCTACGCGAATAATTTCACAGTCAGACATAAATACAGGATTTTTATGTTAACTAAATTACTGCGATCAACTCTAATTGGTCTTCTCACAGCAGCAATTCTTTTGATTGCAGTTCCTTCAATTCGCCCTATTTTTATTGAACGCCTACTTAATGGCGATTTTCTCAATGCCCCTTTTAGCTATAACACAGCAGTACGACGAGCCGCCCCTGCGGTTGTTAATGTTTATAGCAGTACGATGGGAAGCTTTTCTCAAGAAGGTCGTGAGCTGACATCTTTAGGCGCTGGCGTCATTATGGATGGTCGTGGTTATATTCTGACAAATCAACATGTTATTAATAATGCTGATCAAATTATTGTTGCGTTACAAAATGGTGATCTCTATGAAGGTTTACTCGTTGGCTCTGATCCATTAACTGATCTTGCTGTGTTAAAGATTGATGCAGATAAACTCCCGACGATCCCCATTAATAGTAAACGAATTTCTCATGTTGGTGATGTTGTACTGGCTATTGGTAATCCCTTTAATATTGGACAAACTATTACTCAAGGGATCATCAGTGCTACGGGTCGAGTTGGGTTAAGTCCAACACGCTACCAAAACTTTCTACAAACAGATGCCTCAATTAATGAAGGCAACTCGGGTGGCGCATTAATTAATACTGAAGGCGAACTTGTGGGTATTAATACCATGACGTTTGATTCAGGTACTTATAATGGATATCGCCCTAGTGCAGAAGGATTAGGCTTCGCTATTCCGACTGAACTTGCTGTAAAAATTATGAATAAGCTTATTCGTGATGGTCGTGTTATTCGTGGTTTTATTGGTATCACAGCAAAAGAATTACCTAAAATTCGTTCATCAAATACCGACATCAAACAAATTCAAGGGTTGCGCATTTTCCGTATCACACCAAATAGCCCAGCAGATAAAGCAGGAATAAAAACTGGCGATATCATTCTTAGCATTAATCATGCACCAGCGACTTCTGCGATGGAAATGATGGATTATATTGCTGAGACGCGCCCCGGTACGGTATTACCTGTAACATTATTGCGTGATGGCAATGAAATTAATGTCGATGTCACCATTTCGGAATACCAACCAGAATCATAACTAACGAAAAAATCTCCCTATTTTTGGCTAGTAGGGAGATTTCATATAGAACGTTGCACTTTGTAAGCAACTTTCTTTAAAGCTTTGGGTATTACGATAGTCCTCTAATGTGCTGTGATTACAACCGCTATATTGTCCTTCTTTAGTACCATCATTTTGCCAGCCACATACGGGGCAGATCTCAAAAAATGCCTCCTCTTTATCTTTGAAAACAAAATAATGGCATGCAACACAGCTCACTTCTAAAGGAAGATGACAACTTCGCTTTTCCATAGGATTAGCTCTCCTATCATATCGTTAATTATACTATTCGCTCTTACTCTCTTTATTAGCAATTGAGTTATTTTCAACAGCATGCCAAATTTTTTCGGCTTTTCGTCCAATTAAAATCAGTGAAACCGCCAAAATAAAGAAAAAAATCGCACTGTGTAAACTATCCCAGAAATATTCAAAGAATCGGGTATAAAGGTTGATACCAAGGAATGTTAGGCCAAATCCTCTTAACATACCGTCATCTGTTTTAAGGCTTATATAAATACAGATAACGGCGACAACACCAAATAATAGCGCCCAAGGCAATAAATTCACACTTGAAGTGCGATACCACGTATCTGGATCGTAATTACCGAAAATAGACATTATCCATAGTGCAATAAACAGATAAGTCAGCCCCATTATTTTTGTCATGGTAAATAAACGACGGTGTATCAATATATTTTGTAGGAAATAACAGCTTGCTAATAATACTGCGCCAAAGAAGACAAAGCGGATAGGATAGTTCATCCCTAACCAATAAGCGCCCCATCCTGACATATAGCCAGTTTCAGCACCAAACCAATTTCCTAACATCAATAAGAAGAATAACCACACCAACGAGGAACGACTGATAAATCCAATTGCACCATAAATAACACAACCGATTAGAAAGAGAGGAGCAATATGACCACTTCCTGTATCCAGTAATTCTCCCAGTTGCCAAAGGAAAATAGCCGTAAACATCACACCTAAAAAGAGAATAAACTCAGTACTGTAATGCCACTGTGTCTCTTTTCGCTGACGTTTAAATCCCCATAAATAGAGCGCAGAAGCAATAAGTGCAGGAGAGATAACTCGCATAATTTCAGAAACACTAAAAATCTCAATTAAATAATAGACTAATGCGCTATCGCTAAAGATACTCCCAGCGGCAATAATCAAACAGACCATTGCTATCCAAAATGCGTAGCGACTTAATCTTTTCCAATCAAAAGGAATACGATGCAACGTACTTCCTAATTGTTGATATTCTTGTGTCGAGATTGCACCAGATTGTTGCCATTCATCCAGTGCTTGGCGAACTAGGCGCTCTTGTTTCCTTGTTACCTGCATATATGTCCCTTCCTTTTAGCTCATAGAGATTTCTCTAAAACAGGTCTATTTTCTTACTGTATCTTGTCACGCAAGAAATGCCTTATGAATTATCCTATTCTATTGAGAGCCCTATTGAAATAATGCGTAAAAAAAACCATAGCACAACAATGCACTATGGTTTTAAATCGCTAAAAAAGGATAACTAAAATAAATTAGTCATTAGAGCGCAAACGTTCTATTTTTGCCCCTAATCCTTGTAATTTGGCTTCAATATTTTCATAACCACGGTCGATATGATAAATACGATCAACAATGGTTGTGCCTTCAGCAATACAGCCTGCAAGTACTAGACTTGCAGAAGCACGTAAATCGGTTGCCATCACTTGTGCGCCTGACAGTTTTTCAACACCGTGGCATAACACAGTATTGCTTTCAATTTCAGCGTGAGCGCCCATACGGATAAGCTCAGGAATGTGCATAAAACGATTTTCAAAAATAGTTTCAGTGATCATGCCCGCGCCTTCAGCAACTAAATTTAAAAGGCTAAATTGTGCTTGCATATCGGTTGGAAAACCCGGATGTGGCGCAGTACGCAATGTTACCGCTTTAGGGCGTTTACCATGCATATCAAGGCTTATCCAATCTTCACCCACTTCAATATCTGCACCAGCTTCACGTAATTTTGCTAACACAGCATCTAACGTATCAGGTTTTGCATTACGACAAACAACGCGACCACGCGAAATAGCAGCAGCAACTAAGAAAGTCCCTGTTTCAATACGATCAGGTAGAATTTGATAAGTACCGCCACCAAGGCGTTCTACACCTTCAATAGTAATGCTGTCTGTACCTGCACCACTAATTTTGGCACCTAATGTATTGAGGAAGTTTGCGGCATCTTCAATTTCAGGCTCTCTTGCCGCATTCTCAATGATGGTTTTGCCTTCAGCTAATACCGCAGCCGTCATAATAGTGATAGTGGCGCCCACGCTCACTTTATCCATGACAATATGTGCGCCTTTTAAACGCCCATCAACACGTGCTTTCACATAACCTTCATCCAGTGTAATTTCAGCGCCTAATTGCTCTAAACCTGTGATATGAAGATCAACAGGACGAGCACCAATGGCACAGCCACCCGGTAAAGAAACCTGACCTTGACCAAAACGAGCCACCAGCGGACCTAAAGCCCAAATAGAAGCACGCATGGTTTTTACTAACTCGTAAGGAGCGCAAAATTCATTAATGTTACGAGCATCAACAAAAACAGAGCCATTACGTTCAACATTAGTTCCCAAGCGATTAAGTAACTTAATCGTTGTATCGATATCTTTTAATTTAGGAACATTGGTTAATTCTACTGGCTCTTCGGCAAGGATCGCAGCGAACAGGATTGGTAGTGCGGCATTTTTTGCGCCTGAAATAGTGACCTCACCTGATAAACAGGTTGGTCCTTGTACTCTAAATTTATCCATCTGTAGAACTCTCTTTTTATTTTGCTGTACGCTGTATACCTACTGGATTAAAGCCCGTTAAGTTTACGATCTCTCTTCCACTCTTCAGGTGTGTAGGCTTTAATAGACAAAGCGTGAATACGGTTATCTGCGATATATTCCATCAAAGGGGCATAAATGGTTTGTTGTTGTTTTACTCTGCTCATTCCCTCAAACATTGCGCCAACAACGACAACTTGAAAATGACTACCATCACCATTGACGATGACTTCATCTAACGACAGGCTGTCCATTAATACTTGTTTGATTTCATTTGTATCCATAATTGCTCAATCTCAACGTTAAAATAATAATCAGTCGTCTATCCTAATGGAATCCGCTCTACTCTTAAACCATCAAAAACCCCCTTAATGATAAAAGTATCACGAAGGGGGCTTTTTAATACCTTTACTCAAAAATCTGTATTAGGCAATATTCATAATTTCATCAAGATCATAGAGTGTAATTAATGTTTGAAAACGCTCACTTACACCTTGAATAATAAATTGACGATTTTGCTCTTCCATTTCTGCTTTTAAGTGAACAAAAAGTGCCAACCCTGTTGAATCAATATGTCCTAAGGCAGAAATATCAATGATATTAATATCAGCTAATAATGCTTTACGCTGCTGCCAAGCAGGCAATAACGTTTCACGATCTAGCGTTCCTTGGAAATAGAGGACACCCTCCTTTTTTTCCCAATTTAACGAAGCTGACATGTTATTTTTTCTCATCCAGTGTGATTGGTGTTTTAGCACTGATTTCTAACTGTTTTGTTAAACCATCAACACCTTTAGAATTTAAAATATCTGACCACTCATTCTGTTTTGTTGTGATCATGCTTACACCTTCAGCAATCATATCATAAGCTTGCCATTCACCTGTTTTACTGTTTTTACGCCATTGGAAATCAAGGCGAACAGGTGGGCGGCCATTTGTATCGATAATGGTGACGCGAATAGTTAGCGTTGACTTATCTGCGAAAGGTTTTGCTGGCTCAATACGGTATTCTTGACCTTCATACATGGCTAATGCTTGACCATAGACTTGAGCAAGATACGCTTCAAATGCAGTGAAATAAGCATCACGTTGCGCTGGTGTTGCATTACGATAATGTGGGCCTAACACTAATGCACCTGCATATTTAATATGTACATAAGGCAGTAATTCTTGCTGAACAATTTGACGTAAAAGTTCAGGATTTTTACGAATTTCAGGCTGTTCATTTTTTAATTTACTAAAGGTCTTTTGTGCCGCATCTTCCATCAATGCGTAAGGATTGGTTTTATCTACCGCCATAGCAAAAGGCGTTATCACTAATAGTGCGACCATCAATAAGCGTTTAAACATACGTTCGCTTCTCCTCAAATAGGGTTTCAATAATACGATGCATTTATTACGCTAAATCTAGCTAAATGTATAAGTGCATCGTATAGGAATTCATGATTAAGGTAATGCAGAGTGTTCTTCTGTTGGTTTAGATTCAGATTTAGCTGAATCATCACCATCACCCGTTTTATAAAGGAATTGACCAATAAGATCTTCTAGCACCATTGCTGAATTAGTGTTTGTGATCCGTCCCCCGTCTTTTAACAGAGTAGAATCTAACGCTTCATCATAAAAACCTAAATTCAATGCAAGGAACTGCTCACCTAATAAACCAGATGTACGAATAGACAGTGAGCTACTTTCTGGAATGTGGTCATAAATGCTCAGAATATCGAGCGCGACTTCAGGGCGATAGTTTCCTTCATCTTCTTCTTTTAAGGTGATAGAAGAAACACGACCAATCACCACACCACCAATCTTAACTGGAGAGCGCTCTTTTAACCCACCAATATTACCGAAGCTGGCATAAACGCGATAAGTCGGTTGGTTACCCATTTCTTTAATATCAGCGACTTTAAGACATAAGAAAATCACAGCAGCTAACGCAATCAGAACAAATAGACCAACCCAAACTTCAATTTTTTTACTTTGCATGACTTAGTTCCCAAACATCAGTGCTGTTAGCACAAAATCTAAACCCAATACGGCTAACGATGAATGAACAACAGTACGTGTTGTTGCTCTGCTAATCCCTTCTGATGTTGGGATTGCGTCATACCCGTTAAAGAGCGCTATCCAAGTGACGGTAATGGCAAAAACGACACTTTTAATAAAGCAGTTCACTAAATCGAGTCGCCATTCAACGGCACCCTGCATAGATGCCCAGAAAAAGCCTTCATCGATCCCTTTCCAATCCACCCCCACAATTGCACCGCCCCAAATACCGATGGCAACAAAAATAAGTGAAAGTAATGGCATACTAATAAGCCCCGCCCAAAAGCGAGGGGCAACGACACGTCTTAAAGGATCGACTGCCATCATTTCTAAACTAGAAATTTGTTCTGTGGCTTTCATTAAGCCGATTTCAGCGGTTAAGGCTGAACCTGCTCGACCTGCAAATAATAATGCAGTCACCACAGGACCTAATTCTCTTAACAATGAGAGTGCGACCATCATGCCAAGACTAGCTTCAGCACTAAAAGTGGTTAAAACAAGATAGCCTTGTAATCCCAACACCATGCCAATAAACAGCCCAGACACCATGATAATTAATAAGGATTGAACACCAACGTTATACAGTTGCTTCATTAACAGAGGCCACTGTTTACGAAATTCGGGCTTACCGACTAATGCTCGAAAGAGCATAATGCCAGCTCTCCCGAAGGTTGCAAAAATCGCTAATGCTCTAGTGCCAATGCGAGATAATAAATTTACCACGTACTAATTTCCTCGTCCTAATAGGTCGTCCTGATAATCTCCCGCAGGAAAACGGAAAGGCACAGGGCCATCAGCAATACCATCTAAAAACTGCCTTACTTGCCTATCTGGATTATCCTGTAATTCTTGTGCACTGCCTTGAGCAATCACTTTCTGCTCCGCAACAATATAGGCGTAATCTGCGATACTCAACACTTCGGGTACATCATGGGAAACCACAACACAAGTCACACCAAGCGCATGATTTAACTCATCAATTAGCTTAACCAGCACACCCATTGTGATAGGATCTTGCCCAACAAAAGGCTCATCAAACATAATCAATTCAGGATCAAGCGCGATAGCTCTTGCTAATGCCGCCCTTCTCGCCATTCCTCCTGATAATTCAGAAGGCATTAAACTTGCCGCACCACGTAATCCCACGGCTTCAAGTTTCATCATCACCGTTGTACGGATCAATGCTTCAGGTAAATTTGTATGCTCTCTTAGTGGAAACGCCACATTTTCAAACACATTCATGTCTGTGAACAGTGCGCCTGATTGAAAAAGCATACTCATTTTTTTTCTTGCCTGATACAACGCAGAACGTGATAGCGCAGGAATATTGTCGCCATCAAACCAAATTTCACCACTATCTGGAAGGATTTGTCCTCCCATTAGACGTAACAAGGTTGTTTTACCAATCCCTGAAGGGCCCATAATCGCAGTCACTTTCCCTCTCGGTACAACAAGATTGATCTCAGAGAAGATCTTTCTGCTACCGCGAGTGAAGTTCATATTGCGCACTTCAATTAGATTGTCAGATTGTGCGTTCATGAATAAAACATCCTCAAGCCTGTCTGCATAAACGAATTTTTACGCTATTTTGGCAGGTCATTCGCCATGTTACAAAGAAATCACCACTATTTAGCAATTTATTGCACGGTTAATTTTACTTTTCGTGCTTGGCTAGTCAAAATATGGTTAATTAGCAAAACCTTTTGACAATATGTTTTTTTATCAGCCCTGTCTTATTGGTTTTTTCTTTATTCGCTCATTGTTGGAAAACTGATGGCATGTTGATTACTTTGTCTCTTTTAATTTTTGGGTTGATGTTACTTGTTTATGCATCAGACCGATTAGTTTATGGTGCGAGCGTTTTTGCGCAATCGTTAAAAATTCCGCCAGCCGTTATCGGTATCTTAATTGTAGGTACTGGTACTTCACTGCCTGAGCTTTTTGTTTCAACTGATGCCGCAGTTCATAATTTGCCTGATATCGCTATCGGGACAGCCATTGGCTCGACACTCACCAACCTTCTCCTCATCGCAGGTATTGGCGCGATGATTTACCCCATGAACATTCAGTCCGCAGTGCTAAAAAAAGAGCTTCCCTTAATGATTATAGTCATCATGCTCGTTGGCATTATTGTTTCTAGCGGAAACTTAGGGCTTAGAGAAGGCTCACTGCTCTTTTTTATTGGTTTTGCATCCATTTTTCTAATGATAAAAACAATGCATAAAACACTAACACAAGAGCGCCACGTATTACCTTTAGAAACCTTAACCCGTTTTGAATTACAGACAAATCCCCGTAATTCTGTTGCACTTTTTTGGGTCGTTATTGCTTTACTGATTATTCCAGTTGCGACCCAAATGATATTAGATAATGTCTTTATTTTAATGCAACAGTATCATCTTAGTGGATTTTTTGTTGGTTTAACCTTGCTATCTATTGGAACAAGCCTACCTGAGTTAGCAACAACCATTGTGGCAGCACTAAGACGCGAGAATGAGTTAGCATTAGGGAATATTATAGGTGCTAATATTTTCAATCTAACTTTTGTCTTGGGCATGCCAGCATTACTCTCACCAAGCACATTTAATATCAATACATTTTATTTTAGTTTTGCTGTACTTGGTGTCGCCAGTTTACTGTTTTCTCTCTTTTCATTAGGGCGCAAACAGCGTCTTAATCGAGGAAAAGGGATATTCTTGTTAGTTTGCTTTATTGTTTATATTACGGTGTTGTGCGTCGCACATTCTCTCTTAACCTAAAATAAATGGTACAAAAAAATGACCGAGTTTGATTTTCAGCAAGCGGGTAAAAAAGTCCTTCATATTGAGCGTGATGGGTTAGCTGAACTAGAACAATATATCAACGATGATTTTACGCTTGCCTGTGAAAAAATTTTTCACTGCCAAGGTCGAGTGATTGTGATGGGTATGGGTAAATCAGGCCATATTGGGCATAAAATTGCTGCAACATTCGCCAGTACAGGAACACCTTCTTTCTTTGTTCATCCTGGTGAAGCCAGCCACGGTGACTTAGGAATGGTGACAGAAAAAGATATCGTTCTAGCGATTTCAAACTCAGGGGAAGCCAGCGAGATCCTTGCGCTTATTCCAGTACTGAAACGTAAACAGATAACACTGATTTGTATGACACGCACTCCTCAAAGTACAATGGGGAAAGCGTCTGATATTCATCTTTGTATCAAAGTACCTAAAGAAGCCTGTCCTTTAGGGCTTGCCCCAACAACCAGTACAACGGCAACCTTAGTCATGGGGGATGCGCTAGCGATCGCACTTTTACGTGCCCGTGGTTTTACCGCTGAAGATTTTGCGCTTTCTCATCCTGGTGGTGCACTAGGTCGTAAATTACTCCTTCATGTCAGTGATTTAATGAATAAAGAGGCAGATATTCCGCGCGTCACCAAAGATGCCACTTTACGTGAAGCTCTTGTCGAGATAACCCGTAAAAAATTAGGAATGACCGTCATTTGCGATGATAGTATGCTGATCAACGGTATATTTACTGACGGTGACTTACGAAGAATATTTGATTTAGGGATAGATCTAAATAATGCCAAAATCTCAGATGTGATGACAAGAGGCGGTATTCGTATTCGCCCAGATTGTTTAGCGGTTGAAGCACTGAATTTAATGCAAGCAAAACATATCACCTCGCTATTAGTGACGGAACAAGATAGTGATATCCTGTTAGGTGTTTTGCATATGCATGATTTATTACAGGCTGGTGTTGTATAAGATAGTCATAACGTTCGAAGGATAAAAATGAATACAATGATAGAAACTTGTTATGGTGCAGTAAGCGAACAAATCATCAAAAAAGCAGAAAAAATCCAATTGCTGATTTGTGATGTTGATGGTGTGATGTCAGACGGACTCATTTACATGGGCAATAATGGCGAAGAATTAAAAGCTTTTAATGTCCGTGATGGGTATGGCATCCGTTGTTTGCTTACATCCGGCATTGAGGTTGCTATCATTACAGGTCGTCAGTCTAAACTGTTAGAAGGTCGTGCTAAGACCCTTGGCATTACATATCTTTACCAAGGTCAGCATAATAAGCTTTTGGCGTATCAACAACTGTTAGATACACTAAACCTTAAACCTGAACAAACAGCCTATATTGGTGACGACCTGATTGATTTACCTGTAATGGAAAAAGTAGGACTTTCCGTTGCCGTGGCTGATGCTCATCCATTACTTACACCTCATGCTAATTATGTAACCCGCATTGCGGGAGGGCGTGGTGCAGTACGAGAGTTGTGTGATTTAATCCTTTTAGCGCAAGGTCGGCTTGAAGAAGCTAAAGGTCTTTCGATTTAACGTATAACGATACAGAATGAATAAATTAAAATCCTGGTTTACCTTAATTCTTGCCATTATCGCCCTTGCGCTGATTGGCTGGAACTACACTAATAACACTGAATTCGGTGATGGTGAGATTGTTGATGATGGTCAGCCAACTTATCAATCCAAATCATCGATATCTTTTGTTTACGAGCCAACGGGTATACTCGGATATAAACTTGTTGCTGATGATGTCAAAAATTATGCTCAACAGAAGTTTACATGGTTTACTAACCCTGTCTTAACTACCTATTCACCGACAGGGGATGCAACATGGACAGTACGCGCGAATAAAGCCAAGCTGACAAACAGTAAAATGCTCTATCTTTATGGCGATGTTCAAATTGATAGCTTAACCGATGATTCTCAACTACAGAGAATAAGCACAGACAACGCTATCGCAAATTTAGATACACAGGATGTTTCCTCTGATGATGAAGTGACTATTATCGGCGTCGGACTGAAATCAGTCGGCTTAAAAATGCGAGGCAATCTGCGCGAGAAACGTGCAGAGCTGATTGAAAAGGTAAACACCTATTATGAGATCCCTAATGAATCAAAAAATCCGTAATACACTGATTATCGGTACACTTTTAGCGATAAGTGTACCTGTGATGGCGCTTAAAGATGACACACAACAACCTATTGTTGTGAACTCAGAGAAACAGTCGCTTGATCTAGAAAAAAACGTCACAACCTTTACACAAAATGTTGTGATCAAACAAGGATCTATCGATATTCGTGCTGATAAAGTTGTTGTCACACGCCCAGGTGGTGACTCCAAAAGGATCGTCATAGAAGCTTTTGGTAACCCAGTGACTTTTTATCAGTTACAAGATGATGGTAAACCTATCAAAGGTCGTGGCGAGAAAATGACCTATGAAATGGATAAAGAGTTAATGACCTTAACGGGTAAAGCCTATCTTGAACAATTAGACAGTAATATCACCGGTGATAAGATCACTTATCTCGTCCCAACTCAGCAAATGGAAGCTTTTAGCGGTAAAGGTAAACAAGTAACTACTGTTTTACTGCCTTCCCAGTTGCAAGAGAAAGGCCCTGGTGTTAACAACAAAGGTAAGTAACACTTTATGGCGCTGTTAAAAGCTGAAAATTTAGCGAAAGCATACAAAGGGCGCACCGTTGTCGGTGATGTAAGCCTGAACGTTAATTCAGGTGAGATTGTCGGCTTACTTGGACCAAATGGTGCAGGTAAAACAACCACATTCTATATGGTTGTTGGCATTGTCGCTCGTGATGCAGGTAGTATCACAATTGATGATGAAGACATTACGCTGTTACCATTACATGAACGAGCACGTAAAGGCATTGGCTATCTTCCTCAAGAGGCGTCTATTTTTAGACGCTTAAGCGTTTATGACAACATTATGGGGATCTTAGAAATCCGCCATGATTTAACGCCTGAAGAACGAAAAGATCGAGCAGAAGAACTGCTAGAAGAGTTTAATGTCAGCCACTTACGTAACAGCTTAGGGCAATCATTATCAGGGGGTGAACGCCGCCGCGTTGAAATCGCGCGGGCATTGGCAGCAAACCCTAAATTCATTTTATTAGATGAACCTTTTGCGGGTGTTGACCCTATTTCGGTATTAGATATTAAAAAAATTATCCAGCATCTACGTGATTATGGATTAGGTGTACTGATTACTGACCATAACGTTCGTGAAACATTAGATGTGTGTGAACGTGCTTATATCGTCAGCCAAGGTCACCTTATCGCTCATGGTTCACCAGAAGAAATTCTTGAAAATGAGCAAGTTAAACGTGTTTACTTAGGTGAAGGCTTCCGCCTGTAATCTTTGATTCACTTTTACTCTGTCATGGATGACAACAGCAAAGGACTCATCGCATTATTATGAAACAAAGTCTGCAACTTCGTCTTAGTCAGCAACTGGCAATGACGCCACAGCTACAACAGGCTATTCGTTTGTTGCAACTTTCGACGCTTGAATTACAACAAGAAATTCAGCAAGCGCTTGAGTCTAATCCACTTCTAGAACAAGACGACGATCAACAAGATCCCGTTTCAGATGAGACCTCTCATACAGAGAATCAGTCAGACTCTACAACAGAAACAACAACTGAAAACGGAGTTGAAGAGTTCGACACGCTGGATGCTTTAGAGCAAAAAGAGATGCCTGATGATCTCCCTTTGGATACTCAATGGGAAGAGATCTACACCGCAGGCACGCCTTCTGGCACCAGTAATGACTATACTGATGATGAGCTTCCATTGTATCAAGGTGAAACAACTGCCTCATTGCAAGATTACCTAACATGGCAGGCTGATCTCACTCCATTTTCAGAAACAGACAGAGCGATTGCGATAAGTATTATCGATGCTGTTGATGAAACAGGATATTTAACGGTCACAACAGATGACATCCTTTCTGGAATGGGCGATGATGAATTAGAGCTTGATGAAGTCGAAGCCGTATTAAAACGTATTCAACGCTTTGATCCTATTGGTGTTGCTGCTCGTGATTTAAAAGAGTGTCTTTTGATTCAGCTATCCGCTTTTTCAACAGAAACACCCTATCTTAAAGAAACGCAGTTAGTTATTAGCCAATATTTAGAGTTGCTAGGTAACCGTGATTTTCGTCAATTGATGCGTCAAACGAAGTTACGCGAAGAGACACTAAAATCTGTTATTGAGATGATCCAGTCTCTTGATCCTAAGCCCGGATTAAGTATTGATACAGGCGAGTCAGAGTATGTTATTCCAGATATACTGGTAAAAAAATCAGGTGAACGCTGGCAAGTTGAGTTAAATACAGATAGCATTCCTCGCCTACGAATAAATGAGACTTATGCAGCTTTGGGTCAATCGACTCAAAATGAAAGCGATGGAAAATTTATTCGTGACAATTTACAAGAAGCCAAATGGCTGATAAAAAGTTTAGAAAGCCGTAATGAGACATTATTAAAAGTCGCTCATTGCATTGTTGACACACAGCAGGCATTTTTCGAATTGGGTGAAGAGCATATGAAACCCCTAGTGTTAGCCGATATTGCTGAACAGGTTGAAATGCACGAATCCACCATTTCTCGCGTGACAACGCAAAAATTTTTGCATTGCCCGAGAGGAATTTTCGAATTGAAGTATTTTTTCTCTAGCCATGTGAATACTGATAGCGGAGGCGAAGCCTCTTCAACAGCAATCAGGGCTTTAGTGAAGAAACTAATCGCAGCAGAAAATCCAGCGAAACCACTTAGTGATAGTAAACTGGCTGATATGCTCGCAGAACTTGGAATACAAGTTGCTCGACGTACTGTTGCGAAGTATAGAGAGTCATTATCCATCCCGCCTTCAAATCAACGCAAAGAGTTGGTTTGAGCATAATTGAGAAGGAAGACACTATGGAACTTCAAATCACTGGTCATAATATTGAATTAACCGATGCTCTGCGTGATACCGTCAAAGCAAAAAGCGCGAAATTACCTCAGTTCTTTGACAAAATTAATAACGTTCAGGTTATCCTGAAAGTCGAGAAAGTTAATAAAATCGCGGAAGCGACCATTCAAGTTAATGGCGGTGAATTGCATGCCTCTGCAGAAGCAGAAGATATGTACGCAGCAATTGATGGATTAATGGATAAACTGGCTCGTCAATTAACCAAACACAAAGATAAACTGAGACAACATTAATTCATTTCCCATTGTGAAATGGAGATACAATCGGCGAAGTTACTGCGTTGTTTATGACTCGGTTTAAACCAACGCCTAATCAATATCAGTAACGAAAAACCAGATGTCACTTTGTGGCATCTGGTTTGCTGGTCTAAGTGAATAAGACAATGAACAACGATACAAAGATGAATATTAGCGACGTACTTTCTCTGGCATGTACGCATAATGATGTACATTGCACGAGTAAAAAGCGCGCGTTAGAAATTATCAGTGAAAATGCAGCAAAAGCACTTAATTTACCCGAAACACTGATATTTGAAGCCTTATTGACGCGTGAAAAAGTCGGTACAACAGGGATTGGGGGTGGCTTGGCTATCCCTCATGGACGTATTGAAAGTGATGAAACAGAAAAAGTAGTTGGCGTGTTTCTTCACCTAAGCGAACCTATTGCCTTCGACGCTATTGATAATCAACCTGTCGACTTGTTGTTCGCATTACTCGTTCCTGCAACACAATGTAAGGAACATTTACACACACTGTCTTTGATTGCAAAACAGTTGGCAGACAAAAATTTATGTCGCCGACTACGCTCCGCACAAAGTGATGAAGAGCTTTATCAGATTATCACTGAATAACCCCTACGGGTTTAGTAGGACGCGAATAGCATACAGTGGAATGATATTCATCACTGGGAAATTATAGGGGAGCTACCTCATGGTGCTGATGATAGTCAGCGGACGCTCTGGTTCAGGTAAGTCGGTCGCTTTGCGTGCGCTTGAAGACATGGGATTTTATTGTGTTGATAACTTACCTGTTGATCTTTTACCTGAGCTCGCAAAAACACTGGCTGAACGTGATGCTTCTGCTGCCGCAGTCAGTATTGATGTCCGAAATATGCCAGAGTCGCCGGAGATCTTCGAAAAAGCGCTGGAAAGTTTACCCGCTGAATATTCTCCACAACTCTTATTTTTAGACGCAGATAGAAATACCTTAATTCGTCGTTATAGTGATACACGACGTCTGCACCCTCTCTCAACTAAAAATCTTTCATTAGAAATGGCGATTGATACAGAGAGTGATCTGCTTGAGCCATTACGATCACGAGCTGATCTCATCATTGACACCTCTGAAATGTCAGTTCATGAGCTTGCAGAAATGCTGCGTACTCGCTTATTAGGCAAGCGTGAACGTGAGCTAACGATGGTTTTTGAATCCTTTGGCTTTAAGCATGGTATTCCTATTGATGCGGATTATGTTTTTGATGTGCGATTCTTACCAAATCCACATTGGGATCCTAAACTGCGTCCAATGACAGGTCTAGATCGCCCTGTCGCAGCATTTTTAGATAGACACACCGAAGTTCATAACTTTATTTATCAAACTAGAAGCTATCTTGAACTTTGGTTGCCGATGTTAGAAACCAATAACCGTAGTTATTTAACGGTTGCGATTGGTTGTACGGGAGGTAAACACCGTTCTGTTTATGTTGCTGAGCAACTCGCAGATTATTTCCGCTCTAGAGGGAAAAACGTACAATCACGCCACAGAACACTAGAAAAACGCAAATGACCCAATATCGACAAGTTGCGATTAAAAATCGACTCGGTATGCATGCAAGACCTGCAATGAAGTTGTTTGATTTAGTAAAAACATTTCAATCAACCGTCATTTTACGCAACAACGAAGGGGTTGAAGCACAAGCGGATAGTGTGATTGCTATGCTAATGTTAGATTCAGAGCAAGGCAGTCAAATTGATATAGAAGTTACTGGTAGTGATGAAAATGAAGCTATTGATGCTATTATCGCATTATTTGAATCGGGGTTTGATGAAGAATAATCGCAATAGAAAACAATAGATTAGCATTTCTTAACTAAATAACCCGAAAGAGACTGTGATCACTGTCTCTTTCTTTTTTATACAGAACCGCCTATTATCTCTTATATGAGTTTAACAACACCCCCACCTCACCCGTGGGGGTGTTGTTTTGCATTGGAATAAATTGGAGTGTGGTATGACAAAGCCAACAATTATCATCAACGAACTTGATGCAGAACGTTTAGATTCATTACTTGAACAACCGGCATTTGCAGATAGTCCGATTGCTGAAGCATTGAATGAAGAATTAGATCGTGCTGACATTGTTACACCAGCTGATATCCCTGCTAATATTGTCACAATGAACAGCAAAGTCCGTTTTATGGACTTAAAAAATAATGAAGAGCGCACTCGTACTTTAGTGTATCCCGCTTCATTAAAAGACAGCACTACTGAACTCTCCGTCATGGCACCAATGGGTGCTGCGCTATTGGGTTTAGCCATTGATGATGAAATTAGTTGGAAGCTGCCTAATGGCCTTGAAACCAAGGTTAAAGTATTAGAAATTCTATACCAACCGGAAGCTGCGGGTGAATTACACCGTTAAGCAGAGCTGAAGGTTCGCGTCTTATTTTTATCTTATCGTTTGAAAAGCACACTGATAAACGCGATATCTCAGCCCATTGCGGGCTGAGATTAAAGGTTGTGATGAGTATCTAAAATTTACTCACCTGCAATGCTCATTTCTGGTAACAACAACGATCCACACTGAACATTACTGCGCGTCTCAATATCATCACCCATCGTGGCAATATTTGCCCACATATCTTTTAAGTTACCTGCAATAGTCACTTCGCTTACAGGATATTGAATTTCGCCATTCTCAACCCAAAAACCGCTCGCACCACGAGAGTAATCACCTGTTACTGTACTGACACCTTGTCCCATCAATTCCGTAACAACAAGACCTGTTCCCATCTCTTTTAACAGTGCATCAAACGATAAACCTTGCCCAGGGATATACCAGTTATGAATACCACCAGCGTGACCATTACTCTTTAAGCCCAGCTTTCTTGCTGAATATGTGGTTAACAACCACTCTTGTAATACGCCATCTTTGATAATTTCAGCATCTGTGGTACGCACACCTTCACTATCAAACGGTGTTGATGCCAAACCTCTCATTAAGTGAGGACGCTCTTGAATATTTAACCACTGAGGGAAAATTTGCTTACCTAAGCTATCGAGTAAACAAGATGATTCACGATAAATCATGCTACCACTGATTGCTGCAACCAAATGACCAAAAATACCTGTCGCCACATCTGCCGCAAAAATAACGGGGGCTTTCATGGTTGGTAGTTTACGAGGTGCAAGGCGAGATAAAGTACGGCGAGCGCACTCTTGACCAACCCATTCAGGTGATTCTAGATCATCAAAGCGACGACTAATAGTGTAAGCATAGTCGCGCTCCATATCTTCACCATCACGAGCAATAACACAACTCGACATCGAATAGCGTGAAGATGAATAGCTTTTTAATAAGCCAAGGCTATTACCAAATACACGGGTTCCACTGTGACTATTAAAACTGCCACCCTCGGTGTTGATAATACGGCTATCGCTATCTAAAGCGGCTTTTTCTGCTCTCGATGCTAATTCAATCGCTTTATCTGCTGTGACTTCGGTAGGATGGTAAAGATCAAGGAAAGGTGCATCAAACGCTAATAGCTCTTGATCAGCAGGCCCTGCATATGGGTCAACTGAAGTGTAGCGTGCAATATCCACAGCAGCTTGTACAGCTCGCTTAATCGCATCAGGACTTAAATCTGTTGAAGATGCACTACCTTTGCGTTGTTGTTGATAAACAGTGATGCCTAAAGCGCCATCACTGTTAAATTCAACATTTTCAACTTCACCATAACGCGTACTTACACTAATACCCGTCGATTTATTAATAGCGACTTCAGCACCATCACACTGTTTTGCAGCCAGCTCTAATGCGAGAGAGACGGCGTCTTCAAGCTGTTTTACCTGATCTGAATTATTCATTGAGAACCATTTTTCCTAAGGAGAACACCACTTTTTACTTATTTTTAGCAAAGTAAATCAATTGACAGGTGGTCAACAAGCGATTTTCCCAGTTACAATAGAAGATATATGAATGTTATCACCCGTCGGGCTTTTGGTCATTCACCAAATCACACTCCCGGCTTACTCTGCAACAGGAATTTTTATTATGGCAAAGCAGCCTGAAGAGTGGCATTACCTCAATCCTGAATTTGACGATACCTCGTCAGAAGAGGAAGAAGAGGACGAAATCATCTGGGTCAGCAAAAGCGAAATTAAACGTGATGCTGAAGCACTCAAAAAACTGGGTACTGAATTAGTTGAATTAAGTGCACAAGAATTAGAACGTGTGCCATTAGATGAGAAATTATTAGCCTCTATTCAATTAGCACAAAAAGTACAGCGTGAAGCACGCCGCCGCCAAATTCAATATATTGGAAAACTACTGCGCAATGTAGACGAAGATCCGATCCGTCAAGCGCTTGATAAACTCAAAAACCGCCACAATCAACAGATCTTAGTGTTACATAAACTTGAAGATCTGCGAATTCGCCTTGTTGAAGGTGGCAATGAAGTGATTGAAGAAGTCGTTGCGCTTTATCCAATGGCTGATCGCCAACAATTACGCACACTTATCCGTAATGCGAAAAAAGAAAAAGAAGCGAATAAACCGCCAAAATCATTCCGCTTACTATTTCAATATCTAAAAGATTTATCAGAATCAGCATAAAACCTGATCATCCTGAAAACGCAGTGTAAATTCAGCCTCACTGCGATTTTCAGGGCGTATTTTCTATTCTGAATTACTTTTGTGTTTTATGCTCACAATGAAAGCTTAAAACGTCTTTACCAAGCTCATTTTGTGCTTCTTGCATCAATTCCACCAAAGGTTGAAAATCACAGGAATGATGAGGCAAATGCCTGAAAACAATACTGACTGGCAATTCTATTCCACCCACTAACGCATCCCATAGTGCATCTAGGTTATCGCCAAATTTATCATCTAACTGAAATTGCAGTGCAAAATCGTGATAAAAGGCTTCTCTATCTGCCAGTGTCTTAAAATTGAAGATAACCTGTTTCATTAAGGTGCGACCTTTGTCATTGTACGATAATGATCAGTGGTAACATAAATCAGCCCATCATTCGAATAGAGCAATCTGTCACTGCCACGATGACCACACTGATAATTTACATCCGCTTCATACCACTGGCGTCCAGCTTCTTCTGGCAACTGTTTTTCACGGTTCATAAAGCGATCGCCTCCGATTGCTCTTCCCGGTAAGACTTCACATAAATTGCCCGCTTTCGCATTCCAGCCTTTTTCTCTCGCCTCTTTTTTAGTGAGATAAAAATCTGGCAATTGTTGATGACGTTGCAAATAGTTAGCTACCACATTGGCTTGTGTTTTCTCATCAATAGATAGTGGGATTTGTGCTGGTTTATTGGTGTTATTGCTTGATGATGTCGGAATAGGAGCTGAGGATGAAGGCATTGGCGCTTTGGTTTCAGGCAATAAACCTTTATAAAGAACACCAAATAAAACCGCAATAACAATAATAACTGGTAATAAACGTTTACCCATAAGTTAGCCCCCTTACTGTTGCTAGGATAAAAAACTCCATCAAAAGATGGAGTTCAATAGATACTGACAAATAACGATAGCGATAATTAAGCTGTACCGCCAACCGTGATTTTATCAAGCTTCAACGTTGGTTGACCTACACCAACAGGGAGACTTTGTCCTTCTTTACCACAAACGCCAACCCCTTTATCTAAAGCAAGATCATTACCTACCATAGAAACTTGTTGCATAGCTTCAATACCTGAACCAATTAGAGTTGCCCCTTTAATTGGTTTGGTTATTTTTCCATTCTCGATTAAATAAGCTTCTGAGGTTGAGAAAACAAATTTGCCCGATGTAATATCAACCTGACCGCCACCAAAGTTTGGTGCGTAAATACCGCGATCAACACTGGCAATAATCTCTTCTGGTGAAGACTTACCTGCTAACATGTAAGTGTTTGTCATACGAGGCATAGGAAGATGCGCGTAAGATTCACGACGACCATTTCCCGTTGGTGCAACCCCCATTAAACGCGCGTTCATCTTATCTTGCATATAGCCTTTTAAGATGCCGTTTTCGATTAAAACATTGTATTGACCTGGTACACCTTCGTCATCAATAGCCACAGAGCCACGACGACCTTCAATTGTGCCATCATCAACAATAGTACAAAGCTCAGAAGTTACTCTCTCGCCAATGCGTCCCGAAAATACAGAGGTTTCACGGCGATTGAAATCCCCCTCTAATCCATGACCGACTGCTTCATGCAATAACACACCTGGCCATCCTGCGCCCAATACAACAGGCATCGTTCCCGCAGGTGCCGCAATTGCAGATAAATTCACTAATGCCATACGCACAGCTTCACGCGCATAAGTGATAGCGTGGCTTTCACCATCGACTTTAGTTAGGAAATAATCATAACCAAAACGACCACCGCCACCACTTGCGCCACGCTCACGTTTGCCATCTTCTTCCACCAGCACACTCACTGAAAGACGAACTAAAGGACGCACATCGGCGGCTAACGTGCCATCGGTTGCTGCAACAAGCACATGCTCATAAACACCTGTTAATGACGCATTAACTTGTTTAACGCGTTTATCTTCAGCGCGAGCCGCTTTATCTACCTCATGCAATAACGCAATTTTCTCTTCACGAGAGAGGCTTTGCAGAGGATCGTTTAAGCTGTATAGCGGAGAATGTTGAATAGCACCTAAAGTATGGATGCGACCATTACCTTTAGCCTGAACAATACTTCGTGCAGCATGAGCACTTTGGTTAAGTGCATTAAGCGTTAGTTGGTCTGCATAAGCAAAGCCGGTTTTTTCACCGTAAATTGCTCTAACACCAACACCTTGATCAATATTGTAAGAGCCATCTTTAATAATCTGATCGTCTAGGATCCAAGCCTCGTGATAACTTGACTGAAAATAAAGATCACCATAATCAATTTGACGCTGTGCAAGCTGCTCTAGTGTTGATGCTAAATCATCTAAACTAAGTTTGTTTGCTTCCAACAGACTTTCGCTGACAACAGCTAAACTCATAATTCTTCTTTATCCTTAACTTTTTTGATTAAGTGGGTCAGTTTCGGGCGAAAGCGGTTATGTTTTACAACCCGTATCTGTTCACGCATACCGTGTAGACTTTCGACACCAACATTCAGCGTTAGCGCACTAACAGCATCAGGGTTCTTTTTCAAGACTTTACCCCAACCATCAATCGCCATCGTATGACCCCAAGTCCGGCGCGTATCATGTGTACCCACTTGTGCTGGCGCTAAGATAATACACTGATTTTCAATGGCACGAGCACGTAATAAAGGCTCCCAGTGCGCTTTACCTGTTAAACGGGTAAAAGCCGCAGGTACAGAGATTATCTCTGCCCCTTTTTCTCTTAATGCTTGGAAAATACCTGGAAAGCGTAAGTCATAACAGATTGTTAAACCTAATTTCCCAACCGGAGTATCAACGACTGTTAGGCGCTCACCGCGTTGATAAATAGAAGATTCGTTATATTCGCCTTGCTCATCATCAATACTGACATCAAACATATGGATTTTGTCATAACGAGCTCGAATAACACCTTCATCATCAAACACCAAACTACTGCTGGTAATTTGGTCTAGGGAGTCTCGACTAATCAATGGCATAGAACCGACTAAGATCCACACTTTATAGCGCTGAGCCATTTTAGCGATAGCATTTTGTAAAGGCCCATCGCCCTGAACTTCAGCATGTTTATGATAATCTTTAGAGTTCGAAAAAAGTAACGCATTTTCAGGTGTTAATACAAGCTTCACTGAATCGGGTAATTGCTTAATCTGTTGCTCAATTTGCGCCAGATTATTTTTTGTGTTTTTACCGCTACAAAGTTGCAAAAGTGCGACATTAACTTTTTTCATAACGCCTGATTCTCCTTAAGCTGACGCAGTACTTCGTCAATTTTGGGTTGTTCCATAGTTCCGGTCACATGATAACGGATAACTGAAATCTTACTCCAAAGTGGCCCCAGAACCTTTGATGCCGCAAACACTGCGGCGCCTGCAATTGGGTTTATCGCGAAAGCCGTAGCAACACCGACAGTTGCTGAAATCTCTGGCGTTACCACAACTTGTAGGTCCATTTTACGTTCAAGTAAATCAACTTTCCCACTTATCGCAATATCAGCAATAACACCATCAACTCGGACACTCTCAGCATTCATAATACCTTGATTGATCGTAATTTCACTCTTAATCGAGTCATACTCAAAATGCTCGCTGAAAGTATCCCTAAAATCAAACTGTAATTTACGTAAAAGCGCATCAAAACTCACAAGGCGCAGTAATTTACCCGCTTGTCCAACATTCACTTTTTCGATACGCCCTTTCCCTAAGACAGATTTAATATCACCATTTAAGGTCGCCAGATTAAAATTCCACGGCGTATCACGCCATTGTAATGAAAAATCAGCAGAAAGTGGGGACTGGATAATAGGAATAATAAAACCGAAATAAGCGGCCATTTCATCAATTTCTTCCGCTTTTAATTTACCTATTAACTTCGTCGTATTATTACCTGCATTATCTTCAGACCACACACCATTAACAGACAATTCACCGCTGCTATTTTCCAACTTACCGTCAGTTAGAAATAAAGCACCCTGATTTTGTTTTAACGAACCTTCAATTTTCCCTAAAAGCAAGCCATTTACCCAACATTCTCGGCACTCAAAATCAATAGAAGGAATGTTTTTAACTGAAAACTTCAATGCATTCACATCAGAAGTGTTTGCCATTTTTAACGGTTTTTCTTCTTGAGATAGGGTTGCACCATTAAAATAGAGATAATTAATATTCACTTGCCAAGGTGTCGATGCTTCAGGAATAAACACATCGCCTCGTAATTCACTTCCTGAAAAGGCAAATTTTACCCCTTCACTAACGCGCATAATCTCAGTTTGAGGATTACGCCATTTTTGCCCTGCAAAATTTAAATCAGGCAAACTGATATGCACATTATCAGGAAAAGTGACTTCATTTTCAGACGGCGTTAAAGACGAAAAAGCCATTAATGTCGGCAACCATTTATCCCCCTCTAATCCTTTAAGAGCGATAGTTAAGCGTTGTTGTGAATTTAATTCAGGTAATTTAATAGAAGAAGAAACAACATGGCCTTGTAATAAACGTAGCTGTTTTCCTAATGCCCACTGGCTATTAAGTTTCCACTGTTTCTCAGCACTGGCATTCACGGTTAAGGTTTCACTGTTACCCTTGGCAGAAATCACAATAGGTGGTGAATTTTTTAAATCCTGTGTTTCAGGCGCTGTTAACTTGCTGCTTAATGCATTGATATTTCCGGTTAAATCGACTTGATAATCAACATCACCTTTTTCGGGGATCTTAACATTAACGTTGCCATGCCATGGAAATACACCACTAAACTTATGTTGAATATCGCTAGGTAACCCTTGAATTTTTTGAATATCCCATTGGCCTTTTAAGCCGACATCAACCTGATAATTATCCGTATCATTGTGACTTGTAAATGAGAAAGCAAGCGGCTGCCCAAACCAATTAGCCGTTAATGTATCACTTTCAAGTTTGTCATTATGGTAACGAAACTGCCCACTCACGCCTTTCAATGTGGTATCCATGAAGTTCAAAGTGACATCATTATTTTTTAAATTAACCTCACCAGAAGCCACAACCTCATCACCACCAAAGGGGATATCAAGTTTCAATGTACCGTCAATTTTTCCCGCTACTTTTAGCTCTTCAAGTGTATGACCAATACTCGCCATTTGAGAATCTAAGAAATACTCTTTCAGCTCGTCGCCTGTGGCTTGAATATCCGCATTAATTAAGATTTTTTCTTGTCGATAGCTTTCAATGACTGCACTTAAATTCGTGGCTGTCGCTTTACCCACTTTTGCTTGTGCAGAAGACATCCATAAGCCGTCATTTTTAAAGTCTAGATTAATATCGAGATCAAATAACGCAGGCCATTCACTATCAAATTTAAAGGTCGCGTGTTTGACGGGCGCATAAACTTGGAACCATCCTTTGTGGTTATCAAAAGGAAAATCAGCGGGATCGCCATCAAAAATAAAGGTTCCATTATCGATATTACCCGCAATAATCGCATCTGAGAGATATTGAGTCAGTGCCTTCCCGACATACTCCTCAGGCAAATAACGCCATGTATCACCCGCATTTGTAACTCTAACGCCTGATAAAATGGAAAGACGCTGATCTTCACCTTGTTTCTCATAACGAAAATCGCCCGCAACCCATGCTGATGTAGCTTTAACATCGAGCCCTTGGCTCCAAAGAGACAGGTTATCCCCTGAATGTTGCCAATAAACCGTTCCTTTCCCTTTTTCAATATTCAACGGTGCTTTAAATAATTCGCCCGTGTCTATTTCACTATCTGCTAGGGCAAAGTTAAGCTCACCACGTTGCATACTCCCTTTTAATTGCCCGCTGAAATGCTGTACTGAGGGGATCTCTTGCCAACGCTTCCAACTCACATTTTCCCAAGAGAGATTAATAGCGCTTTGCTCGAAGTTTTCTGGAGTGAGATCTAATGCAAAGTCATTAACCACACCAGAAAATTGGCGATACTGCCACTGGCGAACAAAATCAGGTGTTAAAAAAGAGAATAATGGCAATACAGCATATAACCTATCTAACTCAATATTCTTGGCGCGAATGCGCCATGCTTCATCATGCTGTTTTTCTTTTGGTTGATAAAGCAACGCTAAATAACCGTCAGGCCACTCTTCACCATCCATTGTAATTTTTCGAGTATAAGGAACATCCGCAAGCCAGCCATTTTCTTGCCTTCTCATACGTAAAATTAAGTCTTCAACATTTAATACGTGCGAGGTTCCATCACTACTCCAATCCATTTCACCTTGATGAATTTGCAACTGACTTCCAGTAATACGCCCTTGAGTAATTTCAATCCAGTTAGACAAACTGGCTTTAGCTTCACCTACGCCACTATTATTTTTGACCCACTGACTAAGCCAAGGTGAAATATCGATGTCATCTGCGGTAAGAAATACTTTACCGTTATCGATCAAACCGTTCTCTTTGGTATAGAGATCAAGGCGTACCTTTAACCCCCCATAATGATTAATGGGTGTATCAAGAGTGACTTCACCTTGAGCTCGGTGACGATTTTTCTGATTCAACCACATTAATTCAGGCACATGTAATGTACTGGTATCTCCTGAAGGGGTTAAAAAAATAAAACGGCTTTCAATCAGTTTAAAACGATCAAACTGTTCGAGAAAAAGTGAAGAAATATCATCAGGTTCGGTTAAGGTAATATCACCACTTTGCCCCGTAAAAATTGGCTGTTGGTAATTAACATATAACTGTTCAAAGGTCAGTTCACGAAAATGAAGACGAAAAGCGAATAATGAACGCCACACGTCAAAAGAAAAAGTGACTTTTTCTGCCGTAACGTTCACATCTTTATTGGTAATATTCAGTCCTTCCACTTGAATATCAGGACCAAAATTTTGCCACTCCCCCGTGATCTTTGTCATTGAGACAGGGCTATTGAGTTGCTTCGTAAGATACGTTTCTATTTCAGGGCGATAACTATCTAAGCGTGGCAGAAAGTAGCGAAATCCGCTTAATACCAAGGCAAAAACGATGAGGCAAAAAACTGTTATCACTAACAGGTATTTAGGCAGCCGCTTCATTTTTGTCTCCTTTCTGCCATCATATTCATTAGGAAGGCGAATCCATTACATCATCACCACATCAAATTGCTCCTGACTATAGAGTAGCTCAGTTTGCACTTTCACTTGTTTACCGACAAAAATTTCAACCTCTGCTAATGCATGTGATTCATCGCCTTTTAATGCTTCTGCAACTGCTGAGGAGGCGTAAACTAAGAAGCGATCTGCATCAATCGTTTTATGCACGCGCACTATTTCACGTAAAATCTCATAACAAACTGTTTCAACTGATTTTACCGTACCTCGCCCTTGGCAAGTTGGGCAGTCATCACAAAGCACATGTTCAAGGCTTTCCCGCGTTCTTTTACGTGTCATTTCTACTAAGCCAAGTTGAGAGAAGCCATTAATCGTTGTTTTCACTCTATCTTTACTTAGCGCTTGTTCAAGTGATGCCAATACTCTGCGTTTATGTTCATCATTATTCATATCAATAAAGTCAATGATGATAATACCGCCTAAATTACGTAACCGTAATTGACGTGCAATGGCTTGGCTTGCTTCAATATTAGTATTAAAAATAGTTTCTTCTAAATTTCGATGACCAACAAATGCCCCTGTATTGATATCAATAGTGGTCATTGCTTCAGTTTGATCGATAATCAGGTAACCTCCTGATTTCAATTCAACTTTGCGCTCTAAAGCCCGCTGAATTTCACTTTCTACACCATAGAGATCAAAAATAGGCTGATTACCTTGGTGTAATTCAAGTTTAGCGGTTAATTCAGGAATATATTCACCAATAAATTCCTGTAGTTGATTGTAGGTCAATTTAGAATCAACTCGTATGCTATCTAATTCAGAGCCTGCAAAATCACGTAAAATACGCTGGGCTAACGCTAATTCGCCATAAATTTGAATACGGGTTTTATTTCTTTTCTTACGCTCAATGATTTTATTCCATAGGCGTTTAAGAAAGGCAGCATCTTGCTTAATTTCGTGTTCACCAACACCTTCGGCAGCGGTACGAATAATAAAGCCGCCATTTTCATCGCAATACTCTTCAACCAATTGTTTTAAGCGCTCGCGCTCTTCTTCACTGTCAATTCGCTGAGAAACGCCTACATGAGACGCACCAGGCATAAACACTAAATAGCGAGAAGGCAATGTAATATCCGTGGTAAGGCGAGCGCCTTTTGTTCCTAAAGGATCTTTAACCACTTGTACAATTAAATCTTGCCCTTGATGCACCAGTTGCGCGATATCACGAACATTAAATTTCTTCTGCTCTTCTCCAGCAATACATTCAGTGTGAGGCATAATATCAGAAGCATGTAGAAAAGCGGCTTTATCCAGCCCGATGTCAATAAATGCAGCTTGCATCCCGGGTAATACGCGACTTACCCGACCTTTGTAGATGTTTCCGACGATACCTCGTTTAGCTTCTCTTTCAACATGGATTTCTTGAAGTATGCCTCCGCGAATATAGGCGACACGGGTTTCAGAAGGCGTCACATTCACTAATAACTCTGCTGTCATGAAATCTCCTTCTCATTAGCTAGAGACGAAAATTGAGCTATCAATGCTTCGGTTTCAACAAGAGGCAATCCGACAACAGCATGATAACTCCCCTCAATCCGTTGAACAAAACGGCCTCCTTTTCCTTGAATACCGTAAGCGCCAGCTTTATCCATTGGCTCTCCTGACTCAATATACGCGCTAATCTCACTCTCTGTCATCACTCTAAAAGTGACGTGTGTGACGACTAATTGACTCAATGTGTGTGTTCTATTAGAGATAGCAATTGCTGTCATCACTTGATGTGTTGCGCCTGAGAGTGAACGTAGAATTTGCGCGGCATGGGTTTTATCACGAGGTTTTTCAAGAATATGACCATCATAAACCACAATAGTATCAGAGCCCAAAACGGGATAATCTTGAGGTGCTTGTCTTACACCTTCTTGTGATTTTTCTTTTGCTAAACGAAGAACATACTCTTCTGGTTTTTCACCTTGTTGCCAAATTTCATCAATTGCTGGCGTGATAATACTAAATTCAACATCTAATAACGCGAGAAGTTCACGTCTTCTTGGTGAGCTGGAAGCAAGGTAAAGTGTGGTCACAAATAATGTCCTCATGACGGTAACGCAAAAGTGACCGCCATGATCCAATAACTTAGTGAACTAAAAACTGGTGACGGATTTTGCGAAGTAAAAAATAAAGCCATGGCCAAAGAATACCACTGACTGGGCTATTCCAGAATACTTGAGGGTGAAAAGTCACAGGTGAAAGTAAAAATTCTGCCCAAAATACAGCAAGATCAACAACGACAACACTTAACATTACCACTAAGGCTTGTTGCCATAACGCTAAATTACAAAAAAGCTGATATTTAAAGGCGATGACATAACTCACTAAAGTATAGGCCAATGCATTGACACCTAGGGTAGTTCCTTGGACTAGATCCATAATCATACCTAAGACAAATGCGGTTCCGACACTAACACGATGAGGTATTGCTGTTATCCAATAAATAAGAAATAACATCGGCCAAATAGGTCGATACACTTCTAACTGTTCTGGCCACGGCATAATTTGTAAAACTAATGCGACAAGAAAAGAGAGCCAAACAACCCAACGCCCACGACTTTGATATGGATTCATCGTGTCTACCTACTTCTATTTGTACTAGTAGGTGTATTTGTTGCAGCAGGTGTTGTTGCTGGTGTCGTGGTTCCGTTAGTTTCTTCTGTCGTACTGTCTAACGGCTCTTGAGACATAGAACGAGGAAGCGGTGGCCCTGCTTGTTCATAATTAGGTAAAACTTGAGGCATCAGTTGCATTAAACGCTCATTAGCCGCGTGATAAACCTCTGAAGGTAGAGGAGGCTCTCCCATTTTGTCTGATGCATTCCATAATAAAAGCAAATAGCGTAAACGTTGTAGCTCTGCTGAAGGTCGAACATTAATCACGGAATAAGCCCGTTGATTATCCACTTTAACTGAAGATACCACACCAACAGGATACCCTTCTGGGAAACGGCCGCCCAATCCTGATGTCACTAAAACATCGCCTACACGAATATCAATATTGGCAGGTAATGCTTCTAACAATAAATCATCGGCACAGCCCGCACCAGAAGCTATAACACGGATATCGTTACGTAAAACTTGTACAGGTAATGCATGAGAAGTGTCGCATATTAATAGTACACGACTCGTAAGCTCACTTACGGCAATAACTTGTCCCACAACGCCTTTATCACTAATAACAGGTTGTCCTTCATAGACGCCATCGTTGGTTCCTTTATCAATAACCACTTGATCTCGATAAGGCGTGCTATTCCCAGACAAAACTTGCGTTACTGTCATTTGTTCATTTTGGCGCAGTGGTGAACCAAGTAATTCTCGTAAACGGGCATTCTCTTGCTTAAATTGCTCCAGTAATTGGCTTTCTCCGCTACGGACTAATAACTCTTTTCTTAACGCTTGATTCTCAAATTGTAAACGCTCACGCGTGGCAAATGTTTCTGAAATTTGATCAAGGAAACGGCGTGGACCATTTGCAAGAAAATAGAAGGGACTAACAGCAGTATCAAGATACTGGCGGACTTTAGAAAATGCACCAATACGGTTATCAGCAATCAATAAAGAGATAGCGACAACCACGGCGATTATTAATCTTAGTTGCAGGGAAGGACCCCGACTAAAAATTGGCTTCATAAACTCTAAGATCACTCACACGGAGAAGTAAAAGAACAGGTGTTAATATTCTCATCAAGGGGGAATCCATTCTCCCTTGTTAGAATTAATCTCAATCTTCGCTAAACAGATCGCCACCGTGCATATCGATCATTTCTAATGCTTTACCACCACCACGAGCGACACAAGTCAGAGGATCTTCAGCAACAATCACAGGAATACCTGTCTCTTCCATTAATAAACGGTCTAGGTTACGTAATAATGCACCACCACCAGTTAATACCATGCCGCGCTCTGAAATATCAGAGGCCAATTCTGGTGGACATTGTTCTAATGCAACCATCACTGCACTAACGATACCCGTTAATGGTTCCTGTAATGCTTCAAGAATTTCATTAGAGTTTAAAGTAAAGCTACGAGGTACACCTTCTGCAAGGTTACGACCGCGAACTTCAATCTCATTGACTTCATCAGAAGGATAAGCTGAACCGATATCGTGTTTGATACGTTCTGCGGTTGCTTCACCAATCAGTGAGCCGTAGTTACGACGCACATAGTTAATGATAGCTTCATCAAAACGGTCACCACCGATACGAACAGAAGAAGAGTAAACGACACCGTTTAATGAAATCACGGCAACTTCTGTTGTACCACCACCAATATCGACCACCATTGAGCCTGTTGCTTCAGAAACAGGTAAGCCTGCACCGATTGCCGCAGACATAGGTTCTTCAATTAAGAACACTTCACGAGCACCCGCACTTAATGCTGATTCACGGATAGCTCTGCGTTCTACTTGAGTGGCTCCTACTGGTACACAAACTAATACACGAGGACTTGGACGCATAAAGCTATTGTTATGAACCTGTTTTATGAAGTGCTGAAGCATTTTTTCGGTTACATAAAAATCAGCAATCACACCGTCTTTCATTGGACGGATAGCAGCGATATTCCCAGGTGTACGCCCTAACATCTGTTTGGCTTCATGCCCTACAGCTGCAACACTTTTTGATGTGCCAGCGCGATCTTGGCGAATAGCGACAACGGAGGGTTCATCGAGAACAATACCCTGTCCTTTGACATAAATAAGGGTATTGGCGGTACCCAAGTCAATAGACAAATCGTTGGAAAACATGCCACGAAATTTTTTAAACATACGAAAGGATAATCCTGCAAGCCGGGACGGAAAAATCCGTCTACTCTATCAACCACAATAAGCAGCGACAAGGCGCGATTCACTACTTAGATTAAAGTGGACACGTAAATAATCATAAAGGCACAATATTCTACGTTACTTTTCCCAATTGGAGCAGAAAAAAACTGCATAAAAATGGGCTAATTAGAACGATTAACGCATAATTTCGATCCTACGCTGTTTATATTTGACTTATGTAACAATACAAACAACGTTCACATCAATAAAGAAAAATCTTACTTAGTTGCCACACTGTGACTCAAAAGTCTCATTGCAAGTTCAAATAAAATTTATTCATTTGAATAAGCACAATTATTCTATTGATATTAAATGGTGTTTCACTGGCAAAATTTGACTGAGATAACAACCAAAGTACCCACCTCGAATACTTCTAAGACAACACATTATCTTTATTTCGAGCATAAAGAGAAATGCTAATTTTTATCCAATCGTAACCCATTAACGGTGTTATCTAATTACCAAGATATAAAACTCAGAATAATCTCTGCACCAATAAACGTAGAACCCCCGTTTATACACTAAAAAAGGATTATTTGTCTCATTATTACAATAGATATTGTGCACAATCACGACGAGATCTAAAAAATCACCTATCATGACACAAATAGAAATCGATGAGGGGTCAAGATGAAAGCATTATTAGTAGAACAAAATGACAACAAACTCAGTACCAACGTACAAAACATTGATGAAAAAATACTTCCTATTCATGAGGTTATTGTCGATATTCATTACTCAACGCTTAACTATAAAGATGGGCTCGCTATCACGGGCAAGGGAAAAATACTGCGCCAATTTCCAATGGTGCCGGGTATCGATTTTTCGGGTGTTGTTCATCACACCGAAGATCCTCGCTTCCACATTGGTCAACATGTCTTATTAACCGGCTGGGGAGTAGGTGAAAATCACTGGGGTGGCCTTGCACAAAAAGCAGGTGTAAAAGGTGATTGGTTAACCGTTGTGCCAGAAGGACTCTCTTTAAAAAATGCCATGATAATTGGGACTGCGGGTTTTACTGCCATGCTTTGTGTGATGGCATTAGAACAAGGCGGCATTACACCTGAAAGTGGTGATATTTTAGTCACTGGAGCCAGTGGTGGTGTCGGAAGTACCGCTATTAGTTTGCTAACAGCATTAGGCTATCAAGTTACCGCATTAAGTGGCAGAGCGAGTAACCATGACTATTTACGCAAACTTGGCGCCAAAAATATTATCACTCGTGAAGAGTTTGAGCCTGCGGGCAGAGCTTTAGATAAACAACGCTGGGCGGGTGCAATTGATACCGTAGGTGGGCAAATTCTTGCCAATATTCTGTCACAGACAAACTATAACGGAACAGTAGCGGCTTGTGGATTAGCTGGCGGTTTCTCTTTACCAACAACTGTCATGCCTTTTATTTTACGTAATGTTCGCTTACAAGGCGTCGATTCTGTTTATTTCCCAGCAGAAAAACGCGCTCAGGTTTGGCAACGTTTATTAAAATTACTACCAGAAACGTTCTATCAGCAAGCGATGACAGAAATTACACTTGATGAAGTTCCTCGTTATGCTCAGATGATTATGGATAATCAAGTGACAGGTAGAACCTTAGTAAAACTGTAACTGCTCCCCACCCGCATTAGGCGAGGGTTTACGGCATTTTTTTGCTAATTCTCGGTTTTTATCTGCTTATTTCTGGCATTAATTCACTTTATTTAGTGCCAGAATAAGCTTCTTTGTGTGTGAAACGAATATGAAATTGTGATTCAGATCACATTTATGATATATATTGATGATTGTTCTCAAAGAAGTTCAGATTTCCAGTGACATCAATAAATAACGTGGTGTTATGATTATTTTTTAGACACCTGTTTATTTTGCTTTCTCGCGTTTACAATCTTGTAAAAACTTTTAACTTTTCATCAAAATAAACCCTTCATTCCCTGATTAGACCAGTATTTTGCTGTTATCTTCTGTGAAATGTCTATAATGTCGGACTTTGTGATATGTATCGTAGCAATGGATACAATAAAAGATGACAAAACGAAAAGCACAGGTTATTTTGTCATTTCGTTGACGAATTGACGGAGATAGAAGCATAATGTCGGAAAATTTTCATATTTTGCTCCTGAATGGTCCGAATTTAAACCTGCTTGGAACAAGAGAGCCGGAAACCTACGGACACTTAACTCTGGATGATATCGTTCAAAGTTTGTCAGCAGATGCTCAGGCATTAAATGTGAAACTCAGTCATTTTCAGTCTAACGCTGAATTTGAGCTGATAAATAAAATTCATGCAGCTCGGGGTAATGTCGATTATATATTAATCAATCCTGCAGCTTTCACGCATACCAGTGTTGCACTGCGTGATGCATTATTAGGGGTGAATATTCCATTTATTGAAATTCACCTGTCCAATGTCTACAGTCGGGAGCCTTTCCGTCACCATTCATATCTCTCTGATATCGCAACAGGCGTAATCTGTGGATTAGGTGCAGAAGGTTATCGATTTGCTTTACAGGCAGCGGTCAGCCGCTTGTCTTAATAAAAAACATCAAAAAGAGTACGGAATCAACTCATGGATATTCGTAAAATTAAAAAACTGATCGAGCTAGTCGAAGAGTCTGGCATTTCTGAACTGGAAATCTCTGAAGGTGAAGAGTCAGTACGTATTAGTCGTAACTCTGGTCTTCAGGGTCAAATGGCTCCTCAGCAATATTTTGCGGCACCAGTGGCACCTCAACCTGCATTAGCAAATGCAGTTGCGCCTGTAGCGCCAGAAACACCAGCGGCTACACCAACGCAAGAAATCAGCGGTCACGTTGTTCGTTCACCAATGGTCGGAACGTTCTACCGCTCACCAAGCCCTGAAGCTAAGAAATTTGTTGAAGTCGGTCAGCAAGTCAATGTAGGCGATACTCTGTGCATCGTTGAAGCAATGAAAATGATGAACCAGATTGAATCTGACAAAGCGGGTGTTGTTAAATCTATCCTTTGCCAAGATGGCGACAACGTTGAGTTTGACGCTCCACTCTTTGTTATCGAATAACGAGGCAGGTCCATGCTAGAAAAAATCCTCATTGCCAACCGTGGTGAGATTGCACTGCGTATCCTAAGAGCATGTAAAGAGCTTGGGATCAAAGCAGTTGCTGTTCACTCCACGGCAGACCGTGATTTAAAACACGTTCTGCTGGCAGACGAGACTATCTGTATTGGTCCCGCTGCTTCAGCAAAAAGTTACCTAAATATCCCTGCAATTATCGCAGCGGCTGAGATCAGTGGCGCACAAGCCATTCATCCAGGATACGGTTTCCTGTCTGAAAATGCTGATTTCGCAGAGCAAGTTGAACGCTCTGGCTTTATTTTTATCGGCCCGAAAGCTGAAACCATCCGTCTAATGGGTGATAAAGTTTCTGCTATTGAAGCGATGAAAAAAGCGGGTGTTCCTTGTGTACCAGGATCGGACGGTCCTTTGGGTAACGACACTGCGAAAAATATTGAAATTGCTAAACGTATTGGCTACCCAGTTATCATCAAAGCCTCTGGTGGCGGTGGTGGACGCGGTATGCGTGTTGTTCGTGCTGAAAAAGATCTAGAACAATCCATTACAATGACGCGTGCAGAAGCAAAAGCGGCATTTAGCAACGACATGGTATACATGGAAAAATACCTTGAAAACCCACGCCATGTTGAAATTCAAGTTATGGCTGATGGTCAAGGTAATGCAATCTATTTGGCTGAACGTGATTGCTCAATGCAACGTCGTCACCAAAAAGTTGTTGAAGAAGCTCCAGCACCAGGTATTACCCCTGAAATCCGTAAAAATATCGGCGAACGCTGTGCGAACGCATGTATTGAAATCGGCTATCGTGGTGCAGGTACATTCGAATTCCTGTATGAAAATGGCGAATTCTACTTTATTGAGATGAACACCCGTATTCAGGTTGAACATCCAGTAACAGAAATGATCACAGGCATCGACTTAATCAAAGAACAGTTACGCATTGCATCTGGCTTACCTTTATCAGTAACGCAAGATCAAGTTAACGTTCATGGTCATGCAATTGAATGTCGTATCAACGCAGAAGATCCAAAAACCTTCATGCCAAGCCCGGGTACAATTACTCGCTTCCACTCACCAGGTGGATTTGGTGTGCGTTGGGAATCGCATATTTACGCAGGTTATACTGTTCCACCTCACTATGATTCAATGATTGGTAAATTGATCACTTACGGTGAAACACGCGAAATCGCGATCTCTCGTATGAAAAATGCGTTGGCGGAACTTATCATTGATGGTATTAAAACCAATATTGAACTGCACCAGTTCATTATGAATGATGAGAATTTCCAAAAAGGTGGTACAAACATTCACTACCTTGAAAAACGTTTAGGTTTAGCTGAGAAATAATCTTTCTCGCTTAACAAAAAAAGGCATAGTTTATTTACTATGCCTTTTTTATTGCTGATGACCCGCCATAAACAGATCCATAGAGGACAAATTAAACGCATTTCTTAATTAAAACCTGTACTGTTTTCTTTCATATTTATATTTAAAAACAATAAGATAATCTATTTTTAATATTCCCTCATGACTTTGTGATTAATTTTCACTGAATCAATACTCACTTTCCCGTACAATCCTCCCATTCATTTTTAACCCTATTAAGATTGGGAGAACAGATGGACAAACGTTTTGTTCAGGCCCACAAAGAAGCCCTTTGGGCCCTAATTTTAACTTTTATGTATTTGTTGGGTTGGTTAATTACCTCCTATTTACCTGATAACACACTAGGCATTACTGGTTTACCTCTTTGGTTTGAGCT
Organism: Proteus genomosp. 6; assembly: GCF_040139785.1. Lineage (NCBI taxonomy): Bacteria > Pseudomonadati > Pseudomonadota > Gammaproteobacteria > Enterobacterales > Morganellaceae > Proteus > Proteus genomosp. 6. The sequence goes on along the minus strand of NZ_JBEEVJ010000001.1, from coordinate 82,940 downwards.
TTCATGCTTATTCCTACCTGTTTTGTTTTTTCTGTTGTGCTATCTGATGGTGCGCTACTTTTTCAAAGATATGCCGTTAGGAGATGAGCATGACGATGCAAACTGAGGTCATAGTGCCACTGATTGGCTACCTTCTGTTAGTTTTTCTGCTGTCAGCTTATGCTTATCGTAAGCGCGAAAAAGGCGAATTTCTTAACGAATATTTTCTTGGTAACCGCTCAATGGGTGGCTTCGTGCTAGCCATGACTATCACTGCAACTTATGTCAGTGCAAGCTCCTTTATTGGTGGGCCGGGTGCTGCCTATAAATATGGTATTGGTTGGGTATTACTTTCAATGATCCAACTTCCCGCTATTTGGCTCTCTTTGGGTGTTTTAGGGAAAAAGTTTGCCATTTTAGCGCGCCGTTATAATGCTGTTACCTTAAATGACATGCTTTATGCTCGTTACAAAAGTCGTTTCCTCGTCTGGTTTGCCAGTTTAAGCCTGTTAGTCGCTTTTGTCGGCGCGATGACTGTTCAATTTATTGGTGGAGCACGCTTATTAGAAACTGCAGCAGGCATTCCTTATGAATTCGGCTTGCTGATCTTTGGGATCTCCATTGCGCTGTATACTGCGATTGGCGGATTTAGAGCCAGCGTATTAAACGATGCCTTACAAGGCCTTGTGATGCTACTTGGTACATTTATTCTCCTGTTTGCCATTATCTATAAAGCAGGTGGATTAGATGTTGCGATACAAAAACTCAATACCATCGATCCTGCATTAACCTCTCCTCAAGGGGCTGATGGGATTTTAAGTGGCCCGTTTATGGCATCATTCTGGGTACTTGTCTGTTTTGGTGTTATTGGCTTGCCACATACTGCGGTACGTTGCATCTCTTACAAAGACAGTAAAGCCATGCATAAAGGGATCATTATTGGCACAATCGTGATGTCATTATTGATGTTTGGTATGCACTTTGCTGGCGCATTAGGTCGGGCGATCATTCCTGATCTCACGGTTCCTGATCAAGTTATTCCAACATTAATGGTTGAAGTATTGCCGCCTATTGCAGCCGGTATTTTCCTTGCTGCGCCTATGGCCGCCATTATGTCGACGATAAATGCGCAACTGTTACAATCGTCAGCAACTTTGGTCAAAGATCTCTATCTCAATATCGCTCCGCATGCGATAACTAACGAGAAACGCATCTCTCGTTTATCGAGCCTTTCGACCTTGATTTTAGGTGTGTTACTGCTATTTGCAGCATGGAACCCACCCTCAATGATTATTTGGCTTAACTTACTTGCTTTTGGTGGCCTACAAGCTGTTTTCTTATGGCCTTTAGTTCTTGGGCTTTATTGGGAAAAAGCTAACCGTTATGGTGCTATTGCGGGCATGATCACAGGTGCCACACTCTATGCCACCCTTGCGACATTTAACATCCAGATCGCTGGATTTCACCCCATTGTTCCATCACTGTTATTGAGCTTAGTCGCGTTTCTTGTGGCTAATCGATTTGGAGAGCATACTCTGCCTCAATCAGCATCATTACAGTGAATTCGTTTTTAAAGAGACTAATTATGCCTTGGATACAATTAAGACTTAATGCAACCGCCGCTAATGCAGAAGCTATTGGTGATGAATTGGTTGAAAGCGGTGCCGTTTCAGTGACTTTCCAAGATAGTCACGATACCCCTATTTTTGAACCGTTACCGGGTGAAACTCGCCTTTGGGGTGATACTGACGTTATCGGTTTATATGATGCAGAAACTGACATGAAAATCGTTGTGGCGATGTTAGAAAATACGCCTCTACTCGGTAAAGGCTTCCTGCACAAAGTTGAACAACTCGAAGATAAAGATTGGGAACGTGAATGGATGGATAACTTCCACCCGATGCGTTTTGGCGAGCGTTTATGGATTTGCCCAAGCTGGCGTGAAGTACCTGATCCTAACGCCGTAAACGTCATGCTAGACCCTGGCCTTGCGTTTGGTACAGGTACCCACCCTACTACCTCATTATGCCTTCAGTGGCTTGATGGATTAGATCTAGAGGGTAAAACCGTTATCGACTTCGGTTGTGGCTCTGGCATTTTAGCTATTGCGGCATTAAAGCTGGGTGCAGCTAAAGCAATTGGTATTGATATCGATCCTCAAGCCATCCAAGCAAGCCGTGATAATGCACAGCGTAATGGCGTTTCTGACGCACTCACACTGTATCTTGCAAAAGACCAGCCTGATAACCTCAGTGCCGATGTTGTCGTCGCTAATATTTTAGCAGGTCCATTGCGTGAACTTGCACCTGTTATCAGTACACTGCCACGTCAAGGTGGACACCTAGGCCTTTCTGGTGTGTTAGCGACACAAGCAGAAGGTGTAGCAGCCGCCTATGAAGGACTATTTAACTTAGATCCTGTTGCCGAAAAAGAAGAGTGGTGCCGTATTACCGGTGTGAAAAAATAACATCGAACAAATATTAACCAAAATGAGATAATCTCATTGCGTTAAAATTTCACTTAATTATTGTTTATCAGGCATTAATCACATTTTTGCCTGATAAACTCTACTTAGTTCCACTTGTTTATCAATTCTATATCATCAATTTTTAATTTTTTAAAAACAGATAACGTTATGTTTTTATTGATTAAATAATCAATTCATAAAAAATCAAGTGTAAAAAAGTAACTTTTTTTCGCAATTTGGTTAAACTTTGTCCTTTCATATCTGGCAAAAAATGCGTAATATACGCGCCCTTGCAGTCACAGTTTGGCCCTCTTTTCATCTATGCGAATCGGACAGTATCAGTTAAAAAATTGCCTTATCGCGGCTCCCATGGCTGGCGTTACAGACCGACCTTTTCGGTCACTTTGCTATGATATGGGTGCGGGTATGACAGTTTCTGAAATGCTTTCTTCCAATCCTCAGGTTTGGCAGACAGACAAGTCTCGATTACGAATGGTACATAGTGATGAATTGGGGATCCGCTCCGTACAAATTGCAGGAAGTGATCCCGTTGATATGGCGGCAGCTGCGAAAATAAACGCAGATAGTGGCGCTCAAATTATCGACATTAACATGGGTTGCCCTGCAAAAAAGGTGAATAAAAAGCTAGCCGGTTCAGCACTACTTCGTCATCCCGACCTTGTCGCAGAGATCCTCTCTGCTGTGGTTAACGCGGTAGATGTTCCTGTTACTCTCAAGATCCGTACTGGCTGGTCACCTGATGAACGTAACTGTGTAGAGATTGCCAAATTGGCTGAACGTTGTGGTATTCAGGCTCTCACTATTCATGGACGTACACGCGAGTGTTTGTTCAAAGGGGAAGCCGAATACGACAGTATTCGGACAGTTAAGCAGAGTGTTTCTATTCCCATTATTGCGAATGGAGACATAACAGACCCGCTAAAAGCCAGAGCAGTATTAGACTACACTGGAGCCGATGCTTTGATGATCGGTCGCGCTGCTCAGGGAAGACCCTGGATCTTTCGGGAAATCCAGCACTATCTGGACACAGGTGAACTGTTGCCCCCTCTGCCGATTGCAGAGGTACAACAAATAATGCAAAAGCATGTGCGTGAGTTGCACGACTTTTACGGTCAAGGCAAAGGAACTCGCATTGCACGCAAGCATGTCTCTTGGTATCTCAAGGAACATGCCCCTGATGACCAGTTTCGGCGCTCCTTCAACGCCATAGAGGATGCCAGCGAACAGCTGGAGGCGTTGGAAGCATATTTCGAAAATTTTTTGCGTAAATAAATAAAAGAGCTGACAGAACTATGTTCGAACAACGCGTAAATTCAGACGTACTAACAGTTGCCACCGTAAATTCACAAGATCAGGTGACCCAAAAACCTTTACGTGACTCAGTTAAACAAGCACTGAAGAACTATTTTGCTCAATTAAATGGTCAAGATGTTAATGACTTATATGAGCTAGTATTGGCGGAAGTTGAACAGCCATTGTTGGACATGGTAATGCAGTACACCCGTGGCAACCAAACGCGTGCAGCGCAAATGATGGGCATTAACCGCGGCACACTGCGTAAGAAACTGAAAAAATACGGCATGAACTGATCCTAGTCAGTTAGGTCTATTTTTATAAAAAGCCTTTTCTGGTTTTCCAGAAAAGGCTTTTTTGTTGCCTATTTTTCACGCTTGCTCTATAACATAAATCATTAAGTTACCCAATATGGTAACATTTGAGTACGTTACCAAATATGGTAACATCCTCTTTTGTATTTCAATTAAATAACTGAGTAAAAGATCACTATACTCATTCTATTTCTCTCACAAAATAATAAGAGCAAGCTAATGAATAAAGACATCGTAAGTGTGGTTACAGGTGATATCATAGACTCTAGAAACATCACACCTGAAAACTATGATGTTATGCTTTATACCTTGGAGCAAACGGTTCAATTACTCTCAGAACAGTTACCACTTAAATATGACAGATATCGCGGTGACTCCTTCCAACTTGTTTGCTTGCACGCTTGTGATGCCATTAAAGTTGCTATCGTTATTCAATTAGCATTGAAAACGTCAGAATTAAACATCGGTGCTCGTCAAAGTATTGGTATCGGTCAAATTAATTCATTGCGTAATGATATTAGAACATCAATGGGTGAAGCCTTTATCTTATCGGGCGAAGGATTAGATAAGATGAAAAGTGAAATATTAACAATATCAACATCAGATAAAGAATTTCAAAAAAATATTACTTTAGTGACTAAATACTTAGATATACAACTTAAAGAAATAACTCGAGCACAAGCGCAAGTTTTACTTAAATATATGGTTAATGAAGATAAATCTCATTATGCTATTGCCAATGAATTAAAAAAATCGAGAAGTAATATTACACGATTATTGAACGCTAGCCACTACCAGTTAATAGATGAATATATTCAATACTTTAATTATTTAATTAACAAGGCTTATTGATATGTATAATTTTACGCTTCTTATTTCTCTCTATATTGCTCATATTACTTTTGATTTTTATTTACAACCTAAAGCATGGATAGAAGCGCGAAATGCTCTACATTACAAATCTAAAGAGCTTTACTTACACTCACTACTGCACGCTGGAATAACCTTTATTATTCTAGTTTTAATGTCTGAGATAAGTTTTAGTTTTATTTTCATTTATAGTGTAATTATATTAATAACACATTATTTTTTTGATCTTGGTAAATCTTATACTGATAACTCTTTAAGATGGTTTATTACTGATCAAGCTCTTCATTTATTCGTGATTACCTTTTTATGGATAGTGCTTGTTGATCAAAATACTCAAATATTCCATGATCTTAGTTTTAAAAATATTAACTACAAATATCTTATTGTTGTTCTTGCCTACATCATTATTTTAAAGCCTATTTCGAGCCTTATTTATATGTTACTAAAGAAATGGACACCTGTTGCAGTAGAAGGCTCAACACTCGTTTCTGCGGGTCAATCTATTGGTTATTTAGAAAGAACACTAATCTTAACTTTTATTCTTTTAAATCAATTTGCAGCAATTGGCTTTTTATTAGCAGCTAAATCAATATTTAGATTTGGTGAATTACAAAATGATCAAGATAAAAAGCTAACAGAATATGTTATGTTAGGTATACTGATTAGCTTTAGCATTTCTATCTTTATTGGACTTGCTACTTCCTATGTTGTGACTCAACTCCCCATAGGAAAATAACTCATCAAACTTCTGGGCTAAATATCATTTTTTCTGATGGAAATCCCTCGGGGAATGATTGGCAACGTATTCGTTTTGATAAAACTCCCTCTAAAAACCCTGTCAGACTCTCTGCAATAAATTCTACCTCTGATCCTCTAGATGGAATAATTGCCATTGTCCAAAGCTCACTATTTTCTGATAAAACAACCCAAAAAAGCGTATCTCCATTATCCGTGACACCAATGGGTAAAAGCCCATTACATTTTGGATATAGAACAAAACGATAGTAATTAGGATCATCATTGATTAATGAGCTGAAATCTTCAAGGATCTGCTCTTTTTGCTGGAAAAAATTAATGTACTCATTTTGGCTAAAGGGATTAAATAACGTTATAAAATCAGCTACCTGACCTGATCCATATTGGGTGATAAACGCAATATAATCTTTGGGAAAGGCATATTTGTTATCAATTAATGGCCATCTCTCTTCTTTTCCATTTTCATGTATTGCAGAAGGAATAGGTAGTTGCTGATTTAATGCCATTAACATCACTATCTCACTTATTTGAGTTCTATTACACCGTGTAATGTATGATATTTTAGAGTGAGCATCACTTTTATCATAATCATGCTGATAGTTATCACTCTATTACCCTAGTAAACAAACCTATATTTAAAAGAAAACAGACCATGACCACACCAGTACGTACCATTACTTTTATTGATAGTGCCTATCCGAAATCCCATAAAATTACAGAATTTGTCTGGTCAGGTCGATTAGATAAACATGGTCAACTTTGGTTTGATCTTCATCTTAGAAGTGCCGATTACTATTTAAGTGAAGGGGAGGATTATCTGGATGATATCGACGAAGATGAATCAGATGACGAAGAAGAATATACCAGCCTAGCTCACTGGCAAGCTCCCATTGTTTGGGATAATTATCACTGTTGTACACTCTCCTCAACTTATTGGTCTGACGACCAAGGTATTTTGCTCAGCACAGGAAATACGCCGTTCGATTTTGATAACTTTATTACTCATCAATTTAATGTTGATATTGCCCCTCAAATCGATAGTGATACAGATGAATATGAAGAAAGAGCAGAAGTCCCTGCTTTCAGTATTTACTTATTAGGTCATGATGCATGTAAAAATCATCAAATTCACTTCCAGCGCCAACAAGATAATACTTACCACATTAATTGGTCTGGAAAAATCGCACTCTTTTATGCTGGGTTTGATGAATTTATTCATCAATTTAGTGCACAACTTGAAAACATCCCTTTTGATGGCTTTTATTTCCCTAAATCGTGGGCTTTAGATAAAGCAGCACTGGAATTTAAAAAGGTACTTTCTCATTTTGAACATTATGAGTTTGTATTAATTAATCCCAATAGTCAGATTAAACAGTGGAAATTAAAATACATCGCTTAAATAGCGTGATGATTAATTAAAATACCTAATGATATTTATGTTGATATAAAATCCCTCATCTGTTTATATCAACACTGTCCATAAAGCAGGCAATATTTATTGTTTATCAGGGAATTATAATGACTGCCTTACCAAGAAAAAAAACATGGCAGATTGTCCTGACGATTATTTTAGTCGGGATAAATTTACGCCCTTTCTTAACTGGCCCCGGCCCTGTTATTGATAATATTATTGCATCAACAGGAATGAGTTATAGCCAAGTCTCATTACTCACGCTATTACCCATGTTTTTAATGGGTATAGGCGCACTAATCGTTCCTTTCTTACAGCCTTATATTCAAATTCGGAAAGGGCTTTTAGTCGCAATGTTGTTGCTTCTTATAGGCTCATTTTCTCGAGCTTATGTTTCTGATGGTAATCAGTTATTACTGACTGCCCTCTTTTGCGGTTTGAGCGTGGCTTATATTCAAGCGGTATTTCCTGGCATTATTAAAGGATGGTTTGGACATCGAACGCCTATTATGATGGGGCTGTATTCCGCCATGCTAATGGGGGGAGGCGCATTAGGTGCTCAATTATCCCCGATTATTACGGTATCTAATGGTCATTGGCAAAATGCTTTAGCGTGGTTTGCACTTCCAGCAGGATTGGCATTTGTCGCTATTCTTTTTTCTATTAAAAACAGTGCCATATCTGCTAATAAAATATCACTCAATACCTTAATTTGGCGCCCCAGAACAGGATTGCTTATTTTAGGTTTTGGTTGCGTTAATGCAGGTTACGCTTCAGTTGTGACATGGTTGGCACCTTTCTACCAATCGTTAGGAATGCCAAGTGCACAAAGTGGCTCTCTTGTCGCTATCCTTTCGCTTTTCCAAGCCTCTGCTGCTTTAATTATTCCTTTCTTAGCGGCTAAAAATCACGACCGACGTTTTTGGCTTATGCTGACATTACTAAGTCAATTTATCGGTTTTATTGCAATAATGACTATTCCGATGAGTGCGCCTTATCTGTGGAGTATTTTCTTAGGCTGTGGCTTAGGTGGGTGTTTTTCCATGATGATGATTGTCGCGCTCGATCATATTCCTGATCCAGCACAAGCGGGCGCGCTGTCGGCATTAATGCAAGGTGGAGGATTTATCATTGCTGCCTTTGGACCGTTAGTGGCAGTGATATTGCGTCAGCCAGACGGAAGCTTTACTTATGCATGGGCATTTCATGCGGTTTTAGTGATTATCACGATAGGATTATTTTCACGATTAAATCCGCGCCATTACGCGAAAGCCTATCCCGCTAATCACACTATTTAATCATCGATATATTAAGAAACTCTGCATAAAATAAGCGCCTTATTCTTTTATAAATAAGGCGTTTATCAATTAAATAACGGAGTACTTTTGATTGCGAAAATTAAGCAACAATATGCGTTCCGGTTTCACCTTTTAAGGCAGAAGCTAGTTTTTCTGGCGTTGTGATAATCACTCTTTTTCCACCCGCGGCTAAAAATGAGAGGCTGGCTTCGATTTTTGGAAGCATACTGCCCTGAGGGAAATGCCCTTCATGCATATATTGTGTCATTTCCTCAACCGATGTTTCACCCAATGCTTTTTGTTCTGGCTGACCAAAATGAATACAGACTTTTTCAACACCCGTGGTGATGATAAGAATATCTGCATGTAATTCTTTTGCGAGCAATGTTGATGACAAGTCTTTATCAATAACGGCATCGACACTTTGGTAATTTCCCTGTTCATTTTTAATCACAGGAATACCACCGCCACCCACAGCAATAACAACATAGCCGCATTCTGATAGTGACTTAATTGCACTAGATTCAATAACATGTTGTGGAATTGGGGAGGCAACAACACGACGATAACCACGACCAGAGTCTTCAACAAAATGCCATTGAGGATTTTCTTGCTTTAATTGCACCATCTCTTGTTCAGAGAAAAATGCACCAATAGGTTTTGTTGGAGAAATAAAATTAGGATCGTTTTTATCTACTTCAACTTGTGTGATAAGGGTAATTGCTTGTTTATTTTGTTGAACACGAAGCTTATTCGTTAACGCTTGTTGTATTAAATAGCCAATACCGCCTTGTGTATCTGCAACACAGTTAGCTAAAGGTGTTAACGGTAAACCTTCTTGCACATGCGCCACTTCAGCGCGGCGTAAATCAAGCCCTACTTGTGGTCCATTACCATGGGTTAAAACAATATTATACCCTTCAGCCACCATATCACTAATATGGGCTGCAACCTCTTGTACTGCTTGTTCTTGATGAGCGATAGACTGGCTAGCATTGTCTTTAATAATACTGTTGCCTCCAATGGCAACAACAACGAGTTCTTTCATATTTCACTCTCAATTATATTATTGGCAATTAAAGTAGAAATAACGCACCTCTACTCTTAGAGGTTGGGTTAAGAAGGTCGCCATATTCGCTAACCATTTTCCCCATTTTTATTTTTAATGAGATAAATATTACCAAGTTGAATAATATCTATTCATTAATTGCGCAGGATAATAGCAGAGAATGTAAAGAAAACATCTATTACTCAACGTTTCTCTTATTTAATTTCTGTAATTAAAATACGGAAAGAAAAGGATAAAAGGCGTCATCAAACACATCAATAACGCCTTATTCAATACAAGTAAGCAGGATTGTTAGTGCTTTTTCACTTTGCTATTTGATCAACATTAGGTAGATAAACATCAGGCATATCAGTGATCAGCATATCAACACCCCATTGCTCAAAATCTTTCACTTCTTCAGGATTATTCGGGGTATAACAATAAATTTCATAACCCGCTTGTTTCAACATTTGAGCTTGTTCTTGTGTGAGATATTTGTAATTGCAATGCACACTAAAACCATCGATCGCTTTTAGTGTTTCTAAAGCATTATCAGGAATTTCATCCCACAATTGGCCTCTGCGAATAAAAGGTAGGTATCGTTTCATAACGATCAGTGCATGCGTATCAAAAGAAGAAAATAAAATTTGCTCATTCGGAATATCTGCACTTTTTATCATGTCAGAAACCGCTAAACATAAACGTTCAACATCATCATCAGGCCATGTTTTCAGTTCAATATTGAGCTTTGTTCCTGAACGCTTAATAAGCTGCAATCCTTGTCTTAAAGAAGGAACTTTCTCACCTTGATAGAGTGAACTAAACCAACTTCCCGCATCAAGGCGATGTAAATCATCTAAGGTATGAAAACGCACAGCACCTTGCCCATTCGTGCAACGATTAACTGTTTTATCATGAATAAGCACAGGAACATGATCCGCGGTTAATTGCACATCCGTTTCAATCCATTCGCACCCGAAATCAATCGCCATTTTAAACGCAGCCAATGTATTTTCAGGCGCTTTTCCAGAAAAACCTCGGTGAGCAGCTATCTTCATTTCTCTCTCCTTTTCATTTGTGCCGACATCATGACAACCATTTATGACAGCAATTTGACAGTCATACCATCAATATATCTTCATTTAATTGTCACCCATTTGTCATAAACAACATTTAGGGTAATTCGCAGATTAGATTGCACCTTTAACTTTCGATTAAAAAGGAAATTCTGCATGTCGATAAAATCAATAACAGGTCTTGCTGTTGCAATGGCGTTATTTACTTCTCCTACACACGCAAAAACACAAATTGAATGGTGGCATGCAATGGGAGGTGCGCTCGGTCAAAAAGTAAATCAAATCGCCTCTGATTTTAACGCCAGTCAATCTGAATATGAGATAAAACCCGTTTATAAAGGCACTTACGCTGAAACGATGACCAGTGCAGTGGCTTCATTTCGTGCTAAAAACCAACCCGCTATTGTGCAAGTCTTTGAAGTGGGCACAGCGAGCATGATGGGGGCAAAAAAAGCCGTTTTTCCTGTTTATCAATTAATGGAAAAAACTAACGAGCCTTTTGATCCTAATAGTTATTTATCAACTGTCACGGGCTATTACACCACCAGCGATGGAAAAATGATGTCACTGCCGTTTAATAGTTCTACGCCTGTACTTTATTACAACAAAGCCCTCTTTAAAAAAGCAGGCATAGAGCAACCACCAAAGACATGGAAAGAGATGGAAGCTGTTTCTCAAAAACTGCTCGATTCTGGAGTGAAATGTGGATTTACCACCACATGGCAATCATGGACACAAATCGAAAATTTTGGTGCGCGTAATAATTTACCTATTGCGACAAAAAATAACGGTTTCGATGGTTTTGACACTACCTTCCTTTTTAATAAAGCACCTTTCGTGGATCATATTCAACAAATGGCAGATTGGTCGAAATCCGGTATTTTCAAATATGGCGGACGTCAATCGGATGCAATGCCACTGTTTTATACTCAAGAATGCGCCATGGTGATGGAATCATCAGCAGGATTTGCAGGCATTAAAGAGAATATGAAAGGGATTGATATTGGTGTTAGCCAATTACCTTATGACGATTCTCTTGTACAAAAACCTGCGAATACCATTATTGGAGGAGCGTCTTTATGGGTTATGTCGGGACGTCCAGATGCCGAATATAACGGTGTTGCCAAATTCTTTACCTATCTTTCAAGCCCTGAAGTACAAGCCGATTGGCACCAAGCAACAGGTTATTTACCTGTGACTAAAGCCGCTTATGCGTTAACACAACAGCAAGGCTTTTATCAGCAAAATCCAGGCGCAGATACGGCAATATTACAAATGACAACCTCTGAACCAACAGCCAACTCCAAAGGATTACGTTTTGGTAATTTCCTGCAAACTCGAGAAATCGTTGATGAAGAGTTAGAAAAAGTGTGGTCAGGAAAACAGACCGCTCAGGCTGCGTTAGATAATGCGGTTGCGCGTGGGAATGAGCAGTTACGCCGTTTTGAACGAACTCAACAATAGTCACTTATATTAGGCGAGCAAAGTCGCTCGCCTTCTGTTTTTATCGATTTACTGGACATTGTATGGCTTCTCAATCCATTTATTTTAAACAAAAATGGTTACCTCTCGCGCTAATTTTTCCTCAATTAGCTATCACGCTTATCTTTTTCATTTGGCCTGCGGGGCAAGCTTTCTTTCAATCATTTCAATTAGAAGATGCGTTTGGACTTAGTCGAGAATTTGTTGGTTTTGAAAATTTTCAGCGACTTTTTAGTAATCGCTATTATTTTGACAGTTTAATCACGACATTAATTTTCAGTATCAGTGTCGTGTTTCTCTCTATGCTGTCAGCGCTTATTTTGGCGGGTATTGCAGAGCAAGTCTTACGTGGCAAACTGTTTTATCGCACTATTTTAATTTCACCCTATGCCATTGCGCCAGTTATTGCAGGCTTTCTGTGGTTATTTATGCTTGATCCCACAATTGGTGTATTAAGCCAACAATTAAAGAAAATAGGTATTAATTGGGATCCCGTACTTAATACACATCACGCTATGTGGATGGTGATTTTAACAGCGACATGGAAACAAGTGAGTTATAACTTTCTGTTTTTCCTCGCCGCCTTGCAATCTGTACCTAAATCTCTTTTAGAAGCTGCGGCTATTGATGGTAGTGGTCCCATTAAACGCTTTATTACTATCAGTTTTCCTTTAATTTCTCCCACAACCTTTTTCTTACTTGTGGTTAATTTTGCTTACGCCTTTTTTGATACTTTCGCCATTATCCACGCGATGACGCAAGGTGGCCCTGGTAGTAGCACCTCAACACTGGTTTATAAGGTCTATAACGATGGTTTTGTGGGATTAGATTTAGGCTCCTCCGCCGCACAATCCGTTATTTTGATGTTTATTGTCGCGATATTAACCATTATTCAATTTCGTTATGTTGAGAAAAAGGTGGCTTACTGATGGTTGAACGTAGACCTTTATTTCATGCTTTCTGCCACTTTATTCTTATTGTCGGCATTCTTTCTGTGGCATTCCCTGTGTGGATTGCACTAGTGGCAACAACCCATCAAAACACCGAGTTTGCCACAGGCTCTCCTCTTTGGTTTGGTACTGAAGGCTTCAATATTTTTAAAACGATATTTTCACAGGCAGGTACAACGCAAAATAGTGCGATTTCAATTAACAGCATGTTATTGAATTCGTTAGTTATGGCGTTAGTGATCACCATAGGGAAATTAGCTATATCGATTTTATCGGCCTATGCCGTGGTTTTCTTTCGCTTTCCGGGACGGATGCTTGCCTTTTGGACTATCTTTTTTACCTTAATGTTACCCGTTGAAGTTCGCATTATGCCGACATTTGAAGTCGTCACTGATCTTAATATGTTGAACTCTTATGCTGGATTAACTATTCCATTAATTGCTAGCGCCACAGCTACTTTTTTGTTTCGTCAATTTTTCCTGACCATCACCCCTGAATTAATTGAAGCCGCAAAAATTGATGGCGCTGGGCCGATTAAATTCTTTTTCACTATCTTGCTTCCTCTTTCTCGCACCAATATCGCTGCCCTTTTTGTTATCACCTTTATTTATGGGTGGAATCAATATCTTTGGCCAATGCTTATCACAACTGATACCCACTACTACACCATTGTGATGGGAATTAAACAGATGGTTGCGGTTTCTGATGGTGTCGTTGAATGGAATAAAATTATGGCAACCACGTTGATCGCCATGTTGCCGCCAGTCCTTATCGTCATTCTGATGCAAAGAGCCTTTGTAAAAGGCTTTATTGATACGGAGAAATAATATGACAACCGTAACGCTCACTGATTTAGAAAAACGCTATCCTAATGGACACCAAGCTATTTCGAAATTGAACCTTTCTATTGAGCAAGGTGAAATGGTGGTGTTAGTTGGCCCAAGTGGTTGTGGCAAATCAACATTACTGCGAATGATTGCAGGATTAGAAACCATCACACAAGGTGATTTACTCATTGATAATTTACGTGTTAATGAACATGAACCGAGTGAGCGAGATATCGCAATGGTATTTCAAAACTATGCGCTTTATCCTCATATGTCTGTCTATAACAACATGGCATATGGTTTACGTAATCGAAAAACACCCAAAACCCAAATAGAAGAACTTGTCACAAATGCGGCTAACATGCTGGAAATCAGTCATTTATTGGATAGAAAACCCAAAGAGCTTTCCGGTGGACAACGTCAACGTGTCGCAATGGGAAGAGCCATTGTGCGTAAACCCAAAGTTTTTTTATTTGATGAACCACTCTCTAACCTTGATGCAAAATTACGTGTTCAGATGCGTCTGGAGATCAAAAAATTACAGCGAAAACTCTCCACAACCTCGATTTATGTGACGCACGATCAGGTGGAAGCGATGACATTAGCCGATAAGCTGGTGGTTTTAAATCAAGGAAATATAGAGCAAGTGGGGACGCCTTTAGAGATTTATGAAAGTCCAGCTTCCGTGTTTGTGGCAACGTTTATGGGCTCTCCCGCAATGAATATCTTAGATGTCCCAATTAATCATGGTGTAATTGAAATCGCTGATGGGCATATTGCCGTTTCATCTCAGCATCTTCCTTATCAAGCCATTAAATTAGGTTTACGCCCTGAACATTTGATCATTAGCCATCAACATCCCCTTTTTCATGTTGAAGTGGAATTTATTGAAGCACTAGGCGCTGATGTTTTAATTTATGCCACAACTTGCGATAAACAAAAACAGTCTATTGTTATTCGCGCACCTAACAATCATGGTGTGAATATTGGTAATAAAATTGGTCTAACCATTCATCCTGAAAACCTTCATTTCTTTAATGAGCAAACAGGAAAACGTATTAACCGCCCTTTTATGCTCATCAGTGAATTAATGGTTTCCTGATACATCAATATCAATTTATTCATTTTCGGTTTAATCTTAATAGCGATGCTTTAAGCATCGTTATTTATTTATCACTAAGCAATAAATATTAAAAATATAAAATTTGTCAGAATTAAACAAATAAAACCCACATCTAAATACAACGTTCCTTTGATATTATTCCAAGCAAATTCAAAACAGCATAACGTACACTCAGAGTAAGTATAATCAATGATCTACATAGATATTACTAAGAGAAATTTATCTTCTCCCTATTAGACACTATATTAATCTTCTTAAATTTAAAGAAGTTAAAATAACCAATATGTTTTTCCATCATCATTTTAAGAATAAAAAATAATATTTTTTAGATGAAAAAATAGAAATATATATGGAGATAATATTTATTACATAAAATGCTTATATTGCACCGATAGATAAGCATTGTTATTCTTCCGCTCGTATTTAATACGCAATTATATAAAACTGCGCAGCAGAAAAGGACTTAATTCAAAATGAAAATCAAATTACTTGCTACAGTGATGGTATCAGCAGCACTACTCTCTGGTTGTCAAAATCTTAATACCGATATGTTGACCAAATCAGGTACTCAACTATTCCAAGCTGCAACATTAAGCGATAACGATATCAAAGCGCTAACGAATGATGCTTGTAAAGAAATGGATGCTCAAAATAAAGTTGCACCCGCAAATAGCACCTACACTAAACGTTTAAATAATATCGCTAAAGCGTTAGGTAATGAAGTTAATGGCACGCCAGTAAACTACAAAGTTTATATGACTAAAGATGTGAATGCGTGGGCTATGGCGAATGGCTGTGTTCGTGTTTATAGCGGTTTAATGGACATGATGACAGATAACGAAGTTGAAGGCGTGTTAGGTCATGAAATGGGTCACGTTGCTTTAGGTCATACTCGTAAAGCAATTCAAGTTGCACACGCAACAGTTGCAGCACGTACTGCGGCAGCATCCGCAGGGGGTGTAGCAGCGCAATTAAGTAGCTCTCAGTTGGCTGAAATGGGACAGAAACTGGTTAATGCTCAGTTCTCTCAACACCAAGAGTCAGAAGCAGATAATTTCTCTTACGATCTGCTGAAAAAACGTGGGGTAAGCACCGCAGGTTTAGTCACAGGTTTTGAGAAATTAGCTAAACTAGGTGGCGGTGATTCAAGTATGTTTGATTCTCACCCACCATCAAAAGAGCGTGCAGATAATATCCGTAATCGCATTGCTGAAGATAAAAAATAATTACCTTGCCCCTGTATCCCATGATATGGGGGTTTTCTTTTCAGGTTTACCCTTTTTACGAATCGCGAAAAGTATTTATCACATCAGTAAAAAAACGTTGGATCGCTTGTTTTTCACTCTGATTATATTGTTCAAATAACGCAGACCATTTTGCTTGAGATTGTTGATGCAACACCTCATGCGCGTGAAAAAGCCGCTCGCCTTCTTCTGTTAAGATAAAAAATATTTCTTTCTGATTATCTGCTAATTTTATTTTTTCAATCGCGCCTTTCTTTTGTAATCGACTACATATCTTTGAGACAGCACCTCGTGTCATTGCCATATATTCACTGATAGTTGTGAGATTTCTCATACTCTCTTCACCAATACAATGGATCACATGCAGTTCTGTGAGTGAGTAATCATCTAACCCATTCTCTTCTAATACTTTTTTATGATTGCTATCGGCTTGTTCATCTTTAAGATGCAAAAAATCACTTAACCCTTTTAGTAAGTCCTGTGTGGTTATATTCTCTTTCACCATTTTGTTTCCTTGGAAAAAATAATATTAAAAATAGTATCAAAAGTATTTACAACAATCAAAATATCGCTATTATCTATTTTGTTTCCGTGGAAACAAAATAACAAAGGGCAATATTATGAAACTATCAATCCGCAGTCTATTTTATCTCATTTGCTTTAGCGCGCTGCTGGGCTCTTTGGCGCAAAATATCTATACCCCTGTACTTCCCTTGATCCAACAGCTATTTAATACCACGTTATCATTGGTTAATTTAACGGTATCTGCATTTACTTTTGCTATGGCTGTTATGCAACTATTTTACGGCTCATTGATTGATAAATGGGGAAGAAAACCTATTTTGCTTGGCGGATTAGCCATTTCAATCGTGGGAGCTTTGGGCTGTGTTTGGTCTGACTCTATTGGCGTATTGATTTTTTGGCGGGTGATCCAAGCCATCGGTATCGCGGCTATTCCTGTGGTTGCAGCCACTATTCTTGGGGATCTTTATCAAGGAAACGAGCGTGCTAAAGCAATGGGATCATATCAAATGTTATTAGCACTAGCTCCTGCTTGTGGTCCTTTATTAGGCGGGTATTTAGCGCAACATTATCAATATCAAGGTATTTTTATTTTCTTGGCCATAGTCGGTGTCATATTACTTATTACGCATCTCTTTTATTTACCTGAAACACGTCCAGAACAGAAAGAAGCTTTTAAAAGCATGTCTGCAATGCAACAAGTACTTATGGCTCCTGCGGGTAAATCTGTATTTGTCATCAGTTTTATGGTGTTTTATAACTATTTTTGTCTCTTAGTATTTTTACCCTTAATAGCCTTTCATCTCTATCAGCTTAACAGTACCGAAATCGGTGGATTGTATGTCCCTATGTCTATTGCACTGATTTCAGGTAGCTATCTTTACCGTAGGATTTGCCATTTATTTAGCATTGAATTTGGTGTAATTATAACCTCCTGTATTAACCTGATTATGCTGACGCTATTTGCACTCTTTTGGCAAATATCACTTCCTATGATGTTGGGTTTAACTGTGTTATATGGGCTTTCTCTCGGATTAACCATGCCAACACATACCACATTATTAGCGAGTTATTTCAGTACAATGAGAGCAACCGCAATGGGGATTTATAACTTTATTCGTTATTGTGGAATGGCTGCGGGTCCTATGGTGGCGACCTATTTTGTCACTGGTAATAGTTATGAGTATGTCTTTTATTCTTGTGTGATCTTCACGAGTTTGGCATTGTGTTTCACATTCAAAACATTAATGTCATCATTAAAAGAAAAAAGGCACACTGCAAACTAACAGGAAATTTGATGAAACTGACCATTGAAAAACTGACACAGCTTTCAACACAAGACCGTATCGATTTAGGTAAAATTTGGCAAGAGCCTTGTTATCAACATGCACTAACAACCGAAATTACCGAAGATAACACTCTCTTTGTGGCACGTTTTAATGAGCGATTACTGGCGGCTTGCCGTATTCAATTATCGGGTAATAAAGCGATAATCACCGATTTTATGGTCAGAGAAGTAACACGTCGCCATGGTGTTGGGCATTATTTACTGACACAATGTTTATCTGCATATCCTGATATTCCCCATTGGCAAGCAATAAGCTTATCCAACGAAAAAAATGGATATGATGTTGCACATGCTTTTTTAACACACCATCAATTTAATCCATCACCACAATCTGATCTCTATGTTCTCAATATTTGACAATATTCTTACTCTAAACAATTCTACAACTTGCATATATGCAACATATACTCTAAATAATTCTACAACTTGAATATATGCAACATATACTCTAAATAATTCTACAACTTGATATATGACGAATAATAAAGCCTCGCCACATTATAAGCCGTCTCATTAAGATTTTTTTGCGCATTACTTAACGCATCAGAAAGTGTAGAAACACCAGGAACAATAGAAAAAACCGCATCAATACCCTGCTGATGAACTACATCGTAATCTGGTAAATAACCACCGACCAACGCAATAACAGGAAGGTGGTATTTTTTTGCCAACTTAGCAACGCCTGTTGGTGTTTTACCTTGCGCCGATTGGCTATCCATTCTCCCCTCGCCCGTGATCACCAAATCTGCATCAATAAAATATTTTTCTAATTCAACAGCTTTAGCTACCAATTCGACACCTTGCGAAAGTCTTGCTTGCGTAAATGCAAGCAAAGGCAGAGCCAATCCTCCCGCAGCACCACTTCCTGCTATATGGATAAGAGTGCGTTGCGTCATTTTCTCAAGATAAGTACCAAAATGGTGTAATGCGTTATCAAGTTGCGCAATATCGTCTTTGGTTGCTCCTTTTTGTGGACCAAAAATAGCGGATGCTCCTTTTTCGCCACACAATGGATTAGTGACATCGCAAGCAATCTCAATTTCAATATGTTTTAGTTTGGGATTGAGTTTGGTGATATCAATAGAATGAAGTTGGGCTAATGATAGCCCTCCAAAAGGTAAAGATGCCCCAAACTTATCTTTAAGACCAAGACCGAGTGCTTGCATCATCCCTGCGCCAGCGTCATTTGTAGCACTGCCACCTAATCCTAAAATAATTTTTTTAACGCCCATTTCAAGTGCGGCATTAATTAATTCACCCGTACCATAACTGGTTGTTAATTTGGGATCACGTTGAGATGAAGGAATAAGATGAAGACCAGAAGCTTGTGCCATTTCAATCACAGCGGTGGTGTTATCACCTAAAAGTCCCCACGTTGCGGTCACTTGTTTACCTAAAGGCGAACACACTTGTGTAGAGATAAAACGGCCTTGCGTTGCATCCACCAGCGATGTCACCGTGCCTTCACCACCATCCGCCATAGGAATACAACAATACTGAGCATCGGGTAAATAACGTGAAAAACCCTGTTTTATTGCTGTTGCAACTTCTTTCGCACTTAAACTTTCTTTAAAAGAATCAGGGGCGATAACTATTTTCACGTTATTTTCTCCAAGCAATAAAAAAGCGATATTTTCATATCGCTTTTATAACATACTCTACTTTATGGGAGCGTGTGCTTGGTCTGAAATGTGATTAATCTTCAATCGCTAAACGCAATTTCTTCATCGCATTTTTTTCCAATTGACGAACACGCTCGGCAGAAACACCGTATTTTGTCGCCAAGTCTTGCAATGTCGATTTGTTATCATCATCTAACCAACGAGCACGAATAATGTCTTGGCTACGTTCATCAAGAGTTTCAATTGCTGACGTCAGTTTATCTGTCGCATGATTATCCCAGTTATCTTCTTCAATGCCGTCGGCAAAGTCAGAAGACTTATCTTCTAGGAAGAGTACAGGAGCAATAGGATGTGAGTCATCACTATCGTCAGCGGTCATATCAAATGCCATATCTTGTGCTGACATCCGTGATTCCATTTCTCGGACATCACTTTCTGATACACCTAATTCTCTTGCAACAAGCTCCACTTCATCTTGATTAAACCAACCTAAACGCTTTTTATTTTTTCGCAGATTAAAAAATAGTTTACGTTGTGATTTTGTGGTCGCGACTTTCACGATACGCCAGTTGCGTAGCACATATTCGTGAATTTCAGCTTTGATCCAATGCACAGCAAAAGAGACTAGTCGAACACCCACTTCTGGGTTAAAACGACGAACCGCTTTCATCAAACCAATATTACCTTCTTGGATAAGATCAGCTTGTGGTAAGCCGTAACCTGAATAGCTGCGAGCAACATGAATAACGAAGCGTAGATGTGAAAGGATAAGCGTTCTTGCTGCATCCAAGTCACCATCGTAATGCAGCCGTTCAGCGAGTTCCTTTTCTTCCTCTGCGGTTAACATCGGATAGGAATTGGCTGCACGTATATACGCTTCGATGCTGCCTTGCGGAACCAATGCTAAGGATTGCATTTCTTTTGTCATTCAAATCCTCATGAAAATCAAATAAATAATTAAAATTATCGCTGTAAGGGAAAATAGATGAGCCTTATAAATATAGCTTAAATAGGAAGTCTGTTAAGGTTTTTTACGATGTGTTTTTATCATAACGACTATTTGACCAGCATAAAGACTAAAGGTTCATCTCGCATCTATGTTTACATATCTTTGTACTTTTCTATCACAGAAGCAAATATGACTGTTGCCTTATCGTAGAAAAGAGTGCGTGCATTATTATGCCAGAGACGGGGCGTCGATAAAATGGCTGGGTGACGATATTAACGTAACCCAGCCTGATAAAAAAATATCTTCTCATTATTTATGAGGATAAGTATAAAAATGCTCTAATTCATTATTCTGGTGTGAATTGACGCAAATGTTGCATTGTTGTCAACCATGCAGCAAGCCAACCAATTGTCATAGCAACTAGAATAAGAATGATAGATTCATCAAAACCTAGTCCTGAAATGGAAAATGAAGTCCCAAACACGATCGCAGCTTGAGTCACTACATCAGAGAGTTTCCACACCAGTAAAGCTGAAAAGATCAGGGCAAATACGGCACCAATAAAGCCGAGGATCAATCCCCAATTAAGGAAAGGACGCATAATAAAGCCATCGGTTGCACCAATTAGCTTCATCACATTAATGGTGTCACGGCGACTGAAAATATTGAGGCGCACACTGTTACCAATTACCAATAACAGGGCAACAACCATCAATGTGCCAATCACCAAAGCAATTTGCCCGACTAATGAAGTTAACGTTGAAAGCCGAGTAAACCAACTATCATCCATTCTTACTTCGTCAACACCGGGTATTTTCGCTACTGTATCACGCAAATTCGTCATTAATTGTTGATCGCTAGGCTCCATAACAGGTGTCACAATCGCAACCGCAGGTAATGGATTCTCTTCTAACATATCTAACGCACTGCTAAAGCCAGCCCAAGAACGAAATTCTACTAGCGAATCTTGTCGTGAAAGATAGTTAACATCTTCGACTTTTTCTAAGGCTTCTATTTTTTTGATCGTGGCTTCAGCTAATGAATCATCAAGAGATTTATCAAGATAAACAGTTAATTGTGGTGTTGGATACCATTGTTCTGACGCAGTTGAGACATTCTTCCAGACAATATAGAAGATGCTAGGTAAGGTGAGTGATATAGCGACAACCATTACCGTTAAAAAAGAGGAGAGCGGCTGGCGTAAAAAATCAGCCATAGTATTACGCCATGCGTAACGCCATTGTTCTCGTCTTCCCCCTTTTAGCGCCTTGGTTTTTGCACCTGGCGTTGGCATTGATTTACGGGAACTTTTTGCTTTAGCCATTTTGTCCTCCCACCATTCTGCCTTGCCCTAATGTAAGAATACGATAATTTCTACGCTCTATCAGGGACATATCGTGCGTCGCCATTAACACCGTTACACCAACACGGTTGAACTCTTCAAAAAGGCGCATGATACCTTCTGAAAGCTCACCATCAAGATTACCTGTTGGTTCATCTGCGAGTAAAACTGTCGGTTTATTCACAACAGCGCGCGCAATACCGACATGCTGTTGTTCACCACCAGAGAGTTGAATAGGATAATTTTTGGCTTTATCCAATAGTCCTACTTTATCTAAAGCGGCTGAAACTCTTCGCCGAATATCCTCTTCACTCGCGCCAGCAATAATCAGGGGAAGAGATACGTTGTCATAAACCGTTCGATCCATCAATAAGTGGTGATCTTGGAAGATCATCCCAATTTGACGACGCAGAAAAGGGATCTCACTATTTTTTAGTCTACTGATATCATGACCAGCAAACCAAATAGCACCATCACTTGGTCGTTCTATTCCACAAATTAACTTAAGCAATGTACTTTTACCGGCGCCAGAGTGACCCGTTAAAAAAGCCATTTCACCAGGGCGAAGATGAAAATCAACTCCCTGTAATGCTTGTCTTCCACCTAAATAAGCCTTGCTGACGTGTTCGAAGCGGATCATTAAAACTACTCCTCGCGGGCAAACAGAGCCTCAATAAAATCGTCGGCCTTAAACGGACGTAGATCTTCAATACCTTCACCTACCCCGATATAACGGATAGGAATACTAAACTGATCAGCTATGGAGAAGATAACGCCCCCTTTTGCTGTACCATCGAGTTTAGTCAATGTTAATCCAGTTAGCCCAACTGTTTCATTAAAGAGTTTTGCCTGACTAACTGCATTTTGTCCAGTACTTGCATCTAACGTCAGCATCACTTCGTGTGGTGCTTCTTCGTCTAATTTCTTCATAACACGAACGATTTTTTTCAGCTCTTCCATTAAATGGGATTTATTCTGCAATCGTCCTGCGGTATCAGCAATAAGAACATCGACACCTTTTGCTTGGGCTGATTGAATTGCATCAAAAATAACAGATGCAGGATCAGCGCCAGTATGTTGTGCCACAACAGGGATATTATTACGCTCGCCCCAAACTTGTAACTGTTCAACAGCCGCAGCTCGGAATGTATCACCGGCAGCTAACATGACAGATTTACCTTCAGCTTGGTATTGTCGCGCTAATTTTCCGATTGTGGTTGTTTTACCAACACCATTAACGCCAACCATTAAAATAACAAAAGGTTTTTTACCTTCAATATTTAATGGTTTATCAACCTTACTTAAAATATCGCCCATCTCTTCACGTAATTTTCCGTAAAGGGCTTCAGCATCTTTAAGATCTTTATGAGTGGCGTGTTTGGTCAGGCTAGTGATGATTTTAGTGGTGGTTTCCATACCCACATCAGCAATTAAGAGTTGCTCTTCTAACTCTTCAAAAAGCTCATCATCAATTTTCTTACCACGAAATAGGCTAAGGAACCCTGAACCTAAGTTCTGGCGAGTTTTCAGTAAACCTTTTTTCAGTCGGCTAAAAAAGCCTTCTTTCTTAGGTTTCTCTTGTTCAACAACTTTATCTGCTAGTACTTCTTCGCGTAAAGATTCAATATCTTCAGCTTCCGCTTGCGCAATAGCAAGACGTTCGTTTTCTTCTTCTTGCGCTAAACGTTGAGCTTCAGCTTCTTGAGCCAGACGCTCTTGCTCTAAACGCGCCGCTTCTTGACGTTCTTGTTCCGCTTTAAGTTCAGCTTGGCGTTGCGCTTCTTCTTGCGCTAAACGTTGAGCTTCAGCTTCTTGAGCCAAACGCTCTTGCTCTAAACGCGCCGCTTCTTGACGCTGTGCTTCTAAACGTTCTTGTTCCGCTTTTAGTTCAGCTTGGCGCTGCGCTTCCTCTTGCGCTAAACGTTGAGTTTCAGCTTCTTGAGCCAAACACTCTTGCTCTAAACGCGCCGCTTCTTGACGCTGTGCTTCTAAACGTTCTTGTTCCGCTTTTAGTTCAGCTTGACGTTGCGCTTCCTCTTGCGCTAAACGTTGAGCTTGTGCTTCTTGAGCCAGACGGGCTTGTTCTGCATGCTCGGCCTCTAAACGCGCTTGCTCTGCATCTATTTCTGCTTGGCGCTGGGCTTTCTCTTGTTCTAAACGTTGTTTTTCAGCTTCTTGTGCCAATCTATCTTGCACAACACGTTGCGCTTCTTGGCGCTCTACTTCTAAACGTTCTTGTTCCGCTTCTAATTGCGCTTGGCGAGCCGCTTCTTCTTGCGCCTCTTTTGCCAAACGTTCTTGTTCTAAACGCTCTTCTTCTAAGCGTTGCTGTTCTTTCTCTTGCTCAATATTTTCTTCTTTGTTACGCCCAAAACCGAGCCACGAGAAAAAACCTTTTTTTTCTTTTGCCATTAGCTACTAAACTCCTCGCACTAAATCATGGCGCGATTACATTGACGATATTGAAAATAATAATGAAGTCTATCATTTGATCATAGATAAACGCATCTTTTATACGAATTTTATGGTAAATTATTGCGGATTAAATCAAGGGAAGTCATCGAGATAACAACAGACACGAATTCCTTATTCCCAAAGACACTCCAAAACTCACGTTTAAACGATATAAATCAAAATAATATGGCCAAAAAACCACAAAAAGCCCCAATGGGACAAATCAGAATAATTGGGGGAAAATGGCGTGGTCGTAAACTTCCTGTTCTCGATAGCCAAGGATTACGACCAACAACGGATAGAGTGAAAGAAACGCTCTTTAATTGGCTAATGCCTGTTATCCAAGATGCCCGTTGCCTCGACTGTTTTGCAGGAAGCGGTGGTTTAGGAATTGAAGCTCTTTCTCGCTATGCTCGTGAAACCACGTTTATCGAATATGAACGTGCCGTTGCCCAACAAATTACCGCAAACTTAACCTTACTAAATGCAGAAAATGGGCATGTCATTCAAGACAGTGCATTGTCATATCTCGCTAAACAAGGTTCACCTTATAATGTCGTTTTTTTAGATCCTCCTTTTCATAAAGGCATGTTGTCAGACACTATCCAATTATTAGAAAATAACGGCTGGTTAGCGCAAGATTGCTATATTTATATCGAGGAAGAAATTAAAGCACAGACTTATACGCTTCCTACCACTTGGACATTGCATAGAGAGAAGATCGCAGGGCAAGTTGCGTATCGTCTTTATATTCGCAATCTATCTGCTTAATTTTTTATGGAGCTGCTATGTTAATCTTTTTTGGCCGATTTTTAATGGTCGGTGTTTGGGGCTTTCTATTTTTAAATATTATTTCCCCGTTTCCTAAGCCTTTAAAATATTTTATGGATATCGCCATGATTTTTATGGTGATTATGCATGGTTTACAAATTGTCATGTATAAAGCAGGACAGCCTAAAGATCAAAAACCGTCAACGGCATTACAATTTCGTATTTTCTTTTTTGGTATTTTTGAGCTATTAAAAATACAAAAAGAACTACGAAAAGAATACGAAGAAAAACAAAAGAATAAAACGAAACAATAACCGTAATATCG
This sequence comes from Proteus genomosp. 6, assembly GCF_040139785.1. Classification (NCBI taxonomy): domain Bacteria; kingdom Pseudomonadati; phylum Pseudomonadota; class Gammaproteobacteria; order Enterobacterales; family Morganellaceae; genus Proteus; species Proteus genomosp. 6. Next base: position 57,448 of record NZ_JBEEVJ010000001.1, on the reverse strand, counting down.
TTATATCCTCGCAATTATCTGGGGTGGTCAACCAACCCCAGAGGTTGCCAACCTTATCAACAAATTCTCTTATTTCTTGTTTGATTCATCATTTGGCATATCAGTTTCAAATTTCACAAAACGACTGCCTTGCATAAATAAACGCCCTTTCATTTTAGGCTCGATATCTTGATAAGACGATTTATCAATCTTTAACACTAAATCTTTACGCGAGTCAGTGGTTAAACGAAAAGTCACTTGATAATAATGTGTTGTTTCAGGGCCATTCACATCATTTTCTCTTGAGCGCCGTTCATTTGCAGCAACTTCTTTTTTATCAATCACTTCGACCATATAGAGTGTAACAGGTGAATTATCATCACTTATTCGCTGCTTTCTTTGTTCAAAAAAACGATAAGTTGCTGACGCTATAATAACGATCAGTACCGCAATTCCTAAAATAGCCGCTTTATTCATTACATTAATTCCTATCGTTATATGGATTAAAAAGTAAGGTGCTTTATATTATTTTAATAAGTCCGTCAGTTTCGTCATTAACCGCTATTCTTAAATTAAACTTTCTGTTATCAATAATAAAACAGTTCTAAATATAAGGAAGATATTATGAGTTGGCCTTTTCTCGCCGTATTATTCTCTGGGTGGCTTTATATCGATGCAGCATATCGAGGCCCTAATTGGCAACGATGGTTATTCCGTCCTATCACGCTACTTCTTTTATTACTTTGGGCATGGCAAGTTCCTGAACACAGTATCAATAGCTACCTTATTGTAGGTGCATTATTAGCTACTTTGCTTTCTGACATATTAAGAATGTTTGATAGTAAGTATTTACTACCATCCTTTACCTTGGTTTTCTTAAGCTACATTCTTTATATGGTCAGCTTTTTATTACCACTGCAACTCTCTTTCTATCTTCCTTTACTTGGATTCGTCATTCTTGCTTTCATTATCATTTTAGTGATTGTTTGGAGTAAGCTCGATAAATTAGCTATCCCAGCATCTCTTACTTTATTAGCTGCATTTGCTATGTTTTGGATTGCTGGAGAAAAATTCTTCTACTTAAGTAACGATTACAACCTATCTATTATGATTGGCTCATTGTTGTTAGTAATTGCTTACTCCATATGGCTTATCAACCGCTTCCGCTTCTCATTCTCGGCTTCTAAAGGGCTTGTCAGCGCCTGTTATTTTATTGGGCATTTCTTTATCGTCAGAGCCTTATTCATTTAGCATCCATTAACCCCTTGTTTTTACAAAATAGAATGAGGGGTTAATTTTTTGACCTAATTCGCACTTTTTGCCAATGAATATGCCTTCGATATCTTGACTCTGGACTCTACTCCAAGCTGTAAAGTACTTATCAGATAAATGAATTTAAACTTTACTTAGTTGAACAAGGAGAGCCAGTTATGACTAAACATGCTCATCAACACGATAATCATAAACATACCGATGCTTGCTGCTCAAGCTCTCAATGCTGTTCAGGTCACTCAGAGAATAGTACGCACTCACATACTGAAAGCGGACATTCTCATACCAAGATAGATAAAAGTGACCCTGAATCCGAGGATGAGCATCACCATGATCATGATGGTCACGATCATAGCCATGATGGGCATAGTCATGCTCATGGAAGCTGTGATATCAACGCCCCTGTTTCTAACATTGAGCCAGAAAAGATTGCACAACAACGCTTTAGCTGGAAAGTGCAAGGTATGGACTGCCCAAGTTGTGCACAAAAAATTGAAACCGCAGCACTTAAAGTGGCTGGTGTAAAACAAGCAAAAGTCCTTTTTGCCACCGAAAAATTGGTCGTTGATGCGGATAGCGATCTACGCGCAGATGTCATTGCCGCAATTAACAGTGCAGGATTTGAGCTTTTTGATCTTTCATCTCCTCAATCTAAAAAAGTGGCTAAGCAAAGCCTATTAAAAGAGAGCTCGTTTGTCATTGTACTTGCGATTTTAATGGCGATTAGCTGGGGTGCTGAGTTTATTGATCCTCAAGCAGGACGTGCCGCTTTTCTTGCAACAACCTTAATTGGCCTATTCCCCATTGTGAAAAAGTCTTTGCAACTTATTCGCAGTGGTACACCTTTCGCCATAGAAACGTTGATGAGTGTTGCCGCAATTGGTGCGCTCTTTATTAATGCTACCGAAGAAGCAGCAATGGTTATTTTGCTGTTTATGATTGGTGAAATGCTGGAGTCTTATGCCGCAGGACGCGCTCGTCGTGGTGTCAGTGCATTAATGGCATTAGTGCCAGAAGAAGCGACATTAATCAAAGATGGTAAAAAACAAACTGTGCCTGTTGCGCAATTACGTCCAGGCGACATCATCGAAATTGCACCAGGTTCACGCTTACCCACAGATGCGGAATTAGTCAGTGCATTTGCAAGCTTTGATGAAAGTGCATTAACGGGTGAATCCGTACCAGTAGAGCGTCTACAAGGCGAAAAAGTAGCAGCAGGTTGTTTATCTGTGGATAGATCTGTACAGATGAAAGTGGTATCTGAACAAGGACAAAATGCTATCGACCGTATTTTGCAATTGATTGAAGAAGCTGAAGAGCGTAGAGCGCCGATTGAGCGTTTTGTGGACCGCTTTAGCCGCTACTATACCCCTGCTATTATGCTGTTCTCTGCATTAGTGATTATTGTGCCACCACTGTTCTTTGCTCAGCCTTGGGAAACATGGTTCTATCGCGGCTTAACGCTGTTATTGATTGGTTGTCCTTGTGCGTTGGTTATCTCAACACCAGCAGCAATTACCTCAGCATTAGCTGCTGCTACAAAACGTGGTGCGTTAATTAAAGGAGGTGCAGCGTTAGAGCAATTAGGCACCGTCAATACCATCGCACTTGATAAAACAGGTACATTGACTGAAGGGAAACCTCAAGTTACGGATGTTGTTGCTGAAACGGGGTTTAATGAAAAAGAAGTCCTGACTTTTGCTTCATCCGTAGAAGTCGGATCACATCACCCATTAGCAAAAGCCATTATCAATAAAGCACAAGAACAAGGCGTGCTTGTTGTTGAAGCGGAAGATCGTAAAGCCTTAGCGGGTAAAGGTATTGAAGGTTATTTAAATAGCCAACACATTCTAGTGAGTGCGCCGTCTCAATTATCAGAAACAACAACATTATCGCCTCAATGGCAACAAGAGGTTGCACGCCTTGAAGATGAAGGTAAAACCGTTGTTGTTGTATTAAAAGAGAGTCAGCTAATCGGTGTTATTGCTATGCAAGATACCTTACGCAGTGATGCCATTGAATCAATGAAATTATTGAAAGAGATGAACATTAATGCCGTAATGCTAACGGGCGATAACCCAAGAGCCGCAGCGGCGATTGCGAAAAAACTTGGCATGGATTTCCGTGCAGGATTACTCCCTGAAGATAAAGTGACTTCAGTGATGGAAATCAGTAAAACGCATAACACCATGATGGTCGGTGATGGTATTAACGATGCGCCAGCAATGAAAGCAGCGACTATTGGTGTTGCAATGGGAAGCGGAACTGATGTCGCACTGGAAACCGCAGATGCAGCATTAACACATAACCGTTTAACAGGTTTACCTGAAATTATTCAGTTATCTCGTGCAACACGCAAAATCATTCGTGAAAACATCACTATCGCGCTAGGCTTAAAAGCCGTGTTCTTAGTGACCAGCTTATTAGGAATAACAGGGCTTTGGGTTGCAGTATTGGCTGACTCTGGTGCAACAGCCCTTGTCACCGCCAATGCCGTAAGATTGTTAAGAGTAAAACTTAAATCATCTAGCAAAGAATAAACTAAAAAACCCAAACTTCAATAATTGAGGTTTGGGTTATTTTTTTAGCGCGATGATAAATTACAGATTGCTCTCTTTTTTACGGATAAGATAACGATAAGGTGCAGATTCAGTCTCTTGATTTAATAAATCATGTTCCATAAAACGGCAAAAGCCGGGAATATCACGCACTGTGGCAGGATCATCCGCAATGACTAAAAGCGTATCACCTAATGCCATATTTCTTATGGTTTTACGCACTAACATCACAGGCTCAGGGCAACGTAGGCCTAGCGTATCTAATGTCTTAGTTGCATCATCAAATTGAGCATTCATTCTATTAACCATTCTTCTTACACTGACAGATTGTGTCATTATATCTCGCTTTCGTGTTCACATCACGGCACATTAAGCACAAAGGTATTCCCGCTAACCTTTGCTTTTGTTGCGCAACAGGCGTATTATGCGCATCCTCTCATTTAAGAGAGAAATCACTGTTTTATTGGGTTCCCTCACCCCAATCACTAAAAAGGTACAATTTATGTATACGTTTACTCCCCGCCAAAAAGCGGTGGCGCTGTTATGGCTTTCTTTGTTCCACATTCTGATAATTACATCTAGTAACTATCTTGTGCAATTGCCTATCTCCATTTTGGGTTTCCATACCACTTGGGGTGCCTTTACTTTTCCGTTTATTTTTCTGGCAACAGATTTAACGGTTCGTATTTATGGTGCGCCTTTGGCTCGACGCATTATTACTGCCGTCATGATCCCTGCATTAGCGATTTCTTACCTGATCTCAACGCTCTTTTTCCAAGGAAGTTGGCAAGGTTTTGCCTCATTAACTGATTTTAATATCATGGTGGCAAGAATTGCGACAGCAAGCTTTATGGCTTATGTGTTAGGTCAAATCATGGATGTGTCTGTCTTTAATCGTTTAAGACAACAACAAAAATGGTGGGTAGCACCAAGTGCAGCGATGTTCTTTGGTAATTTACTCGACACACTCGCCTTCTTCTTTATTGCATTTTATCGTAGTACTGACGCATTTATGGCGGAGAATTGGGTTGAAATTGCATTGGTTGATTACGTGTTTAAATTGACCATCTGTATGCTGTTTTTCTTGCCTGCATATGGTGTTTTGTTGAATTTTATTTTGCGTCACTTTTTCGCACAAGAAAATCAAAAACAAGATTATGCTGAAATTCGCTCATAATCTGTCTCACCTCGCAAAAAAATAATGACATAAATGTCATAATTCAAATAATAAAGCTTCATAAGTCAATTTTATGAAGCTTTATTCTGACTGAAATAATTTATTATTTTACGTAAATATTTCTTATAGTAATTAATTAGCATGATTAGTCAAACAACGTACAGAATATTACTTAAATATCATTATTATGATGTTTTTTGCATGCTAATATAAAAATGATTAATTGTTTACAATGAAATATTTTATTCGTCTATTAAACTGTTAATGTATTTAAGTTCATCTCCATAGAATTCTGTGTCAATTGGGATGACAAGCCCCACCATAAGGATTTTTTACTCTCTTTTGCGAATAGTAGGAGTCTATTATGTTAAAAGTTATTCAATCCCCCGCTAAATATATTCAAGGACCAGATGCGCTATACCATATTGGTAAATACGCAAAACCTTTTGGCGATAGAGCACTGATTATTGCTGATAAATTTGTTATGGATCTCGTCGGAAGTACCGTCAAAGACAGCATGTCTCAATATGAAGTGAATGGGCACTTTGAACTGTTTAATGGTGAATGCACACACAAGGAAATCAATCGGTTATCTGAACTCGCAAAAGCACAAGCCTCTCTTGTGATCATCGGCGTTGGTGGAGGTAAAACACTTGATACTGCCAAAGCTGTTGCTTATAAATGTCAGCTTCCTGTCGTCATCTCTCCAACCATTGCTTCCACTGATGCACCAACAAGCGCACTTTCTGTCATTTATACAGAATTAGGCGCGTTTGATAGTTACCTTTTCTACCCAACAAATCCTGATGTTGTCGTGATGGACACCAATATCATCGCTTCTGCGCCAGCTCGTTTATTAGTGTCTGGAATGGGAGATGCTTTAGCAACCTACTTCGAAGCAAGAGCCTGTAGTCATGCCCAAAAACAGACTATGGCAGGAGGCAAATCAACACTAGCAGCTCTAGCTCTGGCTGAACTTTGCTATAACACTCTTTTAGAAGATGGTTATAAAGCAAAACTCGCAGTCAGCCGAGGTGTTTGTACAACTGCAGTAGAAAATATTATCGAAGCTAATACCTTCTTAAGTGGTATCGGTTTTGAAAGTGCGGGTCTTGCAGCTGCCCATGCTATTCATAATGGGTTTACGGCATTAGAAGAGTGTCACAATATGTACCATGGTGAAAAAGTCGCCTTTGGTACATTAGTCCAATTAGTGTTAGAAAACAGTCCATTAGAAGAGTTAGAAGAGTTCCTCGATTTCTGTATTTTAGTCGGGCTACCGGTCACTTTAGAAGAGTTGGGTATCAATGCAACAGGCGATGAATTAAATGAAAAAATCATGGCGGTTGCTGAGTTAAGTTGTGCTGAAGGTGAGACAATTTACAACATGCCATTTGATATCGATTCCGATAAGGTTTATGCCGCTATTTTAACTGCCGACCAATTAGGACGGGAATGGCTTTATTAAAGCCTGAGTAAACAGGGAGTGTTTATCTCCCTGTTTGCATTTACAAAAAAGGGTGATTTATGGTCAGTATCGTATTAGTTTCAAAGAGCCTTACGCTCGCCAATGGTATTAAAGAGCTCGTTAATCAGACTGTAGATCGCCAAGTAAAAATTGCCATTGCGACCAACTATCAAACACCCTCTGATCTTGCTAATGAAGTGTCACCAGAAACGATACTCACAGCAATTAAAAAGTGTTATAGCAAACAAGGTGTACTCGTTTTACTCGATACTTATCATTCAGCACAAAATGCAGCACTCGCTATCGCTAATCTGGAGCATAACGTAGCCATTAACGTCGCGTTAAGTTCAGCACCAATTGTTGAAGGCACCTTGGCTGCCGCCAATAGTATTGCGTTAGGCGCTTCGCTTGAAGAAGCAGAAAAAGCGGCGCATAAAACCATTACAATTAAAAAACTGCAATTAGGTGAAAATCTGCCTAATTTTAATATTCACCCTAAAAACACAAATTACGAACCTATCAGAATTATCACCGCACCTGTTTGGTTATACCCTTATCATCGTTTTGTGATCCCTCGTAAAAAAATATCCTCTCACTTATTACTTGAAGAGCAAAAACGTCTCGTAAAAGCCATTGAGCGATCCAAAAAAGATATAGACTGGTTAACAGAAGAAGCGTACCGCACGATTGGAGAACAATATGCCCATATTTTTTCTAGTCACCGCTTCTTATTAGAAAATACCGAATTACAACTGACTGTATGTAGCATGATAAGCAAACATCACTGTAATGCTGAATTTGCCTTACAGCAGACATTCATTGATTTAATAGATACTTATGCGCAAATGGATGATGATAATATGCGTGCTCGTGAAAGTGATTTAGATGATATTTTATCTCGATTACTACGCTATTTAACTTCAGCACCTCCGCCAATCACGCATCCTCCTTATACAAACGCAATTCTGGTGACAAAACAGCTTCATCCCTCCACATTAATGGCTCTTGATACCAATAAGATTAAAGGAATTTTATTAAGCCACGGCAATCCTCTGTCTAATACAACCGTATTGGCTAATGCACTAGATATTCCAATTATTAATGAAGCCGGAAAACAAGCGCTCTCGCTGACCGACGGGCAAAATATAACGCTCAAAAAAGTCCAAAATATTTGGCTTTATCAAAATACCTATATCTCACATTAAAAATAAGAGTATTTAAATAACCTGAGTTCCACCGTATCAGGTTATTTCATTTTCTTATTCTTTTATATTTCACAACTGTTTTTACTAAAAATAAAAAAAGGGAATAAAAGATCCTCTTTTATTCCCTAGCTGCTTGTTATCTTAGTAATCAATTACTTTTTATTATCGAATAGGTAGTACTTATAATGCTCTTGCTAATAAACTAATAGGGTGTTCACATTTTTTCGTCGTTGACATCTCAATTTGCCATTTACAGGTTTCACAGTCTGTAATTACCAAATCACAGCCACTCTCTTCAATCTGGCGGAATAAGCCCGCACCAATGCCTTGAGCAACATCATAGTTTTCAGATTTAAAACCGTAAGTTCCAGCAATACCACAGCATTGAGAATCTAAAACAATGACTTCAACACCAGGGATACGCTTAATTAAATCAATGGAATACGCTGTCCATCCCATTTTTTCCATATGACAAGGTGTGTGATACGCCACTTTTAACGGAGTGTGCTTCAGTGGTAATTCACGACCTTCTTCTAATAAGCGATAAATATAACGTGTCGCTAATTCAATGTTTTCACGTACTTTTGATGTATCAACATCAAGGATATGTTCATACTCATCACGAATAGTGAAAGTACAGGTTGATGATGTTGCAACAACAGGAATATTGTTTTCAACAATTTTTTCTGTCAGAGATTCAAGGTTTACCGCGGCTTGTTTTTTAGCTTGTTTAACAAAGCCATTCGCAATTAATGCAACACCACAGCATTTTTCACGTTTTAATAACTGAACACCAATCTCCATTTTGTTGAATACTTTAACTAAATCTTTCCCTAATTGTGGGTGGTTATAGTTAGCATAACAACCATGAAAGAAGGCAACTTGATCTTTAAAACGCGCCTGCTCTTCAACTTGTTTTTTCATCCATGTTCTAAATGTACCAAAAGAGTATTTTGGTAATTCGCGACGATGGTCGATTTTAAGTGCTTTATCCAAGATCTTGCGTACAGGTTTTAATCCTGTAATGGTATTTACTATCGGCGCCATTGGCGTTGATAATGTACCCATTAGATCCGTATGACTTAAAATAGCATCACGAAGTTTTGGTGTTTTTGTATTGTAGTTCAGTTTCGCACGCGAAATGATGTCACCAATCTTCACATCTGACGGACAAGCAACTTCACAACGCTTACAATTGGTGCAATATTTCAATGCTTCATCATAAAGCATCGGATCTTTTAAGCGTAAACGCTCACCATCAGGACCCGCTTGTTTAGGGCCCGGATAAAGTGGATTCACTTTTGCAACAGGGCAGTAAGTCGTACAAACAGTACACTTAATGCACGCTTCAAAACTGTTATCATGTAAACTCATTGTGCTGCCTCCACAACCGCAGATGTGGTTTGTTTTGATTTATTGTGCTGTAAAATTTGCTGCGCTGCATAAAGTGCGCTGATCATTGAAACACCTGCGCCACAACCTTCATTAAGTGGGTCAAACCCACCTAATACAGCACCTACGGCGTAAACATTCTCTAAGACTTCGCCATATTTCATCGGTCTTAATTGACTATCTGTATCAACACCAAATCGCATATAAGGCTGTTTCGCAAAGACATTCTCTTTTGTCCACTCATTGCGAGGTAATGTTTCTAGCAAATCAAGTTCCATCAAAGGTTCATAGACACGATCAAACTCTGCAATTAATCCATTATTGAAGAAGCTGCCCGTTGCCAATACAACATGCTCACTGCGAATCGGAATGTCAGTATGGTTTCGAGTATGAATACCTGTAACTTTATTCCCCACTAAATCAACTTGTTCTGCACGATCGCCCGGCATTATTAAACCGCCAGCTTTTTGGAAACGCAGTTTTAATGCTTGATGTAAACGAATACCTAATAGTGATGGTGGCAATGTCGGTAATAAACAGATAGGTTTACCGACAAGTTGTTGAAGTAGCATCACTGGCTCTTCAGCATCCAGTCCAATACATGCAGGTAAAATAATTGCTTCAACACTATCATCGATATGCTTTTTCAGCTCTTCCGCTAACGCTTTAGTGTTTTCAGGTTTATCTAAATAGCGCGCAATATTGACTGCTCTAAATTCACTTGGATTATCACGTAATCTGTCTAATAGCGGTAAGTGAATATGATAAGGAATAGACTCAACACCTTGCTCATTAAGCGTATTGCTTGCAAATTGTGGCTGAAAATCTAAGAAGCCTTCGATTCCAACAACAGCCAGCTTTTTCCATGGCAACGCTTGATCAACACCATGCGTTGGCACACGTTTTGGGCTCATCCAACTCATACGTGAACGCCCAACGGGTGTAATACGATAATGGTTTTCATCACCATTACCTTGATATTCAAGACCACTCGTATTTGCTAATAGTGCTTGAGCCTGTTCAATGAAAGTTGAAACCTGAATTTCACCAATACGGCTATAAGGATGCTTAGGGGCTAATTCAGCTAATGTTGCCAATGCTTTTTTAGGTTGAGTCACGACTGAACCATCAGGAAGATGGGTTAATAAATCCAATGAACCTGATGAAAAGTGTAGCGCACTTTGACCATTACTGATGATTGCACAAGACTTACCGGCTTCAGCAAGACGAATACCTGCGGTTAATCCTGCAAGCCCGCTACCTATAATGATGACGTCAAATTTCATTATCTGCCTCCGCTGAAGCTGTTTTTTCAATCATATCAGCATCTAAACCACATAAACCTTGGTAAACCCAACTGGTGAATTCACTCTCACGTAACGCATTACCCCAAGCAATTGGTCGAATACCTTTCCAACGCTCATTTAAGAAATGGGCAAGTTGCTGTTCTGATTCGTGAGGAGTAGTGACTTGTAAACGGTTTAATAAACCCGCTGCACGACAAGCACAAAGTTCACCTTGGCATGTTCCCATACCCACGCGAGTACGGCGGCGTAAATCAAGTAAGTTATTGACAGTTAAAGAGTTAACCGCATAGCGAACTTCCCCTGCCGTAACGGCTTCACATTCACAGACTAAGCTCTTATCGCTACGTTCATTACTCAATAATTTATTAGCTAAATCACCGTGGCGATAAACCGCAGAACCACGAATTGGCGCAGGTAATGAAACAACGCTACGTAATGCTTGCTCTGCTGATTGGCGAGAGCCCGGTAAGGCTTCTTCTGCGGTTGTACATTTAGCAGAGACATTTAATTTTTCGCAGATTTTATCTGTTGCCCATTCAGCCATTAAACGGTAAGTCATTAATTTACCGCCAGTAATAGTAATAAATCCTTCTAATCCATCACGTTGCGCATGATCGAGTAAAACAATACCACGGCTAACATTACGACCAGATGGATCATCATCACTTGCAACTAAAGGACGCACACCTGCATAAGCACGTAAAATTCGAGTTTGAGCCAGTTTTGGCGCTAACATTGAACCTTCACGAATAAGAATATCGACTTCTTCAGGGGTGACATACATATTGTCGATTTCATCGTAAGGTACTCGTGTTGATGTTGTACCAATTAATGAAATGGTATCGCCAGGCACTAAAATATCGGCATCCGCAGGTTTACGACAGCGGTTGATCACCATATTGTTAATACGATGACCCAAAATCAACAACGCACCTTTGGCTGGGAACATACGAACTTTTAACTCGCCATATTCAGCGATTTTTTGCCCCCAAATTCCCCCTGCATTTGCCACTATTTGCGCGCGAATTTCATACAGTTTTTTCGCTTGATGATCGTAAACTTTCACACCTTTAACACGGTCGCCTTCACGAATAAGTCCAACAACTTCATGATAAGTCAGTACTTGGGCGCCATGTTCGCGGGCATCTAACATATTTGCGGCAGTTAAACGGAAAGGATCGACAGTACCATCTGGCACTTTAACCGCGCCGATTAAATTTGGGTTAACAGATGGCTCTAAGCGAATAGCTTCTTCGGGTGAAATCGCTTGAGCATCAATACCTGCTGCTTGGCAAGATTGAATAAAGGTCTGTTGAAACTCTAAAGAATCTTCAGGAAGGGTAATAAAAAGGCCATCCGTTTTTTCAACACAATGACGAGCGACCCGTTTTAAAATCATGTTTTCTTCAATACACTCACGCGCTGACTCAGGGTCTGTTACTGCATAACGCGCACCACTGTGTAACAATCCATGATTTCGACCGGTCGCACCGGTTGCAATATCATGTCTTTCTAGCAGGACACAACGTAATCCACGGCGTGCACAGTCTCTTGCCATGCCTGCACCGGTTGCTCCCCCGCCAATAATAATGACATCAGTTTCTGTCACTGGTGAACCGCTCATCATAGAGATGCCCTCTCACATTACATTCAGCAAACGCTTAATTATTCTTTAGCGTTAATTATAGTGTATAAGATACACAAAAAATGTGGTTAATGTTTGATAATGAGCAAAAACGAAAGAGAAACGCTCACGAGTGAAAAATTAAAACCACAAGTGTGATACTAATCACAAATTATTTAACAAAAAGTATTTGATAAAGTTAACATATCACTCAAAATTGCACATCTTGAAAAATTATTCGACAACTGAGTAATACCTCACAGTAAATTTGATTGTATAAGTTTACTATTAAGTTCGTTAAAGAAAATTTTTTGATAACTTCACTGTTCGTTTTGTCATTATTTAATATCAACATATTAAAATAAAAGCCATCGGAGGCTAATATGTTAAGTCTGTTTAGACCTGCGCCACATAAAGCGCGTTTGCCAAAAGAGCAGATAGATCCTGTCTATCGTCGTCTGCGTTGGCAGATCTTTATGGGGATTTTCTTCGGTTATGCTGCTTATTATTTAGTAAGAAAAAACTTTGCGTTAGCAATGCCTTATCTTGTAGAAGAAGGGTTTTCTAAAGGTGACCTAGGTTTTGCTTTATCAGGGATCTCGATTGCTTACGGTTTCTCTAAGTTTATCATGGGCTCATTCTCTGACCGTGCTAACCCTCGTTATTTCTTACCAGCAGGTCTTATTTTAGCATCCGCAGTGATGCTATTTATGGGCTTTGTACCATGGGCAACTTCGAGCATTATGGTAATGTTCGTTCTGTTGTTCCTTTGTGGTTGGTTCCAAGGTATGGGCTGGCCTCCTTGTGGACGTACAATGGTGCACTGGTGGTCACAAAAAGAACGTGGCGGTATCGTTTCTATCTGGAACTGTGCGCATAACGTTGGTGGTGGCTTACCTCCATTACTGTTCTTATTAGGTATGGCATGGTTTAACGACTGGAAAGCAGCGTTATATATGCCAGCATTTGCAGCAATCTTAGTTGCTATGATTGCATTCGCATTAATGCGTGATACCCCACAATCTTGTGGTTTACCTTCAATCGAAGAGTACAAAAACGACTATCCACCAGATTATAAAGAAACAGACGAACAAGAACTGACTGCCAAAGAAATATTCATGAAGTATGTGTTCCCTAACAAACTTCTGTGGATGATTGCAATTGCGAACGTGTTCGTTTACTTACTGCGTTACGGCGTACTGGACTGGTCACCAACTTATCTGCGTGAAGTTAAACACTTTGCAATGGATAAATCATCATGGGCTTACTTCTTATATGAATACGCTGGTATTCCAGGCACGCTGCTGTGTGGTTGGATGTCGGATAAAGTGTTCAAGGGTAATCGTGGTGCAACAGGCGTGTTCTTCATGACCTTGGTAACTATCGCAACTATCGTATTCTGGATGAACCCAGCGGGTAACCCGAATGTTGATATGGCGTGTATGTTAATCATCGGTTTCTTAATCTACGGTCCTGTTATGTTAATTGGTCTGCATGCGCTAGAGCTTGCACCGAAAAAAGCCGCAGGTACAGCAGCAGGCTTTACTGGTCTATTCGGTTACTTAGGTGGTTCTGTTGCAGCAAGTGCTATCGTAGGTTACACCGTTGACTACTTCGGCTGGGATGGCGGCTTTATGGTCATGATCGGCGGTAGTGCGCTATCTGTTGTGTTATTACTTATCGTGATGGTTACTGAAACCAAACACAAACGTGAAATGCTTCAGAAGTACGAATAATCGCTAACTGATTATTTATGAAATTAGTTAAATCTCATCTCTAAAAACCAAGCCACATCAACTGTTTTGATGTGGCTTTTTTATTGCCAACTGTACATAACTTTGTTGTACATAGAATTAAAATGGAGCAGCTTTATGAGTAAATCTTTTAGAATAAAACCGTTAGTTGCAGGCGTTCTTTTAACTCTATCTTTAAGTGCAATCGCACAAGCGGCAAGTGATAAGGTCGTTATCGCTCACCGTGGTGCAAGTGGTTATTTGCCTGAACATACGCTTCCTGCCAAAGCATTAGCTTATGCTCAAGGCGCAGATTATCTAGAACAAGACTTAGTGATGACAAAAGATAACGAACTGGTTGTCTTACATGATCACTATCTTGATCGTGTAACAGATGTGGCTGAACGTTATCCAAATAGAGCAAGAAAAGATGGTCGTTATTACGCTATCGACTTTACGCTTGAAGAGATCAAAGGGCTAAAATTTACCGAAGGTTTTGACATTGTTGACGGTAAAAAAGTCCAAAGTTATCCAAACCGTTTCCCTATGGGTAAATCCGATTTCCGTGTACACACATTCCAAGAAGAGATTGAATTTGTTCAAGGTTTAAACAAATCAACAGGGCAAGATATTGGTATTTACCCTGAAATTAAAGCGCCTTGGTTCCATGAACAAGAAGGCAAAGACATTACCTCTAAAGTGCTCGAAGTGCTTAAACAATATGGTTACACGAAAAAAACCGACAATGTTTATCTGCAATCTTTCGATGCTAACGACCTAAAACGCATCAAAACAGAATTAATGCCTAAAATGGGTATGGATTTAAAACTCGTTCAGTTAATTGCCTATACAGACTGGAATGAGACTTATGAAAAACAACCTGATGGAACATGGACAAACTACAGCTATGAGTGGATGTTTAAGCCAGGTGCAATGAAAGAAATTGCCACTTATGCCGATGGTATTGGCCCTGACTACCATATGTTAGTCGAAGAAAATTCAACACCAGAAAAAATCACCTTAACGGGAATGGCTGCTGATGCGCATGCTAATAAACTAACCATTCATCCATTTACTGTTCGTATTGATAAACTGCCTAAATACGCAAAAGATGGTGATCAGCTTTACGACATCATTTATAACCAAGCAGGTGCTGAGGGTGTCTTTACAGACTTCCCTGATTTAGGAGTTAAATTCTTACAAAAACAAGCTAAATAACTTATCACATTTTAGTTGCACCTTAAATAACTCAAGGTGCAACTTGAAGTATAACAAGTCAATACTCTAAATAATTCAAGGTGCAGCTAGGCGACAAATGAATGAGATGCTAGGAGCATACATAAGTATGTGACTAGTACGAATGAATGTAGTCAACAACGCTGCAACTTGAAGTATGACGAGTATATAAGTATGTGACTAGTACGAATGAATATAGTCAACAACGCTGCAACTTGAAGTATGACGAGTATCCTAGATATTTGCGCCCTTTCTGATTGTATATTCCTTAATCTTTCTCTAACTTATTCTAATAATTTAATTAAAAATCATAATCACTTTTTAATTTAGCTATCATTATTTATTAAATATTTAGAGGAAGGGATCACGATGACAATAATGGCGATTATTTTACTTGTTCTTATCGTTCTTTTTATTGGTTGGGGAATTTCCATTTACAACCGTCTTATTGCAACACGCAATCAAGTAAGTAATCAGTTTGCGAATATTGACGTTATTTTAAAACAAAGAGCTGACCAAATTCCTCAATTAATGGCTATAGCTGAAAAAGCCATGGAGCACGAAAAAGGTGTATTTATTGCATTAAGTGACGCAAGACAACGCTATTTTAAAGCACAAAATATTAATGAAAAAATTAGCGCAACAAATGAGATGAATACAGCACTGCGAGGCATGATTGCCCTTGCTGAAAATTATCCGACGTTAATTTCAGGTGAGCAATTAGCACTACTTCAAACAGGTGTTAGTGATGTAGAAAATAAAATTGCTCAACGTCGTGAAGGCTTTAATGATGCAACAACTAACTACAACACTGCAATAGAGATGTTTCCTGATAGCTTAATTGCTGGCCTTTTTCGCTTTGAACGTATGCAATTACTTGAAATACCAAAAGAAGAAATGAAATTTGAAGGAATTCACTTTAAATAACCGCATTAAGGATAAATTGCAGTGTTAATTTATTTTTTTATCGGCTGTGCTGTGGGTGCATTAATCTATTTTTTACGCAGCAAACGTCCTCAAAAAAAGAAGAACAGCTTGAGTATTGTTCCCTTTTTAGGGATCGCTTTTGCTGCTGGAAATTATCTGTTTTTTTCGAGAGAAACGGACGTTTATCCTAGTGGTGAAGACTCTGTTGTTAATCTTATCTCCGGAATTGCATTCGCTGTTATTTTGCTATTTGCATATGGTATTTCAACCCATATTGCGAATATTGGAGAGAAAGCGATAAAGAATTACCATCAATTACAAAATGAAGGAACCTCTAAATTTTCAGCACTTATCAACACTGTATTTGTTAGCCTTTTATTGCTGAGTTTAAGCTTCAGCTTGTTTATCGACCAAAGATTGTTCTTTTTAAGTTTCGTTTTAATGT
This sequence comes from Proteus genomosp. 6, assembly GCF_040139785.1. NCBI lineage: Bacteria > Pseudomonadati > Pseudomonadota > Gammaproteobacteria > Enterobacterales > Morganellaceae > Proteus > Proteus genomosp. 6. The sequence goes on along the minus strand of NZ_JBEEVJ010000001.1, from coordinate 41,125 downwards.
TCGTTTACCAAATCGTCAGAAGAACACCTGAAAAACGTTTTTTACGTTTTCAAAAAATTCTAGCGACATCTAAAATTCGCTCTTTAGCCATTGGACTTGTTGAAATTGAAGGCAAGATAACTGCGGGGAAAATCTTAAATAGTCGATTAGGTAAAAAAGAGTGTTATGGCTATTTCTATTATGAATACGACATATCCACAGACAAAGAAGGTAAAAAAAGCTATCAGCAAACGCTTTGCGAAAAAGAAATCAATAATTTCACGATGACAGATGATACAGGATCAATTCAAGTTCTTGCGGCTGATACTCCTTTTATACACTTTGGTATCAAACCTCATCAAGATTTTGAATCCAACAGTAAACGTTTTAAAGAGTACATTTTAGACAAAAATACAACATATTTATTAATTGGTGATGCAGAGTCCGTCAATGGCGAAGTGGTTATCACACGTAAAGCGCCTCATTACCTACTGGGTTTATCGCCACAAGATTATATTGTTAGTTGGAACAAAGCGCGTCCTTTACGTCGTAACGCGACTATCATCGTTATCCTTGCTCTTTTTGTTATCTTTTCCATTTTAGTAATACCGATGGAATATCAAGACGGCATCTTAACGCTTTATTTTAATAACACCTCTTCACCTTGGTAATTAATTATTATGGAATGGCTTATTTTCATTATTTTTATTCTCACCTTAGTGTATTTTTTAATACGCCAATTAGTGATGATTTATAACAACATGGTGATGCTAAAAAATAATTGCTATAAAGCCTTTGCAAACATTGATGTTTTATTAAAAAAACAAGCTGACTTGATCCCCATGCTGATAGTGATTACACAAAAAGCAATAGATCATGAGAAAGCCTTATTTGAAAAATTGGCTGAAAATAGAGATCACTATTTACATGCAGATGTATTAGATGAAAAAGTTAATTTAGCTAATCAGTTATTACCACAAATAAAAAAATCACTCATTATTGCTGAAAAATATCCTGAACTTATCAGTGGGAAAAATTTGCACCTATTACAAATACAAGCGAAAGAATTAGAAGAATGCATAGCTGACAGGCGAGAATTCTTCAATCAATCCGTGACTCTCTATAATACTGAAATACGTATTTTTCCTAATATAGTGTTTACGTTTATTTTTAAATTTAAAGATATCCCTCTTTTTTACCCTAGTAGGGAGGCAATATCATGATAGAAATTCCCTTTTCTTTTTTTGGTATAACGGATTGGTTTCTAAGCTTTGATGAACCTATCTCGATTATTATGTTTGCCACATTTGGCGTACTGTTCTCTATGGTAATTATCTTGCCATTAATCAGTATCACACCTTTAAAAAAATATATGTCGCAAATTGCAGGAGGATTATTTAGCTCGATATTTGTCAGCTTAATGGTCTTAATTAGCTTTAATTTAATGCTGGGTGTTAATTCTGCATTAAAGCTACTGTTAATTTGGTGGGTTATTTTATTTTCATGTATTACGTTTTGGTTTATTAATTATCGCTATATGAAAGACGTAACAGGGAATAAGTTTGCGAAGTTTCAAGAAAAAGCCCTTGAAGCAGAAGAAAAACGAAGACAAAGCCGAAAATCCAAAAAATAAAAAAGAGAGCCTCGGCTCTCTTTTTTAGCACTATTGATATCGCACTTATGCCCTGTAAACAGGGAATGCAATAACATCACTAAGGCGTTCAACACCCAGTGCTAGCATAATAAGGCGATCAACGCCTAAAGCTACACCCGAACACTCAGGTAGTCCCGCTTCAAGAGCAGCTAAAAAGCGCTCATCAATAGGTTGCTCTGGTAATCCCATTGCCACTCGCTGACGATTATCACGTTCAAAGCGATGACGTTGCTCTTGTGCATCCGTCAGCTCACGGAATCCGTTCGCTAACTCAACACCTTTAAAATAGACTTCAAAACGCTCTGCTACACGATGATCTTCAGAGCTGATTTCAGCTAATGAGGCTTGTGATGCAGGGAAATGATAGATAAAGGTTGGCTTTTCTAAACCGATATGAGGTTCAACTCCAGAAACAAATAGCAACTGAAGTAGCGTATCTTTATCTTCTTCAGTATCTGCAATATTTGATAAATCCAGTTTTGCCGCCACTTCACGCAATTTTTCTTTATCAACAGATAAAGGGTCAATATCGAGATAACGCAAGAATGCTTGCTGATAAGAGAGTGACTCTGATGCTTCACAATCTAACACTTCTTGCAGTAGATCATCGACTTCATTCATCAACCGGTACATATCAAAACAAGGGCGATACCACTCAAGCATCGTAAATTCCGGATTATGATATCTACCGGCTTCCTCATTACGGAAGCAACGCCCCATTTGATAAATCGGCCCACTGTTTGCAGCCAATAAACGCTTCATGTGGTATTCAGGGCTTGTCATCAAATAAAGTTTTAGCCCTTGAGAAGCACCAGGCCCCACAAATTGGGTTTCAAATGGGTAAAGATGAACATCGGTAACGGTAGCCTGACTCATCATCGGTGTTTCAACTTCTAACACACCACGATCAGTGAAAAAACGCCTAATATTACTGACTATTTTCGCCTTTTTTAATAAGTTGGCGATTGAGGCGCTTGGCTGCCAATCCGCGATTTCACTCATGAACGAAAAACTCCAACAGAAAACAAAGCGTGCAGTTTACTCGCATCCTCTTCAACAGACAAATTTCTCCTAATAAAGAGAGGTTTCATTTTATATTTTTTCACTGATCTTTTCTTTTATTAAGTAAAAACACATAAGATAAATAAATATAATTCTACAAAACATCTACTTTTGGGCACTTTTTATCGTTTAAATAAACACCAATTTAAAGTAAGAAACTCAGTGCTTTTTCGCTATTTTTATAAAAAGAGTTAATTAGAATAATTCTTTTTCTCAATTACAAATAACAATAAACTAACACTATGCTTATATTTAAATAGCCAAACTCATCTAAACTTCAAAGTTAACTTTCTATTTAAATCTACGTATTTTGATGAATATTAAAAACCTTTAGAAATATTATTAATATTTTATTAACAATTAACAAGACAAACCGATTTGTTTTAGATAAATAGTAAAAAATTTATTTTAGTTTTTAAAATGGAATTTTATTAATTAAAATTAGACTTAAGAAAGATAAAAGCATTTACCCTTTAAAATCAACATTTAATAAAAAATCATTGTCATTTCCAATTAAAGTTATCTATACTTTCAAAATAGGTTATTCATTACTATTTATAAATTTTCAATTTAGAAAAATATATTCTATTTAATCTTCAAGTTTCTCTGGTGGCTTATTAGTTAAACCCAGAATTCTTGGCATAGATCACACTTTTTTTGCGAAATACGGGAAAACCATCATTCATATCAAATTTCGGTGCCCTACATTTCGTTATACTAAAATTACAGTCAATGATAATAAAGATGTTATCAAGCGCAGTCACAAGGTAGTGAAACAATTTCGTTACGGATAGCGTAAAAAAATAGCATTACAAATTAATAATGTCAGTGAATTGAATTCTAGACAATTATTCCAATTTTCACTTGAACAATGGAGAAGCGCAGTGCAAACCTTTAATGCCGATATAGCGATAATCGGAGCCGGGGGCGCAGGCTTACGAGCAGCAATAGCTGCAGCGGAAGCTAATCCTCAACTGAAAATTGCTCTGATCTCAAAAGTTTACCCAATGCGTAGCCACACCGTGGCAGCAGAAGGCGGATCAGCAGCAGTGACTCAGGCTCACGACTCCTATGATTTCCACTTCAATGATACCGTTTCAGGCGGTGACTGGTTGTGTGAACAGGATGTCGTCGATTACTTCGTTGAGCATTGTCCAACAGAGATGACTCAACTAGAACTCTGGGGCTGTCCTTGGAGCCGGAAAGAAGACGGGTCAGTCAACGTCCGACGTTTTGGTGGGATGAAGATCGAACGGACCTGGTTCGCAGCCGATAAAACCGGCTTCCATATGCTACATACCCTGTTCCAAACATCCTTAAAATACCCACAAATTCAACGTTTCGACGAACACTTTGTTCTCGATATTCTTGTTGATGAAGGTCACGCTCGTGGTCTTGTTGCTATTAATATGATGGAAGGTACGAAAGTTCAAATTCGTGCTAACGCAGTCATTATGGCAACCGGTGGTGCGGGACGTGTTTATCGTTTCAATACCAATGGCGGTATTGTTACTGGTGATGGTATGGGTATCGCTTTACGTCATGGCGTTCCACTGCGTGATATGGAATTTGTTCAATATCACCCAACTGGCCTACCAGGTTCAGGTATCCTGATGACCGAAGGTTGTCGTGGTGAAGGTGGTATTCTGGTCAATAAAGATGGCTATCGTTATCTGCAAGATTACGGCCTAGGACCAGAAACACCATTAGGTAAACCAGAAAATAAATACATGGAATTAGGTCCTCGCGATAAAGTTTCTCAAGCTTTCTGGCATGAGTGGCGCGCAGGCCGTACCATCAAAACTCACCGTGGTGACGTTGTTTATCTTGACTTACGTCATCTGGGTGCGAAAAAACTTCATGAACGTCTGCCATTTATTTGTGAACTGGCAAAAGCGTATGTGGGTGTTGACCCAGTTAATGAACCAATCCCTGTTCGTCCTACTGCTCACTACACTATGGGTGGTATCGAAACTAACCAACAAACTGAGACTCGTATTAAAGGTCTGTTTGCGGTGGGTGAATGTTCATCTGTTGGCTTACACGGCGCTAACCGTTTAGGTTCTAACTCACTGGCAGAGCTGGTTGTATTCGGTCGTCTTGCTGGTGAAGAAGCGGTTCGTTGTGCACAAGAAGCAGCACCAGCTAACGCATCAGCATTAGATGCTCGTACTCGTGATATCGAAGATGGCCTGAAAAATCTGATGAACCAAAAAGGTTCTGAAAGCTGGTCACAAATTCGAGACGAAATGGGTGAATCAATGGAAGAAGGTTGCGGTATCTATCGTACACCTGAATTAATGCAAAAAACCATTGATAAACTGGCTGAATTAAAAGAACGTTTCAAACGCGTTGAAATTAAAGACACGAGCAGCGTCTTTAATACAGATTTACTGTACAAAATTGAGCTTGGCTTTGGTTTAGATGTCGCTGAATGTATGGCTCATTCCGCAATCAATCGTAAAGAGTCTCGTGGTGCACACCAACGTCTTGACGAAGGTTGTACTGAGCGTGATGACGTGAACTTCCTGAAACATACTCTGGCGTTCTATAACCCAGAAGGTGCCCCTCGTTTAGAATATAGCGATGTGAAGATCACGAAATCTGCTCCTGCTAAACGTGTCTATGGTGGTGAAGCGACTGCACAAGACAAGCAGAATAAGGAGAAAGCGAATGGCTGATGACATGAAGCACATTAAAATGGAAGTCATGCGCTATAACCCAGAAACAGACGAAGCGCCTCATTTCGTCACTTATGATGTTCCTTATGATGAGCAAACCTCATTACTGGACGCATTGGGTTATATTAAAGACAATTTAGCGCCTGATCTTTCTTATCGTTGGTCTTGCCGTATGGCGATTTGTGGCTCTTGCGGCATGATGGTCAACAAAGTGCCTAAATTGGCTTGTAAAACGTTTATTCGTGAATATCCAGACGGTATAAGAGTTGAAGCGTTAGGTAACTTCCCAGTTGAGCGTGACCTTGTTGTCGATATGACTCACTTTATTGAAAGCTTAGAAGCGATTAAACCTTATATCATCGGTAATGATCGTAAGCCTTCAGAAGGGACGAATAAACAGACTCCTGCTCAAATGGCAAAATACCACCAATTCTCTGGTTGTATCAACTGCGGTCTTTGCTATGCAGCATGCCCGCAGTTTGGTCTAAACCCAGAGTTTATTGGCCCAGCAGCGATTACATTAGCTCAACGTTACAACACAGATAGTCGCGACCATGGGGCAAAAGAGCGTATGCCTCAGTTAAATGGTGAGAACGGTGTCTGGTCTTGTACCTTTGTTGGCTACTGTTCTGAAGTCTGTCCAAAACATGTGGATCCTGCTGCCGCTATTCAGCAAGGTAAAGCAGCCAGTGCGCAAGACTTTGTCATTGCGATGCTGAAACCACGTTAAGGAGGAAACAAGACATGACAACAAAACGTAAGCCTTATGTTCGTGGCATGCAACCAAACTGGTGGACGAAACTTGGATTCTATCGTTTCTATATCACCCGTGAAGGGACTTGTCTTCCACAACTTTGGTTCAGTCTGGTTGTACTGTTTGGTGTATTCGCACTGAAAAATGGACCAGAAAGTTGGGCAGGTTTCGTTGGATTCCTGAGCAACCCAATTGTAATGCTAATTAACATTGTGACCCTAATTGCGACGGTCTTCCACTCTGCAACTTGGTTCAAACTTGCACCAAAAGCAGTGGTTATCGTTGTTAAAGATGAAAAAATGCCACAAGAACCCATCGTTCGTGGTTTCTGGGGTGTCACTATCGTTGTTACTGCCGCTATTCTGGCAGTGGCGTTAATTTAACCCAGGAGGAAATAATGAATCAGAATCAACTTCCTAAGCGCTCTGATGAACCTATTTTCTGGGGATTATTTGGTGCAGGTGGTATGTGGAGTGCGATTGTTTCTCCAGCAATCATCATCCTGCTCGGTATCCTAATCCCTATGGGTATTGCGCCAGAAGCATTTACTTATGAACGTATTATGGCATTTAGCCAAAGCATCATTGGCCGTCTGTTCTTACTGCTAATGATTATTCTGCCAGTTTGGTGTGCATTACACCGTATTCACCATACTCTGCACGATTTTAAAGTGCATGTACCTGCAAGCAAATGGGTATTTTATGGTGGTGCAGCAATTATCAGCGTTATCGCTATCATTGGTGTATTTACACTGTAATTGATTAATACGTAAAAATTAAAAGCCACTCATTGAGTGGCTTTTTTTATGAAAAAAATTTTCTATAATTAACTTTTTTATATTTGAACTATATCTCCACAGTAAACAAAAAGCACTTAACGGCTTATCGTCTCTCACTTAAATTATTAGGACTTCAGGTCCCTGACGTTCTAAAATACGTAACATTCTTAGCGCTGGTCCACTTGGCTTCTTTTCACCTCTTTCCCATTTAGATACGCTCTCTTTTGACATACCTAAAGCTCGGGCAAGAACAGCCTGTGACATTCCAAATTTAGTGCGCAAAGTTTTAATCTCTGCACCACTCATCGCCGATACGCATTGTATTTTGTCATTAATTTCACGAGTGTGAACAATACTTTCAATTTCTTGAACCAAGCTATCGGGTGATGTACCTGCGGCATTTAGCTCTTTAGCCAATTCAAGCATGTTATTTAGCTTGTTACTCATCAGTTATTTCCTCTAAAATTCTGCAAGAAATTAAATGATTAATAGTACTTTCATCATAATTTAAAAACTCATTTGCTAAATGTTTATAGGCCTGCAATTCGTCATCTTCTATTTCTTTTTTTCCCTTTGCATTAACGGCATTTTTCGTCCAGCCATCAGCGAAAAAAAGATGATTGTTGATCTTAAAAAATATGATGACTCTAACACTTCCGCTTTTACCTTGTCCTTGTATTGCTAGACGTTTTTTTATTACTCCACCACCCAAGTCAGCTTCATATTTTCCTTGCTGAACTTCTTTTGCAGCTACAGATAACTGCTTATCCGTTATGGGTGTTTTCTTCACACTTCTCTTAAAAGAAGATATTTTATATATTCCCATGCCACTCCCTCTGCAGTAATGAGTACTATAGTAACCAGTACCACTTTTTCAATCAATGTTTCTTTAACCACTTAGATTAAAAACCAAGAAACAAAAAAAGTTAGGTGATTGCATTTTTTATTCTGCAAAAAGGATATGGGAGAAGCTAGAAAATATCGTACCCAATTGATTAGAGCAAAATCAAAGTCTCTAAATTCTCCCCAAAATAGGACACTTATTTTGGGGGGTTCTATGGTTAAATGTTACCGCTTATTGACTATCAAAATTTTAACGCAGATCTTTTAATTATCATTATCTAATTGATTTTTGATGATTTTCATTAGAACAATAACATAAGTAAAAAGATTTTAATTACGCTAATCTTATTAGAAAATTTTTTAATAAATCAAACCTATCACAATTAACTCGCCAATTTCAGCCCGATAATGCCAAAAATTATCATCGCTAAACTCAATAAACGATAAATATTGGCAGACTCACCAAAAACTAAAATACCAAAAATTGCAGTACCGACAGCACCAATACCTGTCCAAATCGCATAAGCGGTGCCTGCTGGTAAGCCTTTCATGGCATAAGATAACATGCCCATGCTCACAATCATGGCCGTTATCGTAATAATGCTTGGTGTTAGTCGCGTAAATCCATGAGTGTATTTCAAGCCAACAGCCCAAACTATCTCAAGTAAACCAGCAACAAATAGAATTGCCCAGGACATAAATTACCCCTTTTATATAAAACATATTTGGGGTCGTCCCCTGAATGAACAACAGAAAGCTGGGTCGTCCCAGCTTCAGAGAAATGAGATTGAATTATAAGAAAAAGTAATAAAGCATGCAATAGCTTGAAATTTATTCAAACTTGCTTAGGTGCGCCCTCTTCGCCATAAAGAAAAGCAGAGACATCATCTTCAACTTCTCCCATTGCCATCAGAGCATCCAGCGTCTCTTTTGCTTCTTCTTCATTGACAATACTCATGGCGAAACCAACATGCACTAACACCCACTTACCGATCATCGTATGAGGCTCACCCTCGCAGACTAACGCAATATTCACTTCTCGTTTAACGCCACAAACATCGACCATTGCATTTTCAGTGATTGTTTTTCCGACTTCAACAACCTGACCTGGAATACCAAGACACATAACAACCCCTATTCGATCTCTATTTGCTTTATTCGCATTGCATCATCATTTTCAACGCGCAAATTTTGGCTACCACAAGACGGACAACCTGCATTAAAGGTTGAAACAGTGACAACTTGATGACAATCCCAACACCATGCTTTCGCGGGGATAACCTCAATATGTAATTCACAACCTTGGGCAAGGGTGTCTCTGCAAACAATATCAAAGCAAAATTCAAGTGCACTGACTTCAACACAAGATAATGCGCCCAATTCCATCCATACACTTTTTACTTTTTTTGCATTATTTAATTTAGCTTGAGAATCTATTATCTCAAATGCGCTCTGGCAAAGCGTAATTTCATGCATGTCGATACCTTATTGAAGCAGGATAAATAATAGCAACTATAGTACCAGTACATAGTTGCTTTATTATTGATCTTAGAACAACAATTCAGCACCGGTTTCAAAAGCTGCTCTGCGACGACGCTCTTTAACCATCTCTTCAAGTGCATCTCTATCAATACACACTAAAGCATGAGTTGGGCAGACTTCAATACATGCGGGACCCGCTTCACGATGGTGGCATAAGTCGCATTTGTTGGCTTCCGCTTTAAATGCCTCAATCGCATTGAGCGCGGTTGATGTGCGCATAACTGGACGAGAAACCACTTCCATCGTGCCATAAGGGCAAGCCAGTACACAGGTTTTACAACCTATACATTTTTCCTGATCAACATAGTAATAATCTTTGTTATGAATGATAGCGCCATTCGGACACACATTAGCACAAGGGGCATCTTCACATTGATGACAAACAACTGCCGTACTGATTGAAAATCCTTTGACCACATGAATTCGGGGTTGGAAATTCTGCTCACTAATTTGCTCAATGGCTAAATTATCTTGGTCTACTTGCTGATGTGACACGACACAAGCCACTTCACAAGTATGGCAACCAATACATTTTTTAGGGTCTGCAATGATGAAACGGTTCATCATATTCTCCTGATCTTTGTTATATATAGCCGTTATATATGGCGATAAATGCAACGAGTTATTCTAATTAAGAGTAATAATTAGAGTATCAATAGAATGAATCTAGCACGGTTCATGCCAATATATTTTTGATATAACTATTCCTTATTTTTCAATTAAATAATTTTCAAATAAAAATGATTATTAATTAATAAACAAGTCACTTCGTCAAATTATTCGACAATTTTGACGATAAAATAAATCGATATATATTTGATTATATAGTGATTTGATAAATTTATATTCTTAAGTTTCACTACATATACAAAAATAGCGGGTTGGATCAAAAATGATTCAGTCATTGATATAAATTTATTATAAACCTACTACAATATAGCTAATTTTTTAGGGCAATCGGTGGTGTCATGAAATTAAGCAGTAACAATGCTGAAACTATGGAGAGCCTTCGTAATGAGCGCAACCAATATCGAATATTGGTTGATATCACAAATTCTGTATTAGCTCATCTAGACATGGATGGTCTTATTTCTGAAGTCTCTAAAGAAATACATCGTTTTTTTGGATTGAACCATATTAGTCTTATGTTATGCCGTACCTCATCACAAAATAGTGGTGAAGGTATTCTTTACTCTAGTCGTTATCAGACTGGGAAATCAGTCATTCGCCAACAACGTAAGTTTAGTAGCGCGAATAACAAAGCAGAAGAAATTATTAATCAGAATAAACCTGTCTTAATTGATATTAATAAAGAAGATCAAGAAGATGTTTTGATTAAGCGTCTAGTTAAGCAAAATATGCAGACGGCTTTGTTATTGCCACTGGCTTTTAATCATAAACCGCTAGGCTTATTAATTTTAGCACACGAAGTAGGAAGCGTTTTTACTAACGATACTTGCCAATTGCTACAACAAATTGCAGCTCGTATTGGTATCGCCATTGAAAATGCAGCGGCTTATGAAGAAATAACACATTTAAAAGACAGTTTAAAGAATGAGAATATTTGGCTTAATGAGCAAATAGATAACAATGCATGCTTCAGTGAGATTATTTATCAAAGTGACGCTATGCATAATGTGCTAGAACAAATTGAATTAGTGGCACAAAGTGATAGTACTGTACTTATATTAGGTGAAACAGGTACGGGTAAAGAATTAATTGCGCGCGCTATTCATCGTCTAAGTCTGCGAAAAAATAAGTCGATGATAAAAATGAACTGTGCCGCAGTACCTTCTGGCCTTTTAGAAAGTGATCTCTTTGGCCATGATAAAGGCGCATTTACAGGCGCAACCAATACACATATTGGCCGATTTGAGATGGCAGATAAAAGCACGCTATTTCTTGATGAAATTGGTGATATGCCAATTGACTTACAACCCAAATTGCTTCGCGTTCTTCAAGAGCGAGAAATAGAAAGGTTGGGTGGTAATAAAGTGATCCCAGTTGATGTTAGGCTAATTGCAGCGACCAATAAAGATCTGCATGAATTAACAGATGAAGGTGAATTTCGAGAAGATCTTTATTATCGTCTTAATGTTTTTCCTATTATTATTCCACCACTAAGAGAGCGACCTGAAGATATTCCGCTTTTAGCTAAACATTTTACGCAAAAAATTGCGCGTAGAATGGATAGAAAAATAGATTGTATACCTGCCAACGCATTGGAGCAGCTAACACTTTATCCATGGCCGGGTAATGTTCGTGAACTTGAAAATATTATTGAGCGTGCCGTTATTTTAACGCGAGGATCAACATTAAACCTTCAGTTAAAAGAGCTTCATATTAACAAGCCCTCTCGTTTAAAGCAGGTACTGACGCAACCTTCATCCATTGAAAAGCGCATGCAGACGAATGCGCCAGAAAGCGATGATGAAGAGCGAGAAAGGATAATTCAAGCATTAAGAGAAACCAATGGTGTAGTTGCTGGCGCTAGAGGCGCTGCTTTAAAACTAGGATTAAAAAGAACAACGTTATTATCGCGGATGCAACGTCTCGGTATTTCAATTCCAGAAATACTTTAACCCTAAAATAGTTTCTTACTTATCTAAAAGAGTGTAATTATTTTATTACACTCTTTTTTTGTACATTTGAAACTTATTAATCTCTATCTATAATCTAAATGATTATATTTTATTAATTACTCACTTTATTAACTATTAATAATATAAACCATCAATGGAGCATATTATATATGAATAGCCTGCTTATAAATAGAATTAGTGAAATAAAAAAAGAATATAAGAATAATAAATATGTCTTTATTCCCCAAAGTATTGTCATTGATTTAATAAAACAATTAGGTGCTGAAGAAAAAGATATTAATGCACTCATGGAATATGGTGACTATTTAGCACAAGATCCGACTCTTTCATTTCGTCATTCTCGAACAGGACGCTACCTTTTTGATAATGATATAGAAACGATCTCCAGACTAGAATATCAACCTTTTGTTCTCACTGAAGAAGATGGATTTATTCGTGAAGACAGTGGCACACAAAGGCATTTTAGAGCACTTGATGATCGCTGGCAGAGCAATACGGCTTATCAAGCGTTATTAAAATTAAAAATGCTATTAATTCAAGGTAATAAATTTACATCTCGTCACTTAACCGATCAAAATTCGCCTAAATCAATATCAACTGTTTTTCATTTAAGATTAATTGCCCAACCAGATTCTTTAAGTGAACTTTCAATTGAAGGGGTTCATAAAGATGGCGTTGATCACACCATGATTGTGATGATGAATAAGAATAACGTTAAGGATAATACTGGCGCTTTACGTGTTCATTCACCAAAAGAGGCGATAGGAACAGCTTGGCAAAAAATTGATCCTAAAAATGTACTTTATGAACACAATAATGCGCAATATCTTGATATTTTACTCATTGCAGATAATGAATTAAATCATAGTGGTACACCTATTTTTACGCATGATAATAAAAAGCAGGCTTACCAAGATTTTATTGTTTTACTATCTCGCTATCCAACGGTTGATTCTCATCCATCACATAAATTTGATTCGATGGATCCGCATCCTGACTTACCTTTAACACTTTATTTAAATCAGTCCGTCGCTTAGTTGTGCACAAAATAATAATCTAATAAAAAACCGAGCTTACTGACGCTAAGGTCAATAAACTCGGTTCTAAGGCAGAAAGACAATATTAATCAGACGAAGATCAACCCTCGGCGGCTTCTCTTAAACGACGTTTAATATTGCTATATTCCGTTTTCACATAGTGTTCTGCCTGAGCCTGTTCCTTGATTGGCTCAACACATACTGCACAATATTTATACTCAGGTGTTTTGGTAATTGGGCTTAAATTCTCTGCAACCAGTTCGTTACAAGCACCAATCCACCATTGATAAGTCATATATACAGCACCTTTATTCGGTCTATCACTGACCGCAGCACGCGTAATGACTTTACCTTGACGAGAGCGTATCCAAACTAACTCTTGATCTTTGATACCCAACTGTTTGGCATCTTCTGTGTTTAATTGAACATAACCCGGTTCATCAGCCAACGCCGCCAATGCTTTACAGTTACCTGTCATTGAACGGCAAGAGTAGTGTCCAACTTCACGGACGGTTGCCAATACCATTGGAAACTCATCAGAGAGTTTGTCAATTGGTGGAGCCCACTCACAAGTAAAGAATTGACCTTTACCGTTAGGAGTATCGAATTTACCACCATCGTACAGATATTGTGTACCTGGGCTATCTTCTGTTGGGCAAGGCCATTGGATATAAGCCAAGTCCGCCATTTTTTCGTAAGTCGCACCATAATAAATTGGGCATAACTCACGCAACTCATCCCAAATTTCTTTGGTATTGTTGTAATGCATTGGATAACCCATTGCTGTTGCCATCAGACTGATAATTTGCCAGTCTGTTTTCACATCACCAACAGGTTCAACAGCTTTATAGAAGCGTTGGAAACCACGGTCTGCCGCAGTATAAACACCTTCATGCTCACCCCATGATGTTGCAGGGAAAATAACATCAGCAATAGACGCCGTTTTGGTCATAAAGATATCTTGCACTATCAGTAGATCCAGTTTTTCAAACGTTCTACGGATTGTTGCTAAATCAGGCTCAGTTTGCAGTGGATCTTCACCCATTACATAGTGAGCTTTTAATAAGCCGTGATCGATATTATGAGGAACTTCACTTAACGCATAGCCCACTTCTTCAGGCATTGACTCAATGCCCCAGAATTTAGCAAATTTCTCACGCGCTTTTTCGTCAGTAACGTATTGATAACCTGGTAGTGTGTTAGGCAATGCTCCCATATCACACGCACCTTGTACGTTATTTTGACCACGAACTGGGCCAACCCCGACATATTTTTTACCTAAATTACCCGTTAATAAAGCTAAACTAGTCAGTGAACGTACCGTTTCAACACCTTGGTAGAATTGAGTTACACCCATACCCCAAAGAATTGTCGCTGTTTCTGCTTTCGCGTACATACGTGCAGCTTCACGAATAATTTGAGCACTTAAACCTGTTATTTCTTCAACAGATTCAGGTGTATAGCTTTCAACTAATTTACAATACTCGTCAAATTGCTCGGTGTGATTTTCGATAAAGGATTTATCATGCAATCCTTCTTCAATAATCACATGCGCAATCGCATTTAATAGCGCAATGTTAGAGCCATTTTTTAAGCCTAAGTGTAAATCGGCTAAACGTGCTGTTTCGATGTAACGAGGGTCACATACAATAATTTTGGCACCCTTTTCTTTCGCCTTAACAATACGGCGAGCAACAATAGGATGCGAATCTGCGGCGTTATAGCCGAAGACAAATAGACATTTGGTATCCTCAATCTCAACGATTGAGTTGCTCATAGCACCATTACCGACCGAACGCTGCAGACCTGCAACCGAAGGGCCGTGTCAGACACGAGCACAGCAGTCTATATTATTATTTCCGATAACCGCACGAGCGAATTTCTGCATAACGAAGTTAGCTTCGTTACCCGGGCCTCGTGAAGAGCCGGTTGTCATAATAGATTTAGCACCGTATTTCTCTTTGATAGCAAGAAGCTTGCTACTTGCAAACTCAATCGCTTCATCCCAAGAAACCGATTCTAATTTTCCGCCTCTTTCACGACGGATCATTGGTGTTTTAAGACGTGGAGTCAGTATCTTAGTATCATGGATAAAATCCCATCCATAATACCCTTTCAGACACAGCTCACCTTGGTTTGTTAAACCATTGGCTCCTTCAGCGCCAATAATTTTACCGTTTTCCACCTTCAGGTAGATTTTGCATCCTGAGGCGCAATACGGACAGACCGTGATGACTTTTTTCATCAACATTGCTCCTGTGTTCATCAACTTTCAGGTTATTACCTGATCTTCTCCTCTATCTATGCAGAGAGTGTGCCAAATAAGCACGCTTTTTCACTTTTCCACAACACAATGAAAAATAAAGAGAAATAAAATCCGTTGAATGAGCAAGAAAACAATGACAGCTAAAGTAGTAGGAAGTGCTCGACACTAATGACGATATTTATGTCGATTTGTATTTCTATCAAAATTCGTTATACATTAATATTTATAACGTAATAATACTTATTTATTTCATCTGCGAAATCAAAATAATAAATACGCTTTCTTATCTGCCTTTATCGGGATCTTGCCGTATATAATGATGACAACCTTCTAATATCTCTATCAATATTCCTATCTACTAAAACTATTTAAAATTAATAATTTTGATATTTATGTAAATCAAATAAAAAATTTTTAAACTTCAATAAAAAAAAGAACATAATACTGAACCTGAAAACAACCTCGCGGTCTTAAAGACCTCTACACCATATAAATTGATAATAACTGAACATGCAAAAATTAAAGTTTTTACGTTTTTCTAAAGAGAACATTGCCCTTTTTTTAGCTGTCTACCTTGGTTTCTTTCTTAATCTTTCCGTTTACATTGGCCGATACGGCACACAAAATACAAACAACCCCCTCATTGATGCATTATATATTCTAGGTGAAATTGCTGTTAACATTGCCTTTACCTTCTTTCTATTACGGCTACTCTCTTTTTTCGGCTCTCTATTCTTTAAAATCGTCGCCTCTTTTATTCTCGTCGTGAGTGTTTGTGCGAGTTACTATATTTCTTTTTATGATGTCGTCATTGGATACGGCATTATTATTTCAACACTAACCACGGATACGGATTTATCTAAAGAGCTGGTTAGCCCAAATGTGATTATTTGGATTATTGGCTTATCTATTTTGCCATTAGCTCTTATTTGGCTAGGTAAAAAACCAGAGAAAAATCTAACTACACAACAAAAGAAAAAAATCTGGATAAAAAATACCGTCAAAATGCTTGTGATTGCACTGGCTGTTTTTGCCTATTTGAAAACACTTGATTCAAAACAAAAAGCCTATGAAATAAAAAATAACTTGGATCTGCCAAGCTATAGTGGTGGCTTAAGTTATGCGTATTTACCTACAAATTGGATTATCCCATTATTTCAATATGCAATAACGCAGTATGACGATACGTTTAATAACCAAAATATTTTTAATCCTGCCGATCACTTCACTTATGAGCCTTCAAAGGCAAATGAAGATGTGTATGTTGTTTTTATTATTGGTGAAACAGCAAGATGGGATCATATGGGATTGTTAGGATATGAACGTCAAACAAATCCTCTATTAAGCCAAGAGAAAAATCTTGTTGCCTTTAAAGGTATTTCTTGTGATACCGCAACCAAGCTCTCTTTAAAATGTATGTTTGTACGAGAAAACGGGACAGAAAGTAACGATCAGCGGACATTAAAAGAGAACAATATTTTTTCAGTATTAAGCCAATTAGGTATGTCATCAGAGTTGTTCTCCATGCAAAGTGAATTATGGTTTTACAATAAACTTGATTTAAATAACTACGCAATGAAAGAGATGATGACTGCAAAAAATAGCAATTTTGGTAAAGAACTTGATGACACCTTATTAATTACTGAAACGGCAAATACGGTTGCCCAACATCCAAAGGGAAATCATTTAGTAATTTTACACACTAAAGGCTCTCACTTTATGTATTCACAGCGTTACCCTGAATCATTCAAAAAATACCAACCTGAATGTTTAAATGTGGATGATGAGTGTACTAAAGAGCAGTTAGTGAATGCTTATGATAACTCTATTCTTTATACCGACTATTTTATTGATGGCATACTCGACACATTGCGCGATAAAAAAGCCATTGTGTTTTATACCTCCGATCACGGTGAATCTATTTCAGAAAAAGGTGGCTTACATGGCACTCCAAAAGAAATTGCCCCACCAGAACAATTTAAAGTACCATTCTTAGTTTGGATGTCAGATAGCTATTTAGCAGAGCCTGAAAATAAACAGCTATTTGATAACTTAAAGCGCAATCAAGATGCAGAACGCACGTTCTATCATCACAATATTTTTGATTCAATGTTAGGTTGTCTAGGTTATTCATCGTCAGATGGTGGTATTAATAATCAAAATAACCTCTGTTTTAGTGACACACCATCAACCCAAGAATAATTTTTTAAACTAACAATATTCTTTTAAGTTGATAGAAAAAATAAGTTAATAGAAAAAACCCACGTTCAATATTGAGCGTGGGTTTTATTACTTTTAACTTTATAAACTAATTATTGATTAAAACTTGCATCGGTATAAAGTGGAGTGGCTTGAATATCTTTTACTGTTTTTGCGCCACCTAACATCATATTAATTTTTAATTCTTTATTTAAATGTTGGATAACTGAATTAACACCTTCAGCACCCCCTAAATTTAATCCATAAAGAATTGGGCGACCGACGGCAACAACATCTGCACCACTTGCTAATGCTTTAAAGACATGTGAACCACGACGCACACCACTGTCAAACACGATAGGTACACGTTTATTCACCACTTTGGCAATCGCAGGTAAGACATCAATTGTTGCTGGTGCGCTATCTAATTGACGACCACCGTGATTAGAAACCCAAATTGCATCTGCGCCGGCTTTAATTGCAGTATCTGCATCTTCAGGTGATTCGATACCTTTTACAATCACAGGTAAACCAGACATTTTTTTCACATACTGAATATCTGCGGGTGTAAATGCTTGTTTAGCTTGAGCATAAATTTCGCTAATACCCGCACCTTTACCTGTTTTAGATTTATCATCACTGATTTTTGCAAACGCTTCTAAGTTGGCAAAACCTAATGGGAATTGGAAGTTATTTTTCACATCATCTTCACGATAACCACCCACTGAAGAGTCGATAGTCATAATGATACCTTTAGCGCCATACTGTTTTGCTTGAGATAAAATATACTCATTAAAGGCATCATTTTTACTCATGTACAACTGAAAGAAAAATGGGTAACCGGGTTGGGCGTCCGCTACTTCTTTAATGGTTTTATTACCATAAGTGCTTAATGAAAAAATAGAGCCGGCTTTCGCCATACCTTTTGCTGTGGCAACTTCGCCTTGTTGATGTGCAAGCCCTTGAGCTGCCATCGGTGCCTGAATAATAGGCGTATCTAATTTAATACCCAAAAATTCTGTTTTTAAATCTAAGTCAGAAAATTCGATGCCTTGTAATGAACGAGGCATAATATATTTTTTATCAAATGCACTTGTATTAGAGCGTAAGTTATTTTCATCTTCAGCACCACCGCGAATATAACCGAAGGCGCCTTTTTCCATATTTGCTTGAACTTGAGCTTCCATTGCTTTTAGGTTTACTATTTTTATTGGACCTTCAGCAGTACTTGCTTTATATTCAGCGGCCTGTGCAACACCTACACTTAATGCCATAGCAACAGCGGTAGCTTTTAATATTTGACTTTTCATTTCTATTCCATTTTTAATTAAGGGCTTACATCTATAATTTAATAAAATTAAAATTCAATTAAATTATATTTTTCAAAAAATAATATAAGCCCTATTTTTAGGTAAAACTTAAATTAACCGCTTACTTTTTTGTTAAAGTATTATAGCTTGTCATCAGATTACGATAATCTGGAATATGGTTAGCAAACAGTGTACCTAATCCTTCGACATCATTACGCCAATCACGGTGTAACTCACAAGCTAAACCAAACCAGTTAATTAATTGAGCCCCTGCTTTTGACATTCTATCCCATGCAGAGTCGCGAGAAATGGCATTGAAAGTACCTGAAGCATCAGTGACAACAAAGACTTCAAAGCCTTCTTCAAGTGCTGATAATGCAGGGAATGCAACACAAACTTCAGTCACAACGCCCGCAATAATCAGTTGTTTTTTACCCGTTGCTTTAACTGCTTTGACGAAGTCTTCATTATCCCATGCATTGATTTGACCTGGGCGAGCGATATAAGGAGCATCTGGGAACATTTCAACGAGCTGAGGCATTAGAGGACCATTAGGACCATCTTCAAAAGAAGTCGTTAAAATGGTAGGTAAATTAAAGTATTTAGCAGCATTGGCTAATGCTAGTACATTATTATTGAATTTATCAGGCTCGATATCTCTGACTAAAGAGAGTAATCCAGCTTGATGGTCTACCAACAGAACAGCGGCATTATTTTTATCAATACGATGATATTTAAAGCTCATAATAATCTCCGATAGCATAATAGAGGTAAGACTCAATTAAATCATAGCACCAAATTTACATGACAATATTCAGATTAATTTAAATTTGAGTTTATTTATAATAAACAACCAATTATAAATATTTAAATTTAATTAAATATCACGATATTTAATTAACTATTTATTGCCTTATATAAATTCATTTCGTTAAAAAGAATTATAAGTGCAACTATTCTTAAATGAATCTAAAGATTATTGCTTTAACCATTCAAATTTTTTGTTCAAGTTTTAAGGGAGAAAAAAGATAAAAAAAACCCCCGCGGGCGGGGGTGAGATAAGCGCAATTAAAAGGTCTCTAATTTACTATCAGGAGATGGGTATTCATTAATGACGATTACGCACAATTTGATAGCGACGAGTTAAGTACTCAACTGGCACGCTCCAAATATGAACTAATCGACAGAATGGGAACAATAAGAAAATCGTCATACCTAAGAAAATGTGCAATTTAAACACGAATGCGACACCTTCAAGATGAGCCGAAGCACCGCCGTGGAAAGTCACTATAGATTGTGCCCAAGCCACCAGCTTCATCATTTCGCTACCATCCATATGTTGTGCTGAGAATGGAATAGTCAGTAAACCTAGCGCTACTTGAATAACCAAAAGCGTTAAGATCATGATGTCACCAAATGAAGATGTAGCTCTAACCCGTGGATTGGTTAAACGGCGTTTTAATAACATCACGCCCCCCACCAGCATTAATACACCACAAGTACCGCCACCGACCATTGCCATAATTTGTTTGTATTCAATAGGCAGGAAAGATTCATACATCCAGTGAGGTGTTAGCATTCCCAGAAAATGACCAGCAAAAATACCGATGATCCCGATATGGAACAAGTTAGAAGCCAATCGCATATTTTTCTTGTCTAACATCTGGCTAGAGCCGGCTCGCCATGTATATTGACCATAGTCGTAACGTAACCAGCTACCGAAAATAAAAACGGCACCAGCAATATAGGGATAGATATCAAAAAATAACATATTGATGTAATTCATTTTTGTGCTCCCGTATCCAACGAATTCCCCACGTTGAGATATTGAACTGTCGTCTCTTGTGCAAAACGGCGCTGATGTTGGCTGATTTTGCCACTGCCACATTGCGTACCTTCGCCAAGAAACGTTACTTGTTCTTCTTCCCACACAGCATCTAATGCAGCAGGTGTATCATCTAAAGGCTCTTTTTCTACTTGAGCAGTCAGTTGTGATGCTTCCAATCCACTTTGTGAGAGGCAAAGCAACACATCAAAGAGCGCGTGATAATCACTGCCTCGTTGTTTCAAACGCTCACCTAACAGCGCCAAAATAGGCGCAATGTTATTTAGCCCTTCAATACAGTCTGTCGTTGGCAGGAGCGTTAAATACTCAAGATAAGTAGGCAAATAGTCAGGAAGTTCACGACTACTTAATGTGATCCCTGCTTGTTGATATTGATTGAGTAGATCAACCATTGCTTGACCACGATCACGAGACTCACCATGAACGTGTTCAAATAACAGTAGTGATCGCGCCCGCCCTCTATCAAAAAGCTCGCTGTAATTGGCTTGCGCATCTAACAACTCTTGTTGCGTTAAGGTATGAATAAATGCCATTAATTTCGCAACTTGAGTCACAGGAAGCTCATCAGCTTCCTGTAATGCATCGATAAGTTCGCCTCGGTTATCCCACAATTCTTGTGTGGGATAATCTAAGAGATGTGAAATGACTTTCAGAGAGATCATTATATTTTCTCCTCTGATCGGCGTTCGTCTTGAGGTGTTCTTGATGTGATATCAATCGCGTCAATACGATGGCTATTAAACAAATTAAATTTGCTATCACTGCCATGACAACCATCACCAAAGCTAAAACCACAACCATTACGTTCTGGGAAAGCTTCTCTTGCAAGTTCACGATGGCTTGATGGAATAACAAAGCGATCTTCATAATTTGCAATAGCTAGATAACGATACATCTCTTGTGCTTGCGCTTCAGTCAAACCTACTTGCTCTAATGCACTTAAGTCTGTTTTGCCTTCTACGGTTTCAGCACGTTTATAATGACGCATCGCTAACATGCGTTTTAATGCTAATAACACAGGTGCAGTATCCCCAGCTGTCAGTAAGTTTGCTAAATACTGAACTGGAATACGTAAGCTTTCTACATCAGGCAGAACGCCTGTATGTGGTAGCACGCCCGCATCAGCAGCAGACTGAATAGGTGACAAAGGTGGTACATACCAAACCATTGGTAAGGTGCGATATTCAGGGTGCAGTGGTAATGCCAGCTTCCAATCCACCGCCATTTTGTAAACAGGTGAACGCTGCGCTGCATCAATCACACTTAATGGAATACCTTGCTCTTCAGCGGCTTTGATCACTTCAGGATCAAATGGATCCAAGAAGATATCTAATTGGCTTTGGTATAAATCTTTTTCATTATCCGCACTGGCGGCTTGTGAAATTTTATCTGCGTCATACAGCATCACACCCAGATAACGAATACGTCCTACACAAGTTTCTGAGCACAGTGTTGGCTGACCGGCTTCAATTCGTGGATAACAGAAAATACATTTTTCTGACTTACCACTTTTCCAGTTGAAGTAGATTTTTTTGTATGGGCATCCGGTTAAACACATGCGCCATCCACGGCATTTATCTTGGTCGATAAGCACAATGCCATCTTCAGCACGTTTATAAATCGCACCACTTGGACATGTTGCAACACAAGCAGGATTTAAGCAGTGTTCACATAAACGTGGTAAATACATCATGAATGTATTTTCAAACTGCCCATACATCTCTTTTTGCATATTGGCGAAGTTTTTATCCGCAGCACGTTTGCTAAATTCGCCACCTAAATCGTCTTCCCAGTTTGGGCCTTTTTCGATTTTGGTCATGCGCTGACCGGTGATCAGCGAACGAGGTCGTGCTGTCGGTAAAGAGCCTTCTGGTGCATTTTTTAAATGCTCATAGTCATAATCAAATGGCTCATAGTAATCATCTAATGCTGGGACATCTGGGTTGGCAAAAATTTTCGATAATAGACCAACACGGTTGCCCATTCTTGGTACCAATTTACCTTTGATATTTTTGATCCAACCGCCTTTCCATTTCTCTTGGTCTTCCCAATTTTGTGGATACCCTGTACCTGGTTTTGTTTCAACGTTATTGAACCATGCGTATTCAACACCTTCACGGCTCGTCCAAACATTTTTACAGGTTACTGAACAGGTATGGCAACCGATACATTTGTCGAGGTTCAGTACCATACCGACTTGTGAACGAATTTTCATTATGCCTTCTCCTGTCCATTCAGGGTCTGTTGATAAGCATCACCTTCACCATCAAGCCAATCAATCTGTTTCATTTTACGCACCACAACAAACTCATCACGGTTAGAGCCCACAGTGCCGTAATAGTTAAAGCTATAAGCCAACTGAGCATATCCACCAATCATATGGGTTGGTTTAGGGCAAACACGCGTCACAGAGTTGTGAATACCACCACGCATTCCTGTTATTTCAGATCCTGGCAGATTTATTTGACGTTCTTGTGCGTGATACATATAAATCATGCCATCAGGAATACGTTGGCTGACAATCGCTCTCGCCGTTAGCGCACCATTACTGTTGTATGCTTCAACCCAATCGTTATCACTAATTCCCATCTCTTTAGCATCATCTTCACTCAGCCAAACCACAGGGCCACCACGACCAAGCGTTAACATCAGTAAGTTATCGCTATATGTTGAGTGAATACCCCATTTCTGGTGAGGCGTCAGGAAGTTCAGCGCTTTTTCAGGGAAACCATTTGGTTTTTTGCCTTTAACTGCATCAATGGCTTTGGTATCAATTGGTGGACGATAAACCACTAAACTTTCACCATAAGCACGCATCCACTCATGATCTTGATACAATTGCTGACGACCACTTAACGTACGCCAAGGGATCATCTCGTGAACGTTGGTATAACAGGCGTTATAAGAGACGTGCTCATCTTCAAGACCAGACCATGTCGGGCTTGAAATAATCTTACGAGGTTGAGCAACAATATCGCGGAAACGAATTTTTTCGTCTTCTTTTACTTTAGCTAAATGAGTGTGATCGCGTCCTGTCACTTTACTCAGTGCATCCCAAGCTTTTACCGCTACTTGGCCATTAGTTTCAGGGGCTAAAGAGAGGATAACTTCAGCTGCATCAATTGCTGTTTCAATCGCTGGACGCCCTTTTGCAGCACCTTCATGACGAACACGGTTCAGTTTTTTCAGGAAATCGACTTCTGTTTGTGTATTCCAACTGATCCCTTTACCGCCATTACCCAATTTATCCATTAGAGGGCCTAATGACGTAAAGCGAGCATAGGTATTAGGATAATCACGCTCTACAGGAATAAGATGTGGTGCGGTTTTACCCGGAATAAGGTCACATTCGCCTTTTTTCCAATCTTTCACATCGAAAGGCTGTGCCATTTCAGCGGCTGAGTCATGCTGAATAGGTAATGTCACTAAATCAGTTTCAACACCTAAATGACCCACACATAATTTAGAGAAGGTTTTAGCGATGCCTTTATAGATTTCCCAGTCTGTTTTAGATTCCCAAGCAGGATCAACCGCGGCTGTTAATGGATGAATAAACGGATGCATATCCGACGTATTCATATCATCTTTTTCATACCACGTTGCGGTTGGTAAAACGATATCTGAGAATAGGCAGGTGCTCGACATACGGAAGTCTAACGTCACCACTAAATCGACTTTACCTTCACCGCCTTTATCTTGCCACTCCACTTCTTGTGGTTTGACTTGACCTTGTTCGCCTAAATCTTTACCTTGCAGGCCGTTTTCAGTACCCAGCAAGTATTTCAGTAAATATTCATGCCCTTTACCCGCCGAACCTAACAAGTTAGAGCGCCAGATAAATAAATTACGTGGGAAATTTTGTGGGTTATCAGGCTGTTCTGATGCAAAACGAATCTCACCTGACTTCAATGCATTAACGGTATAGTCAGCCGCACTCACACCCGCTTCTTGTGCTTTTTTCGCAATAGACAATGGGTTTAAGTTTAATTGAGGTGCGGAAGGTAACCAGCCCATACGTTCTGAACGCACGTTCATATCCACCAAACTACCGCTAAAGCGAGATTTATCCGCTAATGGCGATAATAACTCTGTTGGCGATACGGTTTCATAACGCCACTGACTTGAGTGGTTATAGAAAAACGAGGTGCTGTTCATATGACGAGGCGGACGCTGCCAGTCAAGACCAAAGGCTAATGGCAACCAACCAGTTTGCGGGCGCAGTTTTTCTTGTCCAACATAGTGTGCCCAACCACCACCACTTTGACCGACACAACCACAGAAAATCAGCATATTGATAATGCCACGATAAGTCATATCCATGTGATACCAGTGGTTAATACCTGCACCGACAATCACCATTGAACGACCATGTGTTTTTTCTGCGTTATCCGCAAATTCACGCGCTATACGGGTGATATCTTGGCGGCTTACGCCTGTAACTTTTTCAGCCCATGCGGGTGAATATGCTTTGATTTCATCGTAGTTTGACGCACAGTTTTCATCATTTAAACCGCGATCAACACCGTAGTTGGCTAATAATAAGTCATAAACTGTTGTGATGTATTTCTCTTCACCATTCGCAAGTGTAATACGCTTAGCCGGTAGCTTGTGAACAAGCACATCATCAAGCGCAACACCTTCAAAATATTCGCTTTTAATGCCACCAAAATAAGGGAATGCCACATCAACAATATCATCATGATTATCTAAAAGACCTAATTGTAATGTGACATTTTCGCCACTTTTACCGTCTTTAGGCTCAAGATTCCATTTAGCCGCTCCTTCCCAACGAAAGCCCATAGAACCTTGAGGAGCAACCAATTGTTGGGTTTGCTCATCAATGGCAACAGTTTTCCATTCTGGGTTTTTCTCCTGATCTAGATTGTTCACTAAATCAGAGGCACGTAACATTCGACCTGCAACTAATTTGCCTGAGTCGTGTTTATCTAACATCACCAACATTGGCATATCAGTGTAAGTGCGCACATAGTTGCGGAAATATTCTGTTTGGCGCTTAACGTGGAATTCGCTAAGAATAACGTGTCCCATCGCCATTGCCATTGCGCTGTCTGTACCTTGTTTTGGGTTTAACCATTGGTCACACAGTTTAGCGATTTCAGCATAATCAGGCGTTACGGCAACTGTTTTAGTGCCTTTATAACGAACTTCGGTAAAGAAGTGCGCATCAGGAGTACGGGTTTGAGGTACGTTAGAACCCCACGCAATCAGATAAGAAGAGTTATACCAGTCGGCTGATTCTGGTACGTCTGTTTGCTCACCCCAAGTCATTGGCGAAGCAGGTGGTAAGTCACAATACCAATCATAGAAACTTAAGCACGCGCCACCAATAAGCGATAAATAACGCGCACCCGCCGCATATGACACCATCGACATAGCAGGAATTGGCGAGAAACCGATAATACGATCAGGACCAAACTCTTTTGCTGTAAACACGTTAGAAGCTGCAATGATTTCATTCACTTCTGACCATGAAGAGCGAACAAAACCACCACGACCACGCGCTTGCTTATAGCTTTTGGTTTTTTCTGGCGAGTTAACAATAGAAGCCCATGCATCAACGGGATCGCTATGTTGTGCTTTTGCTTCACGCCATAATTTAACGAGGCGTTTACGTACCATTGGGTATTTAACGCGGTTCGCGCTATATAAATACCATGAATAGCTTGCACCACGAGGACAGCCACGAGGCTCATGATCAGGCAAATCAGGACGTGTACGCGGATAGTCAGTTTGTTGGGTTTCCCATGTGACTAACCCATTTTTGACGTAGATTTTCCAACTACATGAACCTGTACAGTTTACCCCATGAGTAGAACGTACAATTTTGTCATGTTGCCAACGACTGCGATAACCATCTTCCCAGTCACGATTAACATTTAGCTCTTGGCCATGATCCTTTGAAAAGGTATCGCCAAGTTGTTTGAAATAGCGGAATCTATCGAGAAACTTACTCATCAGATACTCTCCCAATGCGCGCGAGCGCTCTCACATTGCGTATAATTCGTCATTATTGTTTATTGTGTTTACGTCCATAGACCAACCAAGTGATCAAGACGCAGGCGATATAAAATAGAACAAAGATTTTCATGGCACCGGCAGGAGAGCCAGTCATAGCCAATGATGTACCAAAGGCTTTAGGAATAAAGAATCCACCAATTGCACCAATGGCAGAGATAAAACCAAGCGCTGCGGCACTTTCTGTTACCGCTTCTTTTTGAGCCGCGTCATCTGTGGCACCTTGGGCTTTCATGCGATCAACAGTGATTTTTCTAAACACCACTGCAATCATTTGGAATGTAGAACCACTGCCTAAACCGGCGGTTAAAAACAGCACCATAAAGACACCGTAGAACGCGATAAACGAACCACCAGCACCGTTTTCAGGTAACGTTAAAAAGAGTAATGCAGAGAATATTGCCATGATGATAAAGTTAATCAGCGTAACTCTAATACCACCAAATTTATCAGAAAGCGCACCACCGACAGGACGTGCTAAAGCCCCTAATAAAGGTCCAAAGAAGGCATAATGCAGAATGACAATATCTGGGAATTGGGTTTTTGATAACATGGCAAAACCCGCAGAGAAACCAATAAATGAACCAAAAGAGCACAGGTATAAAATACTTAATAACCAGAGATGACCCCGTTTTAAAACAGGTAATTGCTGACTTAAAGAGGCTTTATTAGCGGCAAGATCATTCATACCAAACCAAGCAGCAAAGGTAAAAAACAATAAGAAAGGCACCCAAACCCACGCCGCATTTTCTAGCCATAAGTGCGAACCATCAGGTTGAACAACACCGGGACCACTAAACATTGCAAAAACACCCACACCAATCACTAATGGGGCAATTAATTGCATAACGCTTACGCCAAGATTACCTAATCCACCATTTAATCCTAATGCACCACCTTGACGTGCTTTAGGGAAGAAAAAGCTGATGTTTGCCATACTTGATGCAAAGTTTGCACCTGCGAAACCACATAATAGTGAAATCACAATAAAGGTTGAGTAAGACGTTGTGGTATCTTGCACTGCAAAACCAAGCCAAATACAAGGAATGATCAGAAATACGGTACTGATCGCAGTCCAACGACGGCCACCAAAGATAGGAATAACAAATGAATAAGGAACGCGTAAAATAGCGCCAGAAACAGAAGGTAGTGCCGTCAGCATAAATAGCTGATCTGTGGTAAAGTTAAAACCGACTTTGTTCAAATTTACTGCAACTGCACTAAAAAGCATCCATACGCAGAATGATAAGAGTAAACAAGGAACAGAAATCCATAAATTGCGTGAAGCGATCTTTTGACCAGTTTTTTCCCAAAAAGCTTTATCTTCAGGATGCCAATCTTCGATCACCCCTTTTCTCATTTTTTCTGGGTGTTGAGTGAGTGCCATAACAACCTCGATTAACGGTTAGATTGGCACCTTTTTACGATTAGAATTGTTAATTAGTCATGATCTGCATCAAGCAAAGATTTGTTTGATTTTTAAGCTAAAATCGTTCTTTACACCTAAGTATTAATAGGGTTATCCTTTATTTTTCATTTTAAATTAATAAGTTAAATTAAAACCGCTATAATTTACAAGTGAAATTACCTCCATAAGATATTTAGGGGTAATACTTTAGTAGTATATGACATTTGATGCCTTTTTAAGGCAAGATAGTGCCTGAATAAATTTGGAAAAATAGCGATGAGTACTCATAAAATCCAATGGCATTACCGTTTTTCAATTATTAATCAAATCGCAATATTAATGTTACTTTTCACCCTATTGGGTGTTGTGGGTATGGCGGTTTCTAACCATATTATTTTAAGTGTGCAAGGTAATGCCCATGCGATTAATAAATCAGGCTCTTTGCGTATGCAGAGCTATCGCTTGTTATCTGCTTTACCCCTAGATGAACAACATCGTTATTATCTTCACGAATTAGAAACCG
Source organism: Proteus genomosp. 6 (assembly GCF_040139785.1). Lineage (NCBI taxonomy): Bacteria > Pseudomonadati > Pseudomonadota > Gammaproteobacteria > Enterobacterales > Morganellaceae > Proteus > Proteus genomosp. 6. The sequence goes on along the minus strand of NZ_JBEEVJ010000001.1, from coordinate 12,604 downwards.
ACTTAGACAGTAGTGAATTACTTCAAGTCTTAAGCAATGAATCGCTACAATCACAATATGCTCAATTAAATACTTACTGGAAAGATACCTTAAAACCAACATTGCTCTATGCAAAACAACGTGATGATGCAAAAGAAGAAGTTATCTTTTTTGTTTCTCAACTCGATAAGTTAGTGTTAAGTATAGACCAGCTAACAGAGCAAAAAATAAGGATGGTGGCTTATACCCAGCTAATTTTTACTGCGCTCACTCTGTTATTACTGTTTGGCTCTGTTTGGCATTTTCGCCGTCGTTTATTACATCCTTGGCAACAATTAATGGCGATGGCGAATTCGATTGGTCATGGTGATTTTTCAGCACGTTTTCATCAGCGCGCACACCATGATGAAATTGCCACATTGGGTATCGCACTCAATACCATGTCAGAAGAGCTTTCTACGCTGTATAGTGAATTAGAAAAAAGAGTGGTCGAAAAAACGCACGACTTACAACAGAAAAATAAAGTGCTCTCTTACCTCTATCATTCAAGCCAGCAGTTACACTCCCCCGCACCGCTGTGTGCTCGATTAAGACAGATATTATTTGAGCTTCAACAAATTATTCCTAATGCGTATTTGCAGATACGCTTATATGAAGATAATCATCACACACTGTTTAATGAAATTAGTTTAGCGCCTCAATCACGCCCGCATCATTGCCCTGATCAGCAATGTGAACGTTGTGAAGATAATACGCCAATAGCAACTTTGCTAAATAGTGAGTTATTACATTGGGAATTAGCCGATCAAATCCATCGTTATGGCTTGTTTGTTATGCAGTTACCTGAAAATACGGTTTTAACGGATGAACAAAATAATTTAATGCTATTACTGACAAAACAAATTTCAGCCATGCTGGCAATGGAACAACAAAACGAGCAACAGCAACAGCTTCTATTAATGGATGAGCGTTCGGCAATTGCTCGCGAATTACATGACTCTATTGCCCAATCACTTTCCTGTTTAAAAATGCAAGTCAGCTATTTGCAGATGCAGTCAGAAACCTTACCCGATAATTGCCAAAAACTACTCAAAGAGATGCGTGAAGAGCTTAATGTGGCTTATCGCCAATTAAGAGAACTGTTAACCACGTTTCGCTTAAAACTGACTGAACCAGGATTACTTGCTGCGTTAGAAAGTACATTAACTGAATTTAATCAACGCCTTGGTTTTGCTATTAATTTTGACTATCAATTACCTGCAAAATGCGTAAATTCACATCAAGGCATTCATGTGGTTCAAATTGTGCGTGAAGCGTTAAATAATATTTTACAACATGCCAATGCCAACTGGGCGGAAGTCTCTTTATCACTTGATAATGGCATGGTTGAGCTAAAAATTAATGATAATGGTGAAGGAATTAGCCCTAACCCTGAAAAATTAAATCATTATGGTCTTATTATTATGCGTGAACGCGCAAATAGCCTAAATGGTTCTTATACTATAAAAGTACGCGAACAGGGCGGTACTCAAGTGTTTGTTAAATTTCCATTAATAACTACTCATAAAGACCCTGTCTAAATTGGAGCAAGTCGTAATGAATAATATGGGATCCTCCACAGAAAAAGCGACAATTTTACTCATTGATGATCACCCGATGCTACGCAATGGTGTAAAACAACTTTTAAGTCTTGATACAACACTAACTGTCGTTGGGGAAGCGGGAGATGGTATTCAAGGTGTGAAACTAGCTGAAGAGTTAGATCCTGACTTAATCTTACTCGATCTGAATATGCCAGGAATGAATGGTTTTGAAACACTTGATCAACTGCGATTAAAGTCGTTATCAGGTCGGATCGTCGTGTTTAGTGTATCAAACTACAGTGATGATTTAGTCACCGCCTTAAAACGTGGTGCTGATGGTTATCTTTTAAAAGATATGGAGCCGGAAGAATTACTTGCGGCTCTTAAACAAGCTGCCGCAGGGAAAATGGTCGTCAGCCCTACGTTAACCCCTATTTTGGCCGAGTCATTACGTGAAGATCGTTCTGAAGGTGAGCGAGATATTGAACAACTCACCCCGCGTGAACGCGATATTTTAAAGCTGATCGCGCAAGGGCTATCAAATAAAATGATCGCACGTAAGCTTGATATCACTGAAAGTACGGTCAAAGTACACGTCAAACATCTACTGAAAAAAATGAAGCTAAAATCTCGTGTTGAAGTTGCCGTTTGGGTTCATCAACAACGTGTAGATTAATCAAAATTAGGTACGATGGGCTGGTGAGTATTCATCAGCTCAACTAACTCTTTTGCCCCTTTTTGTAACGACTCCCCTTTTAGCCACATAGCATGAATAGGTAATCGCAACTCATTTTTGGTATTTTTAAACTGAAGCTGCTTGAGCTTACCTTTTTGTAATTGGGTATAAATCAGTGAATACGGTAAATTCCCCCAGCCCATTCCCGCTTCAACCATACCTAATGCCATTTGAAAACTATCAGTTTGCCAATAATTCGTTGCCACTAAAGAGCGTACATCACGTAATTCCTGAGTATGACTGGCAATAATGATTTGGCGAACATTCACTAAATCTTCAATAAATACACCTGCGGGGTGAGCAAGAGCTATATGGCTGGCTGATATTGTTGCAACAAGTGATTCAGAACCTAAATATTGAAATTGCTCATCACCATTAACATACATTCCACCATAAACTAAGCAGAGCTGTATTTTACGCGCATGTAGCATTTCAATTATGTCATCTTGTGCAGCTGTTATCACATTCACATTAAGTAACGGATAACGTTGCGTTAATTCAGATAACGCAGGTAATAAATAATCAGGATTAATATCAGCCGCAACACCAATATTTAAGACACTTTCGAGATCCATCGAAAGCTCTTGTGCATGCACTTGTAATAATTTTAATTGCTCTGCAATCATTCGGGCATGGGGTTCAAGTGCTTTGGCTTTTTCTGTGGGCTGTGGCTCTCGTGATGAACGCTCAAAAAGTGCATAACCTAATTCAGCTTCCATATTCGCAATTGCCATACTGACTGCTGATGGAACGCGTTTTAATGAACGTGCAGCCGCAGAGAAAGATCCCTTATCCATCACGGCTAAAAATATCGCAATATGTTCACTTGAGAACTGCATGTTCACTCCTGATGTTTCAGTCAAATTGATACTAGCTAACTTTTTCTATCATTCTTACTGATTTATCTTACGATGCTTAACGACACAGATCCACAGAAAAAGAGAGCACAATGCAAGGTATCAAACGAAAAATTGTCTACGTGACAGCTTATGAAATTTTTGGCTGGGTTATTTCATCAGTCGGGCTTGCACTTTTGGCTGATAGCTCAACAGCAGTAACTGGCCCATTAGCGCTTGTGATCACAACAATCGCGGTGAGTTGGAATTTTATTTATAACTGTCTATTTGAATTTTGGGAGAGTCGGCAGGTTTCAAGAATTCGAACATTTAGACGTCGCCTAGTACATGCGATTGGGTTTCAGCTAACACTGGTGCTCTATTTAATTCCGTTAATAGCATGGTGGCTTAATGTTTCGTTATGGCAAGCGTTAGTGATGGACTTTGCACTGATCATCATCATCCCTTGTTATACCTTCGTTTATAACTGGGTATTTGACAAAGTGTTTGGCTTACCAAAATCTGCATTACCTGAAAATGCGCCCGCTGCCTAAGCAACAAATTAAGTAAAGAGAGTGATCCCAATAACGGATCACTCTTTAACAGGATAGATATCTTCTAACGCAAATTGTTCAATACCACCCTCTAACTCGCAACGACCTAAACCAATATTTTTGTCATCAGCTGTCATTCTTCTTAGTAATTTACCTGTCACTTGGGAAAGCGTTGGATCAATTTCAATCACACGGTAATACTCTTTCATATAACTCTCTTCACCCAGCGCCATATAAACTAAAAACTCATCACCTGTTTTAATGTTCATCTCGTTTTTACTTACTCTTAATAGTTAATCTAATGATGATAGAATAAGTTTAGTCTAACTAAAGGTAATAAGAGAAAGATTGACTCACTCGATATTACATTAAGTTAATTTATTAATTTCCAACTCATCATAATGATGCTGATCAGAATAAAAGACAGTGTTAAATATTGGAAAAAACGCTCTGATAAATACACAAGTAAATAGCGTGCTAATGGAATAGAGAGTAATGAGCCTAAGCAAAGAATAAGTGCCGTGTGAACATCGGTATAACCACCAGCACTATAAGCGATAGCTGATCCACCAGAAAGGATCGTGGTAATAAAAATAGAAGTGCCGATTGCCTCTTTAATCCCCATTTGTGCAAAACGCATTAACACAGGCAACACCACTAATCCCCCTCCTACGCCAGTTGCACCAAGTACAAACCCAGCACTTACTCCCGGCACAAATAAGGAAGAAAAAGTAACAGAAGAAGGTGCCGATAAAGGGCTCAATGGAGCTGAAAGTGATGATTTTCTTATCATTCGCTGTAAAAATAAGAACAGCGAAAATACAATAGCCACAATCATTAAGATATTAATTGCAGATTCAACACGAGCATAATATTGAGGTTGTGATCCCAACCATGTCACGCCATAACTCGCTAAAAATGTCGTAGGAAACATGATCCCCAAAATCAATAGTGCAGGTTTTAATGGAATATTGCCTAAACGAAAATGGATATAAGAAGATGAGAGTTTCATTAGCATAGAAAGTAAATTTGCTGTCGCAACTGCCGCTAGTGCATTCATACCAAAAAGATAAATAAGAACTGGCAATAAAATAACACCACCGCCAACACCAGTTATTGTAATAACTAACCCTATCGTAGCGCCAATAAGCAGTTGTGTTACAAGCAACATCTTATTTCCTTTTTGCTCAAAATTTCACAAGCTTCGATTATAGGCAAAATAACTTATAACCAAAAGGAATTAGATATAACAAATAGGAATATAAATTTCATTGTTATAAAAAAGCTCCTTAATATGAGGTTTATTCATATTAAAGAGCTCACTTTGAAAAAAGATATTTTATTGATTAATCATTTAGTTAATTTCAGCCAAAATGGTTTCTGCTGAAAAATAATCACCTGTTTTCGCTTTTTGCAGTAACACACCATTACGAGAAGCCACAACCTGAACTTCCATTTTCATGGCTTCCATAATAGCAATGACATCGCCTTCTTTGACTTTGTCGCCATCAGATAAAACCCAGCTATGTAATACACCAGAAATAGGTGCAGTGACGGCTTTTTCATTCTCTTCTTTCTCATGGCTCGCACCGATTGCTGTCGGTATTACCGCAGAGAGAGAAAGTAATTGAGCAGGTAAAGCTAATTCGTGACGACGACCATCAATTTCAATAAAAGTACGTACTAGCTCTTCATTTTTTGCCTGTGTGCTACGAGGGAAATGGGTATTTTTTGCCTGAAAATCAGTTTCAATCCAACGAGTATGCACTTTAAAGTTTTTAGTAAAATCAGTATGCTCCATCATTTCACAATGGAAAGGCAATACACTTGCCACGCCTTCAATTTTAAATTCAGCTAATGCTCGACGAGCACGAGAAATAGCTTGTTCACGCGTTGCCCCAGTGACGATTAATTTCGCCATCATGGAATCAAATTGACGTGAAACCTGATTATTTTCAGCAACACCACTATCTACACGAATACCTGGACCTGAAGGCTGAGAGAAATGCGTAATTAAACCCGGTGTTGGCAAAAAGCCTTTGGCGGGATCTTCTGCATTGATCCTAAATTCAAAAGAGTGACCGCGTGGAACGGGGGTTTTATCAATACTTAGTGGTAAACCTTCCGCAATACGTAATTGCTCAATCACTAAATCAATACCTGCGGTTTCTTCGGTAACTGGGTGCTCAACTTGTAAACGCGTATTTACTTCAAGAAAAGAGATAGTCCCATTAGCACTTAATAAAAATTCAACTGTACCTGCGCCCACATAGCCCGCTTTAGCGCAAATATCTTTAGCTGATTGGTGAATACGTTCACGTTGTTCATCTGTTAAATAAGGTGCTGGTGCTTCTTCAATTAACTTCTGATTACGACGTTGTAATGAACAGTCTCGCGTTCCTACAACCACAACGTTACCCAGTTTATCTGCAATAATTTGCGCTTCGATATGGCGAGGTTTATCTAAGAATTGTTCGACATAACATTCACCACGTCCAAAAGCTGTTACAGCTTCTCGTACTGCTGAATGATAAAGCTCTTCAATCTCTTCCATTTTATGGGCGATTTTTAAACCTCGACCTCCACCACCAAAAGCAGCTTTAATGGCAACGGGTAGACCATATTGTTTAGCAAAATCTAGAACCTCTTTGGCATCATTAACAGGATCAGCCGTACCATTTACAAGAGGAGCACCAACAGATTGTGCAATTTTGCGAGCTTTCACTTTGTCGCCAAGTACTTCTATCGTTTCTGGGTTAGGGCCGATCCAAATAAATCCCGCGTCTTGTACCGCTTTTGCAAAGTCAGCTCGTTCAGAAAGAAAACCGTAACCGGGATGGATCATCGTGGCATTGGCTTTATGGGCAATATCAATAATTTTATTAATATCTAGATAGCTCTCTTTCGGCAAATTACCATTGAGCCCATAAGCTTCATCAGCAAGACGAACGTGCAGTGCATCAATATCATCATTGGCATAAATAGCGATGGAAGTCGCGCCATAGTCCTGACAAGCTCGAATAATACGAACAGCGATTTCGCCTCTGTTGGCAATCAGTACTCTATGCTTCACTCGTTGTTTTTGGTTAATTGTTGTCATGAGTGGCATTCTCCTATCAATATTCTTGAAATTCGGTAATTGGATTAAAACGAATTTTAGCGTTAACAGGGATCTGCCCTGCGAGTGGTAAGTGATATTCAGCAACAGCGCCGATAACAGGGTATCCTCCTGTTAAAGGGTGATCGTTAAGGAACAAAACAGGTTGCCCATTAATCGGAACTTGAATTGCACCAATGCAAGTGCCTTCGCTCGATAGCTCTTGTTGTTGCTCTCGTGCCAGAGGTATTTCGCCCAACAGACGTAACCCAATACGATTAGACTGTGGTGTCACTTGCCATAATTGAGACGTTAACGTCTTTATTGCATCCGTTGTAAACCAGTCTGTACGAGGGCCTAGAACAACATCCAGCGTAACGATATCGCCTTGTTTTGGCAGTGTTGATGTAGGTTGTTCCTCAGCAATAATCCCATTTAGCGTACTTTCGTGATTAAGATGAAGCACGTCACCTTCTTGTAAAGCATTAGGACCAATTTGCGCTAAAGTATCAAACGCATGGCTGCCTAAAACCGCTGGTAATTCAAAACCACCTCTAACGGCTAGATAACTACGTACACCCGCTTTTGGCATACCTAAAATAATTTCATCACCACAACGAACATCTATAGGCTGATAACCTGATAAATATTCGCCCTCACCCGATTCATGTTTTAATAAAATAGAACAATCTGCACCGGTTAATGCAATCACACAGTCTTGTCGTGCTTTAAGCGTCAATCCACCTTGCGTTATTTCAAGCGCCACAAATGAGATAGGATTACCCACTAGACGATTAGCTGCATGTAAGGCTGGCTTATCGAGTGCACCTGAAGCAGATACGCCCATTGATGCCGCACCAATACGCCCTTCATCTTGAAATAAAGTTTGTAGCCCCGCTGAAATGACATATAACCCTTTATCATTTAACGAGAGCTGGGAAGCTACTGCTGATTTTTTCTCAGGTAATGAAACTGTTACTGGGGATTTTTGGGCATCAACAAAATGCACTTCATTACCTGGTAATAAAAAGGCAGGTTGTTCACGAGAAAGATCCCACATTTTTATTTCTGTGGTGCCAATTAATTGCCAACCACCTGGGCTTTGTTGTGGATAAACACCACTAAACTCACCGGCTAATCCGACAGATCCAGCAGGAATTCGTGTGCGAGGTGTTTTACGGCGAGGCACATAGAGCTGCGTTTCATCGGCAATCAAATAAGCAAAACCTGGGGCGAAACCAGTGAATGCAACCTGATAGGTTTGTTCTGTGTGCCTGCGGATCACCTCATTGGTAGCGATCCCTAATAATTCAGCGACCTCATTAAGATCTTCACCTTGATAATGAACAGGGATCGTTAATGATTGTGTTTGACGAGCTGATATCGCTTTGACTTCTAATTGTCGAAGCTGACACACAAGTTCTTCAGCCGTGATTAGCCACGGCGTATAGTGAATTAAGAGTGTTTTTGCCGCGGGTACAATATCTTGAATAGCAGCAATATTCGCTTGTTTGACAGATTCATACAATGCGAGCGTCTCTTTCAAAGAAGAAAGCTCAACTAATAAGTGAGATAAATTAACGGGTAAAAAGCGCAAAGTATCTTCCTCCTTTATACGTGATAAGCCGCATCAGGCACATCCGTAATAAACATATGTCCCGGAGAATGACTTAAGGCGAAAGGTACACCTGAACGCATAACTGCCGCTTGTGGAGTTACACCGCAAGCCCAAAATACAGGGATTTCACCTTGTTCAATTCTTACTGGAGAACCAAAATCGGGTGACATAATGTCTTTAATACCCAGCGCTTCTGGTGAACCGATATGAACCGGAGCACCATGTACAGAAGGAAATCGACCACTGATCATTACAGCATCAGCAACTCGGTCAGCAGGAATAGGACGCATCGAAACCACTAACTCGCCTTCTAATCGCCCAGCAGGGCGACATAAGCGATTCGTTTTATACATCGGAACATTGCTGTTATCTGTGATATGGCGGATTTCAATGCCCGCTTCTAACATTGGCGTTTCAAATGTGAAACTACAGCCAATAAGGAAAGTGACTAGATCCGGATGCTGTGCCCAAATCTCAGTGGCATCCGTAATTTCATCAACTAATTTGCCATCTTCCCAAACACAGTAACGGGGAATATCAGTGCGTAGATCAGCGTCTTTTGCTAAAACAGTGCGATAACTTCCTGATTCACACACATCTAAAATAGGGCAACTTTTTGGATTACGTTGAGCATAAAGCAGAAAATCAAATGCCCAATCACGCGGCAAACTAATCATATTAGCTTGTGTCATTCCTTTTGCCATACCCGCTGTTGGAATATCCAAACCATTGCGAATGGCAAGTCGAGCTTCTTGTGCTTTTGTGATTGCCTCAGGTGTTGCCTTCATTAAATAAGTCATTTTTACACCTCATTGTTCAGTGAAGAAGGGGCAAAAGGCTTAATGCTAACACCATGATTAATTAAAATTTCTTTTACACTTTTGGCAAGAGCTACAGCATCTGGGCTATCACCATGAACACAAATAGAATCAGCCTGTATCGTGGTAAAAATACCTTCTATAGATTCAATTCCACCTTCTTGCACAAGGCGTAACATGCGTTGTGCAACAAGTTTGGGATCATGTAAAACGGCACCCTCTTTTTTGCGAGAAACTAATGTGCCATCAGAATGATAAGCTCTATCTGCAAAGGCTTCAGCAATCACACGAAGCCCTTTTTCCTTTGCAAGTTCAATAAGGGGTGATCCGGCTAAAGCAACTAATATAAGTTGTGGATCGATGGAGAGGATCGCATCAATAACAGCAAGTGCTTGACGTTTATCATGAGCAATAGTGTTATAAAGCGCGCCATGAGGCTTAACATAAGTCACACTCATTCCAACCGCTTTAGCTAATCCTTGTAATGCACCTATTTGATAAATCACATCTGCGGTTAATTCATCACTGGCGATATCCATATTACGGCGACCAAAACCCACTAAATCAGGATAAGCGACGTGAGCCCCTATCGCGACATTGTGTTGTTTCGCTGCTTTTAATGTTTTTAAAATTCCATCTGGTGAACCTGCATGAAAGCCACAAGCAATATTTGCACTACTGACAATTTCAAGCACTGCATCATCATTGCCCATTGTCCATTGACCGAAGCTTTCACCTAAATCACTGTTTAAATCGACTGCTTTTATCATCGTTATTATTCTCTTAAGCAATGTTGAGGTAGTTGAAAATAGCACCCACGGACATAATGCCCATATACCAAGTCAGCGCACAGACAAAAATACCAGACCACAGTAGCCATGCAGGATATTTATAACCATTCATGAGATCTTGGCGGCGCCATGCAACAAAAATGAAAAGTGTCATACCAATAGGTAAAATGAGTCCATTAAAACCACCGGCAAAGACTAATAATGCAGCCGGTGCAGTTCCCATTACCATATAAATGGCGAGTGAAATAGCGATGAAAATAATGGTTGCGATATTACGTTGACGCTCAGTAACACCTTCTTTAAATACAGTAATAAATGACATTGAGGTATAAGCAGCACCAATCACACTCGTTAATGCAGCAGCCCATAAAATAAGGCCAAAGATGCGTAATCCAGTTAAACCCGCTGCATGTTGAAATGCTTGAGAAGCTGGATTTGCTGCATGGCTAGAAATATCTAATGTTACGCCACTGGCAACCACACCTAAAATGGCAAGGAACAGGATATAGCGCATTAATCCAACGACTAAAATTCCCTTGGTTGCAGCGCTTGATACCGCATCAATGTTCTCAATCCCCGTTGTTCCTTTATCAAGGAGACGGTGAGCCCCCGCATAACAGATATAACCGCCTACGGTCCCACCAACAATTGTAGTGATCGTAGCGAAGTTAATTGCATCAGGTAAAACAGTTTGTCTTAATGCTTCACCTACTGGAGGATTAGACGCAATCATGACAAAAACCGTCAGTAGGATCATAACGATACCAAGAACAATGATCATACGATCAATAAAGTTACTGGCTTTGCGTGATGAGAAAATATAGATCGCAAGTAAAGCACTTAAGATCCCGCCCCATTTAGGATCAAGACCAACCATTGCATTAAGCCCTAAGCCAGCACCTGCAATGTTACCCACGTTAAATACTAAGCCGCCAAAAATAACTAATACAGCAAGTAAGTAGCCACTGCCAGGTATTGCTTTGTTAGCAATATCTGAAGCTCGCATGTTGGTAACCGTGATCACTCGCCAGATACTTTGCTGAACAACATAGTCGATGATGATTGATGCCAAAATACCAAACGCAAATGCGGCTCCCATAGTGGCAGTAAAGGTTGCAGTTTGAGTAATAAAACCTGGCCCAATTGCTGACGTTGCCATTAAAAAAATGGCAGCTATCAGAGAAGAACGTCTATTTTTTATAAACGTATTTGATGTTGTATTTGCAGTGTCTTGTGTAGCCATGAGCTACCCCCTTTATCATCATTATTTTAATTATTATTACTAAGGCAATTAGCGTGCCATTGTTGAGCATGAATACGTAATTGTTAATCACCTGATATTAGATTGTTGAACAATTAATAATAATAGATGAATAAATAAGCAAATAGATTTAAATATGGGATGATAAAAGTGCAAACAAGATCGCATTTTTAACATTTTATTGACAATTATGACTCGTTAATTAGTCATGAATATGCACTTAAATGAGGCATAAAAAGATCAAATGCACAAAAATAGTGCGCTAATATAGAAGGAAAAATATGTTTAATCACTAAAATATCGTAAGGAAAAATTAATTTTTTTTGATGGAAATAAATAGAAAGTTATATTCGATACAGTGAGAAGTACGACAGAGTGGCATAATAGAGGTTATATATTACAAAACACACTGATAGAATAGACGCTTCTATTAAGCTAATAGCAGAAGATAATGCAGAAAAAAACATCTCCACAAATTCTTTCTCAAAAAGTTGCAAATATTATTCGGCAAAAAATCACTATTGGAGAATTACCTCCTGGCGAAAGATTGTCAGAAACTGCATTAAGTGAAACGCTAGAAATATCGCGTAATACTTTAAGAGAGGTTTTCCGCGTTCTTACCCAAGAAGGGCTTTTGACTTATAAACCTAATCGTGGTGTTTTTGTTTCTGTACCAGATATGGCAAGTATCATGGATATTTATCGTGTAAGACGATTAATTGAATGTGATGCTCTACGACATTCTTATCCCATGCATCCCGCTATTGTTAGAATGCAAGATAGTGTTAATCAAGCAAAAATTTTTCAAGAACAACAAGATTGGAACGGTGTAGGAACCTGCAATATGCACTTTCATACCGCGATTGTTGAGCTTTCAGATAGCCCTAGACTGTTTAAACAATACCAACTTATTCTAGCTGAATTACGTTTAGCATTTGGCTTACTCAATGATCCTCAATTACTACACGCACCTTATATTGAAAAAAATGAACAGATTTTAATGCTGTTGATGGATGGAAAAGCACAAGAAGCCGCAACAACAATGGAAGACTATTTAGAAATTTCAGAAAGAACAGTACTCGCTGCATTTTCTCGTCATAACTTTTGTTAAAAGATCATAAAAAATGCCCTAATTTAGGGCATTTTTATATTCAGAATTTAGAATAATATTTAAAATTCACTGATTTTTGATCTTTTTAAAAACCCCAAACGCAAAAAAGCCAACCCATTGGGTTGGCTTTCTCGTCTTATTTAATGCCTGGCAGTTCCCTACTCTCACATGGGGAGACCCCACACTACCATCGGCGCTACAACGTTTCACTTCTGAGTTC